>WAQC01000022.1 GCA_015520425.1 Candidatus Pelearchaeum sp. | reverse complement strand
GTATAATGTTTTGAACATCCACTATCATCTTAACGTGTTTAAGATGTTCTTTATGCATTTTTAGGAGGTTTAGATAGGTCTTGATGTGCTCTAACGTCATTAGGGTTGCTGCGCGTGTTCTTAGAGCGCTGAGCTGGGCTTTATAGCCTAGCGTCTGCTGCTGCAACCTATACTCGTTTAACGTATTCACAAGCGGCGCTATTGAAGCAAAAACCAACTTTACGTTAGCTCTCCTATACTTCGGTATATCACCGTGCCGCTTCTCTAGGTCTTCTTCAAAGTTGGCTAGCGGGAACTTAAACGCATAGCCACCAGAAACATAGTAGAGTGATATGTCTTCATGCAAGTCAATTATAGGAGGATTCAAAACACATTACCCGTTTCTCATGCTATCGCATGTATTAATATATATAGTTGGGATGTAGTGTTTGGCGTTTAGATACGGGAAGGTAGCTATGAGCGGAAGTGAGTTTAGGTTTGTGAAGACTGGCGTCCCAGGGCTTGATGAGCTGTTGGAGGGGCAGGGAATACCTGAGGGTTATCATGTTTTCCTGCTGGGTAGCCCTGGCTCTGGAAAAACGACGCTGGCTCTCCAGTTCCTACATTATGGGGCTAGTATAGGTGAGAACGGTATCTATATCTCGCTTGATGAAGCTCCCCATATTCTCATACGTAACATGCGGCGTGTTGGGATAGATTTGGAGAGTGATATAAAGAGTAAGCGTCTAGCCCTGATAGATGCTTCACCCATAAGGCACATTCCTGGGACTGTTAAGATAGGTGCCTTCGCAATAGGTAAGCGGGACTTCTCACTGGCTTCGTTGATAGATGCTATACAGAACCACGCGCGGGAGCTTCACGCCAAGCGCCTAGTCATAGACCCCATATCCTCGTTCTTGTTGCAGTATCCTGATGAGGCCGAGAGGCGGACAGCGGTGATGGATTTGATGGAGGGCGTGGCCACGCTAGGATGCACAACTCTCTACCTATCCGAGCTTGTTGAGACGGGGACTGATAGGCGGTATCAGTTTGAGGAGTATCTGGCTCAGGGTGTTATAATAATGAGACGCGTCCTAAAGCCTACTGGTATAGTGAATTCTATACAGGTTGAGAAGATGCGTGGAGTGGCTCATGATGTGCAGCCACACCCATACAGGATTACCCAAAATGGTATAGAAGTTTATCCGACGGAGCTAGTATTCTAGGAGTTAATAATTATCCTCTTTATTTCTCTCTTTCTTTAAACGATGCTCCTCTATGCGCTGTATAATCTCAAGAACGCTCAGAATGTCGCGCTTAATTGTTTCAATCATAGCAGCATCAATACCCAGCTCTACGGGGGATGTCTTATCCAACCTCACTAGCTTCTCCTCAAGATTGCGCTGAAACTCGCGTATCTCATCTAAACTTAGGTTTAATGGGTTTTGTAGAGTGTCTAGAGCATTACGAAGCTCTTTCACCTCCTCATCTATACGCGTCATGCTCTCCCTATACTTCTCCTCTGAAAATGCTTCCTCCGACTCTTCTTGGCTTATTCTATCAATCTTATCCAATAACTCTGCTATCCTCTCCTCTATGCGCCTAATCTGGTTTAGCCGCTCCTGATACATCAGCCCCATCCTTATCCTATAGTCGTTGTATATTGATAGGAAGACCTGGGGGCTGCATCGTTTTTCCAGTAGAGTGTCTATGAGCCGCGACCACCATACATAGATGTTCCCCATCTCGCGCCTCTCTCTGGCAATCATCTTGGATGATGTATCTTTTTCTATCCTTATGGTGGGCGAGACTCCTGATATGGGGAAGCCGCAATTCATACAGTATTTCCCCAAGAATGTCTGGCCTCCACATGAGCCGCATGTTACCGTAACCAGCTCCTCAACCTTCCTAGCTAGCGTAGCGCTGGTTACCCTGAAGACGAGGGGCGCGGCTACTAGGATACCGCCGCATACCGCGAGCGCTAGCATTAGGCTTTGGTCGGCCAATACTCCTATCAGCGGCTTAAGCCCTAGGCCGATTAGGGCTGTTATAAGCTCTGCGGCAGATATCATGGTAGCTCTGCTCTCGCTCTTCATCAGCCTGTTACGGTAGGCTGTGAGAAGCGGCTCCCGCAATTGGCGGAATGCTACTATTGTTATGAAGCCAGTTGCGGAGAGCCATGAGATTGTGGTTAGAGATAGTGTTATGTATGCGAGTGCTGGGATGAACGCGGTAATGGCTATTGTCCATCCAACGCCGAGAACCTGCTCCACGCGCTTTGATGACATGGCGAAAACCGCCGAGGCCGCCGTTGCGGCGGCGAATATCAGCCCAAAATATGCTACATCTATCCCGCTAAGCAGGAAATGCGGCTGGTTAAGATGATATATCATGCGCACTACTACCGCGACAACTGCTTGGTTCAGGATTATCAGCCGCAGCCGCGAGTCAAAAATCACCTCCCGCGCATCACGTATCAATAGGCGATAGCTCACTGGCTGGGTAGCTCTTTGTTTAATCTCTGGCTCTTTTAATGCGAGAACTACTACAAGTGAGGCCGCCATTAATGGTGATGATAATATTACAGGGGCGGCGTAGCCGCTTATTGAGGCAACCAGCGAGCCTACTGGCGGCGCTATGAGTGCAGCTACCAGCTCGGCTGCGTATATCTTGCCAAAAACTTTCTCAGCCTCACCTTCGCGGCCTGCGAGCTGTAGGCTCTCATAGACTATCGCCTCGCCTGCACCAGACTGCATAGCTGACGCTGCACCCCACAACAGGGCTACGAGCAAGAAGACATAGATGTTGTCGGCAAGGTATAGTAGTATTGTGAAGAGTAGGAGTAGGAGATTAGCCAGTATAAGCGCGTTCTTCCTTCCTCTCTTATCGGCGAAAATACCTGAGGGAAGCTCTAACGCCGCGGTGCTGAATGAAGAGAGTGCGCCGAACAGGAATATGTAGAGATAATTTAGCCCCCGCTCAAGCAGGAAGAGCGTCATGATGGGTATGAAGAAAAGTAGGTTAGATAGTAGGGCCTGAATAATTATGAGTTTTATATTCCTGTTATAAACAGCAGCCTCCGCTGTCAAGGCTCCAAGACCTACATAGCCCTCTAATCACTTCACCCGCGAAAGAAGCCCACACTCAACCAGAATATCAACGAGCCGTCTTAGCTGCTCCTTCAATCCTCTGTATTGGTAACTGAGCTTTGAGGCCACTATACGAGTCATCTCACTGACCGTCCTACCGTCTGCCAGCCTCCAAATATCAACAACAGCATCATCAACAATATAGGCCTCGCCCTTCTCGTTAATCAGAAGTATAGCGCCATTCCTTGAATAGCGCATCTCACCTAAACGCCTTAAACGTCTCTCACCCATGTCATCTCCCCCGCCACAGCATGAAATACGATAACGCGCATATCGTCTTTCCATCCTCAATCTTTTTTGACAATATCATTTTACGGATATCTTCCAGAGAAATCTCAACCAAGTTAATAGACCATTCATTACTTTCTGGGAGTTTCCGTGATAGCTTCGTGGCCAGATAGGTATGTACTCGTTGTGGTGTGAAGCTTGGAGCGCGTAGGAATGTGAAGAGATGCTTAATTCTTCCAGCTTGGTATCCAGTCTCTTCGTACAGCTCTCGCTTTGCCGCGTGTTCTCGCGGCTCGTCTCCCACTACCCTGCCGCCAGGTAGCTCCAGGAGAGTCTTACCCGCCAGTGGTCTGTACTGCTTAATCATGAGTATCCTATCCCCGTCTAGAAGGGGTATAACTATGACGCTGTCAGGCTGTATAACGACTTGCTTTGAGACGATTATTCCAACAGGAGAATATACGCGCTTACCGTGCAGAGTTGCGCGGGTTCTCACGCGGCGCTTAGCAGACATTATATTACCTCACCGTCGCACACTATTATAACACTTCCCAAAAATGGGAGTCATGGAGTCCTTAAAACCAGACAAGCCCCTTGTCAGCGTCCAAAACTATGTGGCATCCATCTGGTATCAGTTTGGTTGCTAGCGCGGTGCCAACGACGGCTGGGAGCTTATACTCCCTAGCCAGTATTGCTGCGTGTGATAACGGCCCACCTAGGTCTGATACTAGTCCTCCTACCGTGTTTAGTATTGGGCTCCAGCCTGGTGAGACTGCTGGGCATACTATTATGTCGCCGCGTCTAACTTTCTCTAAGCGGTGGAGTGAGCGTAGAACCCTAGCCCGTCCCTCAACCACGCCACCCCCGCAGGGAAACCCACGCAACACACGCCTCCCATCCCTATACTCTAGCCTCCTACACTTTTCATGCAACATGGCTAATGAGGAGCCTGTTTGACTTCTCTCAAGATACCTTAACCTGTTCCTTCTGGCTTCTAACCTTATACCCTCTGTATCCCCACGTAGAGCAGCTACAACCCGCTCATAAGCTAGGAAAAACACGTCTTCAGGAGAGTCTAGGTGGCCAGCATCATAAAGTCTAGAGCCAGCATGTAAGACAACGCGACGAACAGCAGCTAGGGAGCGAAGATAGTAGAAGTTGCGGTCTTCTTTAATCGGGTAGTTTCGCTGCGCTATAGCTAGGGCTTCTCTGAGCTCTCCTAGTAGCTCGGCGGGAACGCGGTTGAGGGTCTCCTGAACGAGCCTCTCCCTCTCCTTTACCAGCTTCTCTCTAGACTCAAGAGGAGAAACCCCGCCCTCCTCCACATAGCCCCTTACTATGCTGAAGATAATCCCAGCATCCTCGGCGTATGTTTTGGCCATCACGTCCCATCTAGCTGGTGAGAGATGGCCGAACTCCTCAAGAAAACGCTCATACAACCTAAGCCACCTCCGCCCTTCTTCATCCTGCCCAATCCGCTTAATCGCCTCACTGGTGTCTCCTATTCTAAGCGCATCAACTACCCTAGGGATATTCCGCGCCTCCTGCGAAAGCTGCCACAGCATTACACCAGCCTCCCAGTCCCTAGTCCCAAAACCAGACAGAAGAGCAGTATAATCCAACTCAGGATAAAATTGCTTCACCACACTCTCAAGACGCGACAGCGAAAGCTCAATCAGCGCACCAATCTTAACACGGAGAGTGAAATGTTGCTGGTTTATCTTAACCGAATCCTCCAGCAAGTCTGCCAACATATCGTTACTAAGCCGCTCAAGCTTGACATCCTCTATTCTTCTTACATCCTCTAGAATCTTTGGAACTACTTTCTGTTGCCACTCCTCGGCTAGTCTGGCAGCCTCCTGCGAAGTGGTTGTGCGGTCTTTCCTCCTTATCTCATCCATATACTCTGCAAGCTCATCCTCAATAGCCGACTCAATAGACTTCTGAAACACAGACCGATGGTCGCGCCAATCGTATTTTGAGAGAAGTGTAGATATAGGCCTGGACTGTAGAATGTATATCTCACCATCGCTTGATATTGCCCACTCAATATCCTGAGGCATGCCAAATAGCTGTTCAACCTTGATACACGTTTCTGTTAATTTTCTTATCTGCTCACGTGATAATGACCAGCTATCCCGTTTTTCGCGCGGTGTTTGTGCCCGCTGTATGCCGCCTGTGGGCGATGCGATTATCATCTTGCTCTTCTTGGCTATGTGGTACTGCTTTATCTCTAGGCTTTCTTTATCCACTACAAAAGAGTCTGGTGTGGTTGCTCCAGACACCACCCCCAAACCAAGGCCCCAGCACGAGTTTATCACAACCTCCTTCTCATCCCCACTCACGGGATTGGCAGAGAACATAACCCCAGAAACATTCGGAGAGACCATTACTTGAACTATAACCGCCATAGATGCTTTTACATGGTCAAAACCAGACTTCTCACGGTAAAGTATGGCCTGGGGAGACCATAGTGAAAACCACACACTCTTAACACTCTCAATCAACGTTTTGAAGCTTTTGACGTTCAGTTTAGTTTCATGTATTCCAGCGAAGCTCGCTTCTGGCATATCCTCATAAGCTGATGATGAGCGTACGGCAACTGGTGTTCTTCCAGCCTTCTTATCGTGGCATAATTTGGTGTATGCTGCTTTAATCTCACGCTCAACTGCGCGTGGTATCCTGCCCCTACGTAATAGGCGTCTCAAAACTCTGCTTCTCCTGATAATATCATCAAAATTCTCTGCTGATATTCCATCCAGCTGCTTCGTAATTTTTTCATGGAGATTGTTCTCGGTTAGGAATCTTCTAAGCGCGTCGCTGGTTATGCAGAACCCGTCTGGAATTTTGAATCCCGCCTTAATCAGAGCGGCTATATTAAACGCCTTGCCACCAACCTGCGCTAGCTGCTCCTCACCAATATTACTAAGCCATATTACATAATTCAATTTCGCGCTTCACCGCTACTGCCTTTTAGTTCTCATTTAAACGTTATAAAGGCCTCAGAAATCTATTGAAGGCCAGGCTAGGGATTAGCGTAGCATGGGTCATGATGGATATTCGTATCCCTTGGGAAGCTGAGATTTGGTGGGGCCCTTCCCTAGGGTATATGCGGGGCGTGGCTTATGATACAGCGCATGTCGCGCGACTGGGTAATGGCACTGTATTCCCGCGCTCACTTATCTGGCTCATATCTATGCAGAAGCCAGACGGCTCCTGGGGTGAGGACTACCCATACTACCACGATAGGGTAATCTCCACCCTCGCCGCGATAATAGCGCTGGCAGAGATAAACCCAAGAAAATACGAAACCAGAATAATGGCTGGTCTAGACTATCTCTGGGAGAATGCCAGCAAGATAAGATACGAGGAGCATAGCACCGTTGGTTTTGAGCTTCTCTACCCAACTCTTATAGAGGAGGCTATCCAATTAAGGCTTGATGTTCCAACGTTTGACCTCCACTACTATGCTAAGCTCCGCGACAGTAAGGTAAGAGCTATACTGAGCGACCTGCTCTACACTGGGAACACTACATTATCGTTTTCAGCCGAGTTTATGGGCGAGAATATAGATAGAAAGAGGGCCGTGAGGCTCTTTACGGATGAAGGATGCGTCAGCAACTCGCCATCAGCCACAGCATATCTACTCAACCAGATAGGGAATAGACGCGCATTAGAATATCTTGAATCAGTAGAGCGGCTCAACAATAATGGCTCAATAGCTGATGTATATCCGTTTGAAATATTTGAGAAATCCTGGCTACTCTATAACTTCATACTCGCGGAGCAGCCTGTTAATGACCAGATTCTACTTCACATAAAATACTTGAAACAGTGCCTCACCCCGTCTGGGGTTGGCATATCACGTATCTCAGGCGCTAAAGACTCTGACGACACCGCTGTAGTTCTCACGGTCTTATGCCATTTTAAGCAGAAGGTTGACGTAAGCGTACTTGAGGCATTTGAAGCCGAGGATAGGTTTCTCTGTTTCTATTTTGAGCGTGACCCCTCGGTTAGCGCCAACGTGCATATACTTGACGCGTTGAAGCGCTGTCCTAAGATACCGCGGACATCTGACATGATTGAGAAGACTGTCCGTTTTCTGAAAAAGACGAGAATATCTAAAGCTTATTGGAAGGATAAGTGGCATGTCTCGCCATACTATGTAACTTCCCATGCCGTAATCGCGTTGGCTGGCATAGATGATGAGATGGCGTCTAGTGCTGTTAGGTGGATTCTTGAGAGCCAGAATAATAACGGCTCCTGGGGCAGTAATGGCGGGAATCCTGAGGAGACGGCATACGCTATCCAGGCTCTCCTCTACTACCATAGCAACATAGAGAAGATAGATTTGGAGCCTGTGAAGAGGGGCGTGAAATATCTGCTGGACTACGACTATTATGGAAAACCTATGCCAGCGCTGTGGATAGGGAAGGGTCTCTACATACCTGAGACTGTGGTGAAATCAGCTATAATGAGCGCTCTCTATATGTATCGTAACGTTATGAGGCGGGAGGGTAAGCTATGCGCCTCCGCAAAATAGGGGAGGGGATAACGGCCTTTCCGAGTAGCTCTCTAGTCAGGGGCAGGCTTAAAGTTCTCAAATCGCTCTCAGACTTGCGTAGGCTTAAGCCTGGGGAATGCGCAGAGAAGATAGTCCTAGTCCCAGTCGCGGGGGTTGCTGGCATGACAATCCCGCTAATGCGCGCTTCAGGAATAATCTGTACAACAGGCGGCGTAACGTCTCACCTAGCCATACTAGCGCGCGAGTTTCGGATACCGTGCATCATGGGAGCAACAATAGAGAAGAACATAGACCTAAATGACGGCAGAAACATTGTGATAGATGCAAGTAGGTACGTAGGGGAGATATACATAGAGGAGGCGTAAATCTCCTTGCAAATGGATGAAGCCAACACGCTGATAGAAAAATTTGAGTATCATCTGGTTAATCTATTATCTAAACGAACACTCTTGGAGAGCTTTGTCTTTCCAGTCCATACGTATATTGCTGTTGGCCTATACAACCTATACTATAAGGCACCACAGGCATTCCAAATGTTAGCTGCTCACATAACGCCTGAAGAGCTGGGAAGACGCGGGCGAGTGCTGTGTTCCACGATAAACCAGAAAACACACTTCTCCATAATGCTGGGCTACCTAGTCGGCCGCGAACAGCTCATAATGGATGGAGC
>WAQC01000021.1 GCA_015520425.1 Candidatus Pelearchaeum sp. | reverse complement strand
GTCGCAGCCACGCTACGGTACCCACTACCCCCAGTAACCCAAAACAGATAACTACAGCCACCTAGAACAATAACATAGCCATGCCATCATTCCTAGTGGTTGAGGTTAAGAAAGAATGCACAGCGGCGGAGCTGATAAGGGAGTATGGTAGAAACCCAGAGGTCTATTATGTTGTCCGCGATGAGCTGGTTCTCCGTCCAGAGGAGAGGCTCAAGCCAGGCGACAAGGTGGCGATTATCCCGCTTATAGCAGGCGGCTCCTAGCCAGCTATCTCCTGCGCCGTAAGTATCTTGATGTTGTCAGGCTTCTTCTGCACGTCCCCGACACGAACGCCTATGAGATAGACCTCCCCATTCAGGTTGGCCGCAGCATCAACTAGGCGCTGCGTAACTATGCCGTCAAAGACCACGTATTTGACGGACTTCTCCTCGCTTATCTTCGTGGGCAGCTCGCTCACGGGTATCCGCGCAATCTCCTGCATGTCTGGCGATATGAGAACCGCTGTGAGAGTCCCGTCTATCTCGCGGAGATAGTTCCGAATCTCCTGCGGCAGCTCCTCGCGCTTCTCGGCTACGTGAAGCTTCTGCCTCACTGCCTCCTCAGGCGTTACAGCATGCTCAAGAGCCTCCATAATCTCGCGCGCCGTCAGCTCCTCAACCTCCTTGCCGTATGGTGCGCGCGCCACCAAGTCAACCTTTGAGAACTGTAGCAGCTCCTTCAGTATTAGGTCTCCTCCCCTATCGCCGTCCAGGAACGCGATTACCTTCTTCTTCCTCTTGGTCAGCTCCTCAACCGTCTTCGGAACCTTAACGCCCTCCACCGCTATAACGTTCTTGTAGCCGTAGCGGAGGAGGTTTATCACGTCAGCCCTCCCCTCTACTACTATCACCTCGTCGCTCTGCTCCACCTCTGGGCCCGCTGGAAGCCTGTCTGGGCCGTACTCAACCACGCGCGTCTTGACTATGGCCTCCTCAAGCTCGCGCAGGACGGAATCATCTTCGGGTGCTTTCTCCTTCTCCCACAGCGCCAGTATCTCCTTGGCGCGCTCAACTATCTTCTTCCTCTTCTCCGCGCGTGTGTCCTCTATCTTCTCCACCGAGACGCGGGCGTGGTATGGGCCTACTCTGTCTATTGACTCTATCATCGCCGCTATGAGAGCTGTGGAGAACTTGTCAAGGCTCGTCGGCACTATTATCTTCCCACTCGCCTTATTGCCATGTGAGGAGACCGATATCTCTATCCTCCCTATCCTGCCAGTCTTCTGCAACTCTCTTAGGTCTAGCTCTGAGCTGAAGATTCCCTCGGTCTGCCCGAATATGGCACCAACTATGTCATTCCTATCTACTGGACCATCAACCTCAATCCTAGCCTCTATTACGTACTTAATCGTGCTGCTCATACTCATGCGCTCATCTCCTAAAGCCGCTGTTCTCCCTATATTAAGATGCGCAGCCAGCCTCCCGTAAAGGTTCTTTCGCTTGTTTTGGAGGATTGGTTAAATATAGGTTCCTGGCTGCTGAGTCTATGTCTCTAGCTAGGCTTCTCTTGCTGGGCTCTGTGCTAGCCGTAGTGCAGGTCTTGGTGGGCGTTGATATGTTTATGCGCGGCTGGCAGCTTGTCTGGCTTCATATAGGGATAGCGGTTGTTCTCCTCGTAATACTCCTAGCCTGCATACCGCTCTCACGCGGCTCTGGCAGGGTTAGGAGGCATGTCATCATAACGCTGGCTCTCCTACTCATACAGGGGGCGGTTGGCCTTGATATGTTCATGCGCGGCGACGGCGGGATAAGGGAGACTATGCACTGGGTATTCGGCTTCGCCACGCTGGGCTCTTATATCGGCACGGCCTCAATAGCGCGGAGACACGCCTAGAGAGCAGCGCGCACCATTATGCGCGCTCCCGTTACTACCGACCAGGCCGAGAGCACTATTGCCTCTAGTATCTCTGGTATGGCCAGCCCCTCCGAGGGCGTGCCGAAGATTGCGACAAGCGCGGCTATCCCCATGACGCTGGTGAACGAGCCGTAGAGCGTCCTGCCCGCAGATACCAGGCCAGCGCCTAGGATTATCATAGCCACTGGAAAGAGTATGAAGTAGCCTAGAGCCACTATCCTATGTATCTCTGGCCAGTCTAGCGTGAATATTCCGACGAGCGCTAGCGATGCTCCCCCAAGGATTAGCACGACACTGCCAGCGGCGTTTATCCTGCTTCGCGGGAGGCTCAAGCGCACAGCCAGGGCGAAGAAGAAGTTAAGGACACCAGCTATTATGAGCGCCGTGTTGAAGATTGGGGCAGCCTCACTAACACCCAAGTCGCTCAAAGCGTTGGTCTCCCAGCTAAACCAGGGAGAGACAGCAGTAGCCCAGAAAACCATAACCAAAGCAGCAACAGGCCCCACAACACCACACAAACCACCAAAACGAACAAAACCAACACCCATAGCCAAAAGGGGGGAAACGATACTAGATAACTTTCAACACCGATTCATGTGGGGCCGCCCGGATTTGAACCGGGGACCACGCGGGCCCAAGCCGCGTATCATAGCCATGCTAGACCACGGCCCCGTGTTCTCGTTTCTTCCGCGTGTTGGGCTGTCTTTAGGTGTTGTGGTGGAAAGGATATAAGAGTCTTTTTCGTATTTGTTTCTGGTGTTGTCGGCGGGGCCCCGTTGGCTGGTTATTGAGGTTATTGATGTCTATCCCACCACGTTGGGCCATTGTCCCCATTTTAACCTTCTGACGCATGAGTTCGGTGCTGCTGGGGCTGAGTTCTGCCCCCTCTCTGACCAGGTTGTGGAGTATCCGCGCCACGTTATAGAGAGCCATTACAGGGTTGCTGGCCTGGTTAAGCGGCTCAAGACGTTGTTGAGCGGGCTTCCGCTGAATGTGCAGATAAAGATGATAGAGGCCACCTCAGCCCTCGGTATGTGGAAGTGCCTACGCCATAGGGTTAGGAGCCAGTCGGCGATACTCGTTAATGGCAGGAAGGTATGTGATGGTGATTATTCTCTGGATGAGGCGGCTGAGAGCATAAGGAGGGAAGCCCTCAGGATTCTGGGGGAAGGACGCTAGTGGACGGCGTGGCCCTCATGCATAAGCTCCAGCACATCAACCTCGCGCGCTACCAGCTCCTTAATCTTGATGAAATCACCCACTATGTAGGGGATTAGACGTAGGGTGTAGTAGTTCCCAAGTATGGGCATACCTAGAGCCTCGCCCATAATCAAGACATAGACTATATCGCGGTACTTCTGGGCGGTGTGCATGATTTGCTGGTGCATGCCGTAGTAGAACATCCCGAAGAAGAGGTCGCGTAGCTTCTCTTTGAGCGTCCTGCCCTGCGAGCCTATTCTGAACTTCTCACCCGCACTGCTCATGGTTAGTCTGGCTTAAAAGTATGTAAATCCTCAATAACGCTCCTGAGGGCTTCTACTCCAGTTATCTCGCGGGGCGCTAGGCGGACATAGCCGCGTATGTATTCGCCCAGCTCCTCCGCGACCATGTCCAGATAGCGTTTCTGCTCCTCCAGCTTGGTCTTTAGGTAGCCCGTCGCGTCGCGCTCAGCCTCCTCGCGCGTGAGGACACTATTCACGAAAACACCGCCAATAGGGATGTCAAAGCCCTTCACCATGCTTATGAAGCGCTTGACGACAGAGATGGGAAGCGCCTGCGGGAGCGTTACGAAGAAGAAGCCCGTCTGCGTGGGGTCTGTCAAAACACCCCGCGTTACCTTAAACTTCTCATGGAGGCTCATCAAATCCGCTATTATAGGGTCGTTCCTAATCTCTTCCAGTATCTTCTCCTTTCTCACGGCCAGCTTATACCTAGTCTCCAGCGCTTCTTTCCTTGACTGTATCATCCTGCTGAGCCAGAGGCCGTAGAGCTTGCTAAGGCCGATTAGGCGTATCGCGTTGGCAACGGCTGCGGTGTCAAAGACTATCGCGTCATACTCCCTGCTCTCGTCCACCACTATATCCATAACGCGGTCAAACATCGCCGCCTCTTGAAAAGCTGGGTTGGTGGTTGCTATGTTTATGAATGGGCCTGGGTCTAGGGGGACTTCAGCCCATCTGAAGAACTCGCGCAGCCTGCTTGACATCCTCTCCTTATAGCGCTCCACTATCTCCTCAATCTCCACCTCTATTGCGTAGAGGTTGGGCGAGCCTTCCACCTGCCTTACCTTACCCCCGCTTAGCTCCTGCTCAAAGAGGCTTGAGAGGGAGTGAACTGGGTTGAGCGAGACTAGGAGTGTTTTCTTGCCGTTATCCACGGCCAGCTCATAAGCTAGGGCTGCGGCTAGGACTGTCTTTCCCACGCCGCCCTTACCGCCCACGAAGACGTACTTCAAGCCATTAACGAGGGCTTCCTTAGGCATGGGCATCCACCTACACGGCTGTGGGCGGGTTTACGAGATATTTCGCGACCTCGCCCAGCATGCTCAGCCCCTTCGGCTCGCGGTCAAACATCGGGATTACCGAAACAACCTTCCCACCGAACTTCCGCCGTATCTCGTCAAGGTATCTCTGCTGCATCTCAACGCGGTGGGCTAGGAGCTTAGAGGGGTTGTTGGCAAGCCTGCTTGGGAGGACCTGGTTGACCACTATCCCTGAGAGGGTGAGTCCAAGCTCCTTGAACATATCCAGCGCCCTCTCGGTATCTAGTATGGACATCTTCTCTGGTGTCATGACCATGAAGAAGGCGGTCTTCCTCCTGTCCAGCATAACGTCCTTGAAGAAGCCCAGCTTCCTCTGTATGTCGTAAAGCTCCTCAAGAACCTTGTCCTCGCTCAGTACGCGCTGGCCGCGTAGGGTTGCTGCTATCTCGTCGTACTCCTTAGCCTTCTTACGAGCGTCTGTTATCCTATCAACCCACATGCTCAGAATCTCGGCCATCGCTATCATCCTAACACCATGACCAAAAGGCGGCATGTCAAAGATGTAGTAATCATACTTACCCTCCGCCAGGTATTCGGCCATAGCATCGTAGGTGGCTGACTCGTACATAGCTGGCTCAACAGCAGAGGTCTCAATATACGACTCAATCTCAGGCGGAATCTCCTCCATCTTATACATCTCCCTAATCTTCCTCTTCACATCCTCAATATACTCGCGTATCCTCTTGTCGGCATCTATCTCAACGACGTATAGGTTTGGGGCTACCTCTATCTCTCCCTTCCCGAATATGTCGCGCTCAAAGATGTCGCTGAGCGAGGCCTGTGGGTCTGTGCTGAAGCAGAGGCATCGTTTCCCCTCGTTTACCGCTAGGTGATATGCTAGAGCCGCGCTGCATGTTGTCTTGCCCAGCCCGCCCTTGCCCGCGAAGATTATCATCTTAGTCTCGCTATTCTGCTCCAAGTATTGGCGAAGCCCAATCACATGGCTTCACCCTACCCGTAGATTATGTCGGTGAAGTCCCTCTCGCGGTAGAACCTATGCTTCCAGGACTTTATGCTGGGTATAGTGTAGGGTAGGAGCCTGAGGGAGTAGTATGGGGGGAGTATCGGGAGCCCCAGCATGTCTCCCAGAATCATGAGCGTGAAGAGATGCTCAATATACATCCTGGTTTTGAGGACGCCCGTTACTTGTGAGTGAAGCGCCATGCCATAAGTTACTTGCTTCACCGCGTCCCTAAGCTTGCCGAATACTCCTGACCGCTTCTCCGACATCAGAAGCTCGTCAATATAGTAGCTGTTCTCAGCTTTATAGATTATGTATATTCAAGATGCAAGAAATAATTTAGGGGGGAGTTTCTATTGGGCTGGCTTGACAGCAGCGGCCTTCGCTCTGCTCAGCGCTTTGAGTAGTAGCGCGAACATCGCTATTCCTAGGATGAACATTATGACGCCCACAACCACCGAGAAGCCGTTAACCGCCTGCACAGCGCCTATTCCAGCAGCCTCCTTCAGGATGTTCTGCGTCGGGTGTAGTAGCATTGCCTGCGAGGTCGCGACCGTGAATACATAGACCTGATACGCGATAGCCGCGAGCGTTGTAATCATCATGAATATTCCTGGTATCAGCGAGTATGATGCCGACTTTCTCTGCTGTAGTAGGTAGACCGCGACTATTGTGAGGGCGAAGCCTGCTAGGAGCTGGTTTGTTCCGCCGAAGTAGAGCCAGATGTTTATCCAGCTTCCAGTGAGGACAAACGCTATTGGCAGGACGAACCCTAGGACTGAGGCGACGTATTTGTTTCCTAGTATGCTTAGTGATGTGCCGCTGAAGACTTCAGCCATGACGACGCGCCAATACCTTCCGAGGATTGTCAGTATGGTGATGGCCATGAAGACCATGTAGATGGAGAAGAACGTGCTGATGAATGGCGCTGCTGCCTCTCCTCCAGCGATTGGTGCTACGAGCTTCGTGGCGCCCTGCGGGAATATTACTGGGCTTACGCGCTCAGGAGCTAGAACAACCCACGCCGCTAGGGCGGTTAGGCCTACAGTGTTCTCAGTCAGCATGGCTCCAGCGCCCACAGGCCTGGCGTCGGTCTCAACATCAAGCTGTCTAGACGAGATACCCGTGCTGATGAGGCTATGCCAGCCAGAGATTGCCCCACACGCAATAGCTACGAAGAGCGCGGGCCATAGAGGCCCAGACCCGAACGTTCCTTCAAAGCCCTTGAAGGCTGGTACGGCCAGCTCTATGCCCGTCAGCGGCGAGGCTAGGGCACCAACCGTTAGGGCGATTATCGCCACGATTACTGGGTAGTATGCGATGTAGTTCATGGGTGTTATCAGTCTTGGGAGCGGCAGTAGGGAGCCGAGGAGTAGTATGATGACTACTGGGACCAGCCAGAGCGTGTATGGTGAGCCTGGTTTTCCGCCTAGCGTTAGGGAGCCTGGCGGAGGCCATGCGAAGAGCGTGCCGACGACTATCCCAACAACCAGCAGGGCTATGGCCAGCGCCGTTACTGCTAGGATGTTCATCCTAACGTTGAAGACTAGGTGCCCAGTGATGAAGGCGGCGACAACAAGGAAGAGGAGGCTCCAGAAGGAGCTGGGGAATACGTCTATGACTACCGCGACGACGAATATGAAGGCGGCGTTGATTAGTAGGAAGTAGAAGAGGAGGAAGCCGAGCAGTAGTTTTCGCGCTGTTGGGCCTATTAGCTCATAGGCCAGCGGGCCGAAGGACTTGCCCTCATTCCTTACTGAGAGGAAGAGGGCGCTGTAGTCCTGTACCCAGCCGATGAGTAGCGCGGCGAAGATAATCCAGAGGAACGCGGGCAGCCAGCCGAAGATTAGCGCTATGCCAGGCCCTAGTATCGGGCCCAGCGCGGCTATGCTGTTGAACTGGAAGCCGTATAGTACGTAGCGCCCCACTGGGAAGAACTCCACGCCATCCGTGTACATGTGTGCTGGCGTGGGCCTCGCAGGGTCTGGCTGCCATATCTTGCGGTCTATTGCCCTGCTATATCCCCAGTACGCGAGGGCGTATATCAGCAGGCCGATGGCGACGAGAGTAAAAGGTGTGTTGTGTATTGCCACGGCCTTTTTCCCTCTTTTTCAGCGTTAATCGTTACTAAATCCTATAAAAAATTTTTAAAATCACTACAAATCACATGAGTATTGTTTATTTTTGATGCGCGCATTAAAAGTTAAAACTTAAAAATGATGACGCGGGTATGACGCCAAGTCCTTGAGAATAAGTTGTTTTCCGAAAATTAAATTCCCAGATGGGGTGTTTATGTTTGGATGAAAAAATCGTTGAGCACGTCATATCTGTTGGCAATCCTGTTCTTGGGGTTTTCCGCTATTTGGTTCTCCAGCTTCCTGAGGGCTGGGTTGTTAAGAGCAGCGAGATACCTCCTGAGGTTTCATACACGACAGAGTATAATGGCGTTGGCTATGTGGTGGATGGGCTTACGCACCATTACATAACCAGCGTTCTTGGTGAGGAGACATTGCAGCTCACGATAAAGTGTAGCAAGATTAGGGGCGAGCTTGGGGTGAATACGCGGGGCTTGGAGAGTTATTCTCTTGGCAGAACACAGATAGCTGGGCATTCGTGCGTCTATGTTTATGGTGAGAAGCTGGTGGGGTTCTTCAGGAGGGAGAGGATGCGCTACCTCGCCATGATATTTGATTGTGGTTTTACGGGTAGGCGTATAGAGCTACGCCTCCTGGGGAGGCAAGCAAGCGGCGCGGTTATGGAGAGGCTTATCCCAGCGCTGGAGCAGAGCCGCTGCCATAGCTAAAGGAGGCGCATACAGCATGGTTCTACACACGATTGATGCGCGCACATTCGTCTTCTACCTAGCCCTCCTACTTCTCGCCTCATACATAGGCGGGAGAATCTACGGAAGTGTGAGAATTAACAGGCTACGCTTAAGGCTAGCTCCGATACTTGAGAGGCTGGGCTCAAAGCCGCGCATACGCTCTGCTGGAAGCAGGATACTCGCCTTCTCTGGCGAAGCTCTAGGCAGGCTCATAGGCCAGTACTCTCTCACAATCTTCCTACTCGGCAGGGAGAACCCGCTCAACTGGCTGATAGCACGCGCAGCAGGTAGGGGTGATATGGTTATTCTACGCTGCCGCGTTAAGGGCGAGATAAGGCGCGAGCTTGATATAATAAGGAAGGGGACAGCACCCTATAAACGGCTGGCTAAAAGGCGTGTGGAGGGCGTTATCAGGGATTTTGGAGACTCGGTAGCTATCATACCGAGCCAACACGCATCTGGCTACGATGCTGTTGATGGGGCTGTGGAGACGCTTAGGAGGGTAGCGGGGCTGTGGAGCTTCTCCCTCCGCCGCGAGATGCCAGAGCTTATAGTAACGTTCTCAGCTAGGAACCTTGAGGCTGAGCTGGAGCAGGCTATTAGGGCTGTTAATGACTCTGTGCGGCTTCTCGTAGAGCGCTTCTGATTCTACGTTTTACAGCTTCCTTTACGGCTTCAGCACCACGCGAGGCATCTACAACCTCGCGGCCATCTATCACCGCCCAAACCCCATTAGGCAGCCTATGCCGCATCATGAGCCAAGCCCCGCGCGGGGAAAGCGGATTAACCACACTCAGCCTAAGCATAGGGCCGAACTCCCCCACAAGCTCCCGATAAATCGCAGAAACCCGCTCCTGATTCTCGGCAACCTCACGCGGATACTCGCTTATCTGCATCTCATAGCTATCATGAACCGAGACGCAGAAAGCCTTACACTTATTGCTATAGACCGTAGGCAATAACGATAAGAGCTCAACCTTAACCAAGCGCGCCAACGGTGTGTCTCCATGATGTTTATGCGCGTGGTTGCTTATTTATCCTACCCTAGAACGCTCAGGAGGCTCATAGCAGCTTTCTGGAGTCCAGCGAGGCGATTATGAGCCAGGCGGGCCTAATCAGGAGAAAAATCAGGGAGATTGATAGAACGAGTATGAACGGTAGGCCAGCTATGGCTAGTGTTGGGTAAGCTACTTCCAGGGAGGCGACGAGTGTTGTGAGGATTCTAGTTCTGCTGGGGTAGAGGGCGTAGCGTGTCAGAACTAGACCATATACCAGCAGCCCTACACCTGATAGGAGGCTTAGCATCCTTAGATTTGTGAATAGGTATCCTGTTGGGCAGAGGAGTAGAGGCGCTTCGGGGCATAGGAAGAATGTGAAATATGCGGCTGCTTGGAGGGATGAGACGATTGTGAGAGCTATGAAGAGCGGTAGAACGAGCTTCGTAGCCCTCCAGATGGCTAATGTGAATAGCAGAACCACCAAAGCCTCAACCACCACCATAGCGGCGTCTATCCCTATCAAGAGTGTGGATAGGGCGCTATAGCTATACAGAGTGTTGAGCACGAATATTATGGGCGGCCTGAGATAGAAGGCCAGCCCCACAGTAAGCGCTACCACGCTAGTAGCGGTAGCCAAGCGCCGCGCCCACATGGTATTAACCCATACCCTCTGCTGGTGATAGATATGCTCTCTATAAGACATGGGTTTACTCGTCTAGATAGACCATGACGCGGCGCGGCGCCTATGCTGCAATACTCATCTTGGGGATAGTTAGCCTGTTGGGTGATTTTGTGTATGAGGGTGGCCGCGCCGTAATCCCTGGCTACCTGCCAGCCTTGGGTGCTTCTGCGTTCATCCTAGGTCTAGTGGGCGGCTTGGGCGAGGCGGTGAGCCATGTCTCGCGCTTGGCTACGGGATACCTGGCTGACAGGACACGCGCATACTGGCCGCTCACCATAGCTGGCTACTCCATGATAGCAGCAATACCCCTGCTGGCTCTCGCGGCGAGCTGGGAGGCGGCAGCCCTACTAATACTGCTGGAACGCTTCGGAAAGGCTCTTAGGACGCCCGCACGCGACGCAATCCTATCATTCGTCGGCAGGGAGGTAGGGGCTGGGAAGGCTTTTGGAATCCACGAGTTCCTAGACCAGCTCGGAGCAGTAGCTGGTCCTCTGGCCATGGCGCTAATCCTACTAGAAACACAAGCGGCAAAAAGCTATGGCGCGGCGCTCGCATGGACGCTACCTCCCTTCATCGCGTTGATGGCTGTAATATTCTACGCTTATGGGAGGTTTAGACATATAGCGGTAGCGGAGAAGCGCAGGGTAGGCGGCGTTAAGCAAAAGCTGAGCAAGCGCTTCGCCCTATACACGGCGGCGGTATCCCTCAACACCCTAGGACTAATCTACATACTACTCATACCCTACAGGGCGGAGCAGATAATCAGCCAAGCATGGACTGTCCCGCTCATCTACCTAGCCATACAGCTCGTTGACGCTCCCACAGCGCTCCTAGCTGGCCACTGGTTTGACAAGGCTGGCGTAAAGCTGCTAGCCCTGCCTTTCATCCTCTCAATACCCGCGACGCTCCTAACGTTATACGCTCATGACGCGGCCACGCTCCTAGCTGGCGCAGTCGTCTTCGGCGTGGTTCTGGGGATGCAGGAATCCATCTACAGGGCTAGCGTGGCCGTTATGACGCCAGAAGAGGCGCGCGGCTCTGCTTACGGTATCTTCAGCGCGGCATACGGCATGAGCCTAATGGGAAGCGGCGCAATCTACGGCTACCTCCTCCAAGCGCCAGAAATCGCAACCGCCTACGCGGTAATAGCACAGCTCGCGGCGCTCGCACTACTCAGAGCCAGCGTGAGAGTTTAAGGCCGTTATAAGCGTCGGCTGAAACTTTCAAGACGCTGGTTATTAGATAACGTGAAGACATACGCGGCATGGCGTTATCTTCACGCAGTATTGTAGGAGGAGCGCTGGGCGGGCTTGTTGGCGCTACCATAATGACGGCCATACTAATCGCCAGCAAAGCAGCTATGGGGCTGCCGCTGCTGGCAGACTTCATGGTCATGGGGACATTCGTCGGTGGCGCGGTGGCTGCTGGCTTCGCGGCACACTACATAGTCGGCCTAGTTGATGGCGTAATCTTCGCAGCGATAGTAACGTCGGTCAGCGCACTAAGGCTGACGAGCGCGGGCAGGGCATTAGCCCTAGGAGCGTTATACGGCGTCATACTCTTCATACTGGTCTTCATACCAGTCCTGATGCTGGGCTTCGCCCCGATAATGATGGCCATGATGGGCGCTGGAGTAGCTGCCATGCTCTACAGTAATAATGCTGGGATTCATAGAGCATTTACTCTTCGGCCTAACCATCGGAGCCTTGGTCTATCTCTTCGGCAGGGGAGCCTAGGCTGGGCACCCGCCTATAGCGCAAGTAGAGATACGCGTTCGTCGCCCATATTGTAGCTATGCCGAGAGCCATTAGCTGTAGTGGCGCGTTCAGTACTGTTGAGACGAAGGCTAGGCCTGCTCCTCCTGTTCCCGCGATTATTGAGAGGAGGTATAGCCATAGGCCGCAGCAGCCTACGTGGGTTAGAGGTAGGAATGAGACGAAGGCGGAGATGAAAGAGCCTGAGGCGCTGACTGATGTGGTTGCCTTGCTCTTTATGCGGCAGCGTTTGGCAGCTAGCTTGGCCTGTAGGTAGCCCTGCGCCCAGAGCGAGCCTAGGAAAGCTGCTAGGAACGGCGCGTTTATCGCGAGTGTGAGCCTTATCGCCGTGATGGGCGGTAGGCTCGGAGTGGTCCCCACAACCACCGCTAGGTAGATTGCCAGCCCCATTACGCTGATAGCAGAGCCGCGTAGTGCGCCTTCCCTATCCATCAGCCACCACCGCCGCCGTAGAGCGGTATGTCTGGGAAGAAGGCAGCCCAAGAAAACCAGAAGCCTGGAAAGATTACAATCTCCTTGAGCTTTCTCCCCTCTAGGGGGCCTGCTACGGCTTCCCCATAGACGTTCCACTCGCTCCCAGTCTGCTTATCCACAATCTTGCCATCACGCCACTCAAACTCCAGCACGGAGCCGCCGAGCCTCCGCTCATAAGCCCTCACAAGCCCCTCCATCGGGCTGAAGATAACAATAGCCCTGCCAGCGAACTCATCATTAACCACGCGCTCCGCATAGAGCGTCTCCGCATGGTAAGCCTTTGCCTCTGGCCCCAATATTATCCCATAGACCAGCGTCTTGGGATGAAGCCTGTCGTCGCGATTCTTGATGGGGAACCAGATGTCGTCGCTGGTGTAGTATAGGTACGCAGCATAGGGGTCATCACCATAGGGGCGGCTATAGCCAGTCTCTGGTGAGAGCACCTCCGTATCTGGATGAAGCTCGCGCCACGTGCTCCACCTCATCACGTCAACCTGTATCATCTTCAGCTCAGTCCCAGCGAGGGGGCCGAGTATCGCTATCCCCCACTGCTGGCTCCAGAGCGTGTCCGTTCTCCTATCATACATGACTAGGTTGCTGTTGAAGAGCCTCCCAGAAACACCAAACTCCACAGGCTCGCCGTCTATCACGCGGAGGAATGCTATTGAGGTGTAGCAGAGGGGGCAGTAGGTAACTGCTATCGGGTCTCCAGCGACCACGTCATTCACTATCTCGTGCCATACGAGTATCTTATGCGGGTACGCCCGCGCCACACCCTTGTAGTAAAGCCCTATAACCATGTCATCAGGGTTCATGAAGCTCTCAGCCTCTTTCGCGGAGACGAAGACTGGGCTGTCTATTGATGGAATACCATCCTTCGGCGGGCCGCCTGAGACTATCTCATCTGGCGGCACGACGTACCTCACCTCAAGGCCGTTTGGGAGGCGTGTGGTGCTAACGGCTATGTAGCTGGGGGTTTTGCCTACTCTAGTCTCGGCCTCGCCGCGTATGGTGGCGTCAATACTGCTGTCAAACGCCAAGCGCGCAGCAACCCCAGCCAACGCGACGAGCGCAACAACCAAACCCACAACCACAAACCTACTGGGCATAGCTTTACAGCACAGGCTAACTATGCATGCAGGCTTAAAGCCATAGCCTTTAATCGTTCTGATAACATTATACGACCGCGCTTATATAGTGAAGTTCCTAGACCTCTTGGTTTTGGGTTAGGAGTTGGGTAATTGATGGACTAGCTGGATAGCCCTGCTAGGAGCATCTTCCCCAGCTCGGTTATGCTTATGCTGGAGCGGTCGCGGCGCTGTTTCTCCACGCGGACGAGCCCTAGCTGGAGCAGCCCCTTGCTGTCTTCCGAGCCGTTGATGTGGTAGCTTAGCAGCGGCTTGCCGTAGCCTGTTAGCCTACTCAGCTCCGTCAGGTCTTTTACAGCGCCCCCAGCGCTGTCTAGGGCTTTTAGGATGTTCATCTTGGCTTCCGAGATTATCTCGTTGTAGCTCAGCCTGATTATGGGCAGGAGAACTGGGTGGTTGCCGTCTATCGCTATCGTCTTCAGCCCATTGATGAACGAGGCCGTGAGAGCGGCGCAGCCAAGCTGCTTATCACCACTACTCGCATTAACGATTATCTCGTCAAAACGCCCCTTATTCTCCTCTACGATTTTTCTGAAGCGCATAATCGTGTTGTATAGGAGTGGCTTCTCAATCACATGGACTTCCGTCGCTATCTTGAGCGCGGTCGCGAGCTGGCCAGCGAATATATGCGCGTTCTCACGCTCACTCTCAACGGTTATGAGTATGAGCTTGGTTATCGGGAGGTAGCGTATCCCCACGAGTATGGCGTCCTTATCTTCCTCCCCGAAGGTTGCTATATGTAGCGTGTCGCGGGCTATGTCTTGTCTAGCCTTCTCCTCAAGCACGTCCTGCTCCGACAAGGATTTACAGCCTTAGGATATATGAGCGTAGCCCTTAATGTTTTAGGCCTCCTCAACTATGCGTGTTATCGTCCCTATTCCTTTTGTCTTGCCTTCGCGGAATACGAATCTATCCCCCTCGCGTATATACCAGGGGCGGTACTTGAAGGCCATTTCAACTCTTCCTGTCTCGCCTGCCTTGAGGTATTCCTTGTCTAGGAGGGTTAGCTTTACGGTTGATGATATTGTGTGGCAGTGTAGCACTGGCTCGTAGCCGTCCCGTATTCTTGTTGGGTGTGTTAGCACCATTATGTCTGCTTCAAATCTTCTCACTGCTCTGGGGCTGAGCGTGGAGTCGCAGAGTATCATGCCGCGATGGAGCATATCATGCTTCACGCCTCTCACAGCTACGCCTATTATGTAGCCAGCCTCCGCCTCCGTTATTCGGGCATAGTGCATCTCTATGCTCCGCGCCTTCACCTGCCTGAACCTACCCTTCTCGTCTGGGCCTATGAGGAGCTCGCTCCCAGCTATGAGCCTCCCCTGCTTCACCGAGCCCGAAACCACGCTGCCGACACCCTCAACATTATACACCCTATCAACATACAGTAGGAACGGCTCGTTTACTGGTTTCTGTCTGCTGGGTAGGGAGCTGAGGAGCGCGTATAGCTTCTCATATCCCTGTAAGCTGGGTGCTGCTGTCCTGATTATCGGAACTACTACTGAGAGCTTGTCGCGGACAACGTCTAGGTCTTCCTCCGTTGTTATTCGGTATGGGACTCTCCCAACCCTCTTGAGGAGTGATGATACGCTTTCCTCTACCTCGTCCAGCCTCTCGGCGCTCACTTTATCCGCCTTCGTTACGCATACTATCACTGGGAGCTTCATGGCCAGCATTATTCCCAGATGCTCTCGCGTGATGTGCGTTGGGCCGTCGTCAGCAGCTACCACGAGGATTCCATAGTCTATGTCCTGTCCCAGGATTCCGCGTATTGTTGTCCTGAGCCAGGGCTCATGGCCTACTGTGTCTATGAAGCTTACCAGCTTCTCCGCCTCTAGGGCGATTTTGCTCCGCTCATTTCTGTCTAGTGGGTTGGAGATTAGGCAGGGCTTGCCTTCCCTAAACCCTAGGAGGGCGAAATGAACGTCTGCCGAGAGGTTGCGTTCAATCTCGTGGGGTAGGGTGTCTAGGTAGAGCCACTTCTTACCATCGTCGGGCTGTCCCGTCATGAGGCAGGCTAGGAGCGTTGATTTTCCATGATTCACATGCCCAGCCACAGCTACGATGATGTGATTCTGTATCGTGGGGGCGTAGCTGGAGATTATCACGCGGCCTATTATCTTGGAATCCTCCTGGAAGCGCTCCACACGCTCTATAACTGCGCCGCATTCAGCCGCAACAGCGCGCAGAACATTGAGGCTCTCCTCAAACTCAATCTCAGAAAGCCCTACCGCCTGTCCCTCGTCGCTCACGCCGAGTATATAGACAGCCTTCCCACCACCCTGCGTTAGGCGATACTTCATCTGGCTAGCCAGGTGTTGTTTCTTCTCATGCTTTAGATGAATGCTGGAGATGAGACGCTCCTTAAACTCTATGTGTCTATCCTCTCCGTGTGGGAGGCTGAGCCTCAGCTTCAACACCTACTGGCCTTCGCATCAAGCAACGCTCCACACAGATATATAGGCTTAGCTTGAGACTACTATGAGCGAGGTTATTGAGGTTACGTTGTAGAGCCTCTTGACGCGGCGGTTTACCACTTCCTTGAGCTTCTCCATGCTTTCCGCCTCAACCTTGACGACCGCATCATACACCCCGAAGACGCGGCGCGCCTCCCTAACCTCAGGGATTGAAGAGAGCTCCTTCAATACTTCATCCTCGTGGCCTGGCTTGACATTGAGCAGAAGGAATGCGAGCGCCATTTGTGTTGATGTTATGATAGCCGATATATAAACGGGAGTCTAATCCCTTTCGGCCAGGGCGGTAAAGCCTTACTATATTTTAATAATAAAGCGCTGTTTTAAGAAAACCCTTTACTTTATTAGCGTGGTAGGTTTAAAGCTCTTTCCGCAGGCCTCTTTTGGCCGCTATCACGTAAAGGGGGCTTCTGGAGGAAGGGCTATGACGAGCCTGCGCGAGGCGCTGGAGGAGAGGCTTAAACAGCTTGGGGTAGTGCGCTCAGCTACCCACTCCCCACCATACATGATGCACAAGTTCTGGGCGCGCCGCCCCTGGCTGGTGTTCCGCAGGCTAATCACGGCATTCACGCGCGAGGGGGATATTGTTCTGGACCCCTTCGCTGGCGGTGGTGTTACGCTGGTTGAGGGGCTCATCACGCGCCGCCGCGTTGTGGCTGCTGACATCAATCCCCTGGCGGTGTTTATCATGAGGCATGAAGCCAAGCCCCTTGACCTGTCTTCCTTCTCCTCAGCCCTCGCGTGGCTGGAAAACGAGCTGGGAAGCGTGATGCGGGGTATCTATTCCGCCTCATGCCCCAGATGCGGCGCTAGGGCAGAGGTGGAGTGGGGCGAATACTCAAGCCAAGACGATAAGCTACTCATGCTCAAGCTGTCATGCCGCCTCTGCGGGTATAGAGGGGTGAAAGAACCATCCGAAAACGACCTGAGCCAAAACCCGACGCCTAAGGGGTATAGAGTGGTCAGCATACCTCTGGGAGAGAAGACGCGTGACCTGCTTAGACGCGGCTATAGATATTTCCACGAGCTATTCACACAGCGCAACCTCACAGCTCTCCTCCTTCTCCGCGAAGCTATTGAGAGATGCCCGACTGATGATGAGACCAGAAGCTTCCTCAAGCTAGCCCTCAGCAGCACGCTGAAGTGGGCTAGCAAGATGAGCCATAGGCGGGGCGGGGTAATAGAGGGCTGGGCCATGCACGCTTACTGGATATACCCAAGGTATCTGGAGATTAATGTGTGGCGCCAGTTTCTTAACAGGGCTAGGGCCGTCGCTAGGGGTAAGCGATACACCAACGAGCATATAGGATGCTACGCGGTTGAGGCGGGTAGCTTCGGCCAGCTACTCACTGGGGAGGCCAGCTTCATGGTTCTCAACATGGACGCGCGAAGACTACCAATACCCGACAGCTCCATAGACGCGGTGATAACAGACCCCCCATATGGCGGGAACGTAAATTATGCAGAGCTCTCCGACTACTTCCTCTGGTGGGACGGCGAACTATCCCCAAAGAGCGGAGAAGTCATAGTCAATGAGACTCGCGGCCTCTCGTTAATGGACTACTCAGAAGGCCTTCGCGAAGTCTTCGCCGAGTGCTGGCGGGTGCTCAAGGATGGGGCGCCGCTCGTCTCAACATTCAACAGCAAGGACATGCGCATAGTTGCTGCATTCATGTCAGCCCTCCGCGCCGCTGGATTCAAATACATAACAGTATCACAACAGCCCTACCTCAAGGTCTATGAAACAACATTCCACGCCATGCAGGTTGATGCGATGCCCTTTGACTTCATCTTCCTCTACCAGAAGGACACGTATGAGCGGTCTGGGGATGCCAGTACCCACGATACCAACGCTATTCTTGAGGTGCTCTATAGCGAGCTGGAGGAGTGTAAGCGGAGGAAGCTAACGGAGCGCGACTATAGGGTGCGCACATATCCCCACCTAATCTCCGCCATAAGCAGCCTAGACACGCGCGAGGCGATAGGGCTTGCCGAGGATTATGAGCGGCTGGTACAGGAGGAGCGGGGCTACTTCACCAGCGTGAGGCGCGGGATAGTGGAGCGGCGGAGAAGGGCCTACGCGCAGCCCCAGCCGCGATAATGATAATATTATGGCCATAGCCTGCTGGGGGTTGTCATGATTGAGCGCGCAGAGATGCAGGAGATAGCCAAACGCTACCGCGAGCCTGTAGAGCTAATACTGGGCTCACACTCAGCTCTAGACGCGCGTTCAGGAGCACGGAACTACGGGCTCCGCTCAATAATATACACAACACGCGGCAGGGCGATAATCTACCTCCAGAACATAATCGTAGGCAAGCCGCGCGAGGAGCTGGAAGACATCCCAGAAATATGCAGGCGCGACGTAGCGGTGTGCGAAGACCCAGCAGACCTGAGACGCAGGAAGGAATGGAGCCTCGCAATCCTAGTCCTGGACAGGTATGATGAGATTCTCAAGTATGTTGATGACCTCGTGGAGCTGGAGTGCGTCCAAGTCCCTAACAGGGCGTTCTCCGTCTATGTTGGGGGAGACGAGAGATGCAGCTTGATAGAGGAGAAGTTCGCAGTCCCGATACTAGGCTCTAGGAAGCTCCTAAAAGTGGAGAACAGGGGGGAGATTGAGCGGGATTATTACTGGTTCGCCGAGAAGGCTGGGATACCCACGCCCAGGAAGTATAGCTACGAGGTCTCTGGCAGGGGTATTAGGTTCCGCGAGCCAGTGGACGAGCCTATGCTTTTGAAGGCCGAGCACGCCAAGCGGGAGTTTGAGCGCGTCTTCATCTTCGCGGCGGACTCCAGCGACTTGGAGGAGAAGGTGGAGAGAGAGGTTGAGGCAGGCAACCTGGGTAGAGAGCAGCTTGAGAACGCGCGTGTGGAGCAGATAGTCCTAGGCCCCCATGCTAACTTCAACTTCTTCTACTCACCGCTCAACGCAGGCGAGGAATGGGGAGACGTTGACGACGCGCTGGCAAGGCTGCACGGCCTAACAATAGAACAAGCAAGAAAATGCCTAGCCAATGAGCTACTCTCAATAGACGAGAGGCGCGAGAGCATACTAGACGGCCTAACACGAATGCCGCTATCGGTGAGGAAGAAGATAGAGGAGAAGACCATACCATCATTTGAGGTAACGCTCCATTCTATGGTTAGTATGCGCGAGTCCCTGCTCAAGGATGTGCTCAAATGCGCCGACGCCCTACTCCTAACACTCGCGGAGCATGAGGAGCCTGGGATAATCGGGGCGTGGTGCCTGCAGACCATAATAACGTGGGATAAGGCGAGCAAGTACGGCTACACACCCACGACCAAGCTGGTATACGCAACAACAGGCGACGCGGCTAGGCCAGAGGACTACGGGCTATACGACGCGCCCACACAAGAGGTGGTGATGCACATACCAGTAACCCAGGACGTAGCACTACGGCATGGCGGCGGGACAAACGTCCATATGGGAATAGGAGCACAGTACGCCAACGCCAGATACCAACGCCAAATGAGCACGGGCGACAGGATAGCTCTGGAGATTAGGCGAGCCACACGCAAAGGGAGGCTGGCGGAGCTGGTTACGTAAAACTCTATATAACCTGCATACGTGGTAGATGATGGCGCTAAGGGCTTGTCTTATGAGGAGCTTTTCAAGGTGCTTAGAGATGTCTGAGTTTGATATACTTGCTGAAAACGCGAGGCGCAGACTTGCTTATTTGAATAACTGGAGAGAGGCCGCTGAGGAGATTCGTGAAATTGTCATGAGGTTTTACCCAGAGG
>WAQC01000020.1 GCA_015520425.1 Candidatus Pelearchaeum sp. | reverse complement strand
TGGTGAAAGGGGAAAGATAGCGTGGTGCTTTTAAGATTTGACTGCCGCCGCAGGTGGTAGTGAGGCAATCGGTAGGAAGCGTTTGCAGAAGCTGGTTAAGGCGCTTATAAGCGGCAACATATCTGAAATCAGGCCATTCGTAGACCCCGCACGCGGGGTAACGTATCCAGAGGTTGAGGAGATTCTAGATGCCCCGCCCTCCGAGGTTAGGAATATCTTAGAGAGTTTAGCTGATGATGGGATACTCATACGCGAGCTTGACAGGACACTCGTATCCTGCCCCTCCTGCCCCTCATCAACATTCGCGATAGAGCTGCGCTGCCCCATATGCAACTCGCCGCGCCTAGAGAAGGGAATAGTGATAGAGCACATGAGCTGCGGCCATATAGATTTTGAGCATAAGTTTCTACGCGGCGGCGCGCTGGTCTGCCCCAAGTGTAATAAGCAGCTCAGGGCAATCGGGATAGATTATAGGAAGCCGATAAACTACTACAAATGCCTCTCATGCGGCAACTTCAGCTCAATAGTAGCTAGGAGTCTTCTATGCTATAAGTGTGGCAGGATAATCTCTGAAGGTGAGGAGTCCATCTTCACGATAGCCTCGTACAGGTTTAATCCTGAGAGGCGCGCAGCCCTTGAGGCCGAGTTTATAGACTTGCAGAAGATAGCCGAGAAGCTCCAGGCTCTCGGCTGGGTTGTTGATGTGATGAGCTCGTTCAAGGGTGTTTCGGGGATAGAGCATACATTCTCCATGATTATCTCAACGCCAGACTACTCTTTCACAGCCGCCCTAGACTTCGTGATAGATGATAATCCTATTGATGAGGTCAGGATTCTCTCACTTTCGGCAATTAAGCTAGACACTAGGCTAAACGAGCTTTTCCTAGTGGCTGTGCCTGGGCTTAACGAGCAGGCCAAACGCCTAGCCAGCTTCTACAAGATTCACGTAATAGAGTCCCCAACTACCGAGGGGCTCGTTGAGCTCACCTTCAACAGAATTAAAGAGAAGTTGGGCGTCGTCAGGGCTGAGCGAGTACACGTATGCCCCAAATGCAACTCCCAGAGACTAGACCTAGTAGAGTCATGTACCAAGTGCGGGTCGGAGAAGCTTCTCTACAACTCGTTAAACGACTATCATGTATGCATTGAGTGCGGTAGCCGCAATAAGTCGCCAACTATACTCGCCTACTGCCGCGAGTGTAAGAGTAAGTTTAGCTTGGACGAGACTAGGAGCATAATTGTGTATAAGCATGTTGCTGAAAAGTCTGGCGGCTAGGCTAGTAGAGTTGCCACGACTCTGGTTAGTATTATGGCTGTGAAGAACGACGCTACGAAGAATAATACTACGACTGCCCCCACGGTTTTGTTAAACCTGTAGCGTGGAGCTACGCGCCAGACCTCAGGTGGGTAGAACGGGTCCTCATACCTTATTCCCAGAAACTCCTCAATATACGCTATGGTTCTGGGTATGCGTAGTAGAGTCCTGTAGAACGGCATGAGGGGGGCGAATATTACGTGCTTGAAGTCCGTCGCCTTCTCTGGAGAGAGGGACGCTGATATTGTGAGTGAGAAGAGCGAGAGAAGTGTGTAAAAGATGTAGGAGAGGAAGAGGATTGGGAGTAAAACCTGCGGATTCGCCGCCGCTGCTACTATCAGGTATCCGAAGTATCCGAAGAGAAGCACGCCGCGGTAGAAGAAGCTCAGGAGAATAGCTACGGGGTTTGAGACCCCATAAACCCTAAAGTTCAGTATATCACCGTGCTTTCTAAACCTGTTCCGTATGAAGTTCTTCTCCCACCGCCTCCTCTGTCTAAAGAATCTCCTGAGCGTTGTAGGGGCTCCAGTATAGGCAATAGCGTCTGGAGCAAAGATAACGCGCCGCCGCGTCTTGCGGGTCTTCAACGTCATGTCAGAGTCGTCGCCTATACCAGGGTCCCAGGAGCCCATGCTCTCAACAATCTGCTTTCTATAAGCTCCGAACGCTCCCGCCACTATTGTTAGTGTTCTGGTTAGTGAGAGGAAGCGTCTGCCTACTTGGATTGTCTGCATGTACTCGCAGTATTGTAGGCGTGTGAGCAGGCTGTCGCGGTAGTTTCTTACTTTTATGTTGCATGAGACCGCGCCCACCTGCTCGTTGGCCATGTGTGCTATTACCCTGTCTATGGCGTCGCGCTTAACTATTGTATCAGAATCTACTGGTATTATTATCTCGCCGCGCGACATCCTCACGCCTAAGTTGAGCGCAGCGGCCTTTCCGCCCCTCTCCTTCTTCCTGAAAAGCTTTATCAAACCAGCACGCGCGTAGGGATAGAGAATCTCATACGTCCTGTCAGTTGAACCATCATCCACAACGATTATCTCCTTCCTCTTGTAAGTGGTTTCAAGAAGCGACTCCACAGTATGTTTTATAGTCCTCTCAGCGTTCAGCGCGGGTATTATTATGCTAACGAATGGCATGTAGATTGGTTGGGGGGCTACGAGCTCGCGTGATACCATTCTACGTTCGTAGAGGTAGTGGGATATTACTACGCCGTCTGTTATGAAGTATCGGGGCATGTCTAGGAAGAGTGGGTATGCGAATGTGATTATGAATCGTCTAACGTCCCATCCGAAGAGGAGTGATGCCAGGCCGCTTACCGTTAGGAAGATTAGCACGGCTGCGCTTATTGTAAGCGCAGTCCCCGCGAGCGCTGCCATTATGCTCAGGACTGTCCTCAGTCTAGCCTCTCCACCACCCCGCGGCTTAGGCACATTGAGAGAGGAGCCCATCCGAACTATCCCTACCTCCTACCCTAACACATCTCAAACCCTTATCAACACATGCGCTGGGGTTGATGACTCCCCTACCATCAACAATCAGGGGTAGACGCATTAGGCGCTTAACCATCTCTAGGTCAAGTCTCTTGAAGAGGCTATGAGCTGTCGCTACGACTAGGCAGTCTGCGTCAGCTATGCACTCTTCTATGCTCCCTTCGCTGCGGAGTTTATGGCCGTCTATCTCTACCTCACTGACGTAGGGGTCGTAAGCCTTTATTTTTGCTCCATTTTCGGCTAAGAGCTTGGCCAGCTCAACTGCTGGTGAGTTGCTGGTGGTTGAGGTGTCTCCCTTATACGCCAGTCCCAGAATCGCTACCACAGCGCCACTTAGGTCGCGGCCATGCTCACGTAAGCTCCTGCGGATAACAGCCAGAGCATGGGCTGGCATAGCCCTGTTTATCTCGGCAGCCAGCTCTATGAACCTACTCCGCAGCCCCAGCTTCTCAGCCTTAAACTGGAAGTAGAACGGCGCTACAGGTATGCATGAACCACCAACGCCTATCCCTGGGTAATGCGCCAAAAAGCCGAAGGGCTTTGTTTTCGCCGCATCAATAACCTCAAACGCATCAACCCCCATATTGCTTAGGATTATAGACAGCTCATTAACCAACGCTATGTTAATCCACCTGAATATATTCTCCACCAGCTTCACCGCTTCAGCGGTCTTTATGCTGGAGACCCCCACGAGCTCCGCGTTTATTATTGAGCGGTAAAGCTCCATAGCTATCTCCCTACACTCATCGTTAATCCCAGCAACGACCTTCGGTATCTTCTCAAGAGGCCAGTCCCTATTCCCAGGGTCTATCCTGTTCGGGCTATAAGCTAGGCCGAAGTCCAGCCCAGCCTTAAGGCCAGTTTTCTCCAGTATGGGTATTAGAATCTCCTCGGTTGCTCCTGGGTAGACGGTGCTTTCAAGGATTATGAACTTCTCCTCGCTGAGGGCTTTTGAGATTGTCTCGGCTGCGTTTATGAGATGTGTGAGCTGGGGCTGGCTGTTCTCGTCAAGCGGTGTGGGTACGCAGATGATTATGAAGTCGGATATGCGTGTAGCCTTTTCACCATCGGTGGTCGTTTCCAGCCCATGCTCAAGCTCCGCACGCCTCACCACAGCTTCATTTACGTCAACGCCAATAACCCTGAAGCCAGCGCGGGCAAAAGCCCTAGATAGGGGAAGACCTACATGACCGAGACCAAAAACAGAAATTACCGCGGAACGCTCCTCAATCTTTTCAGCTAGGCGTTTTAGCATGATTAGTTGCCGAAGAGCGGCTATCCATATTTAAAGATGAAAATCTACGAAGCATTATCACTCATCTCTTCTTCATTAATGAATTCGCTTGCTTTTTCGTGTAGTATTTCGTTGTATTTTTCGCGGTTTATTCCTGTTTCTTTTATAAAGCGTTCGCGGAATGAGCTAGGTATTCCTGTTGGGATTATTCTATCCTCTGATATGCTGTATTTGTAGAGCTGGTTTAGTCTTGGTCCCTTCTCGTCAAAGCCTGCTGTCTCTGAGATTTCTAGTATGACGCGCTTGGTTGTGCTTCCCGTGTTTATCTTGGCTGTTGTTATGATTAGGTCTAGGGCTGCGAGCATCTGTGGTGGGACGTTCATGGGCGGGTTTGTGAGGCGTTTAATCGCCTCCTGCGAGGTGTTGGCGTGTATTGTCCCCATGCTGCCTAGGTGGCCAGTGTTCATCGCCGCGAGGAGCGTCTCGGCCTCGCGCCCCCTAACCTCGCCAACAATAAGCCTATCAGGCCGCATCCTAAGCGAGGCTCGCAGCAGCATCTCCATATCCACCTGCCTCTCAAAATGGATAGGAGTTACAGTCAGCCTAACCATGTTGGGGTGCTCTAGGCTTATCTCTGGCGTGTCCTCTATTATGACTATCCTGCTCTGCTTTGGTATTAGTTGTGCGAGTGATGAGAGGAGTGTGGTCTTCCCGCTTCCCGTGCCTCCTGCTATGAGTATGTTGGCTGGCCTCACGCCTAGGCCGTCTACATAGAGGGAGAGGAGAGCCGCGACGTCTGGGGAGAGCATGCCGAACTTAACGAGGTCGCGAAGAGTGAAGGGGTTTCTCGGAAACTTCCTAATGCTGAAGTACGGCCCATCAACCGCGACGGGGGCTGTAGCTACGGAGACCCTGCTACCATCTGGCAGCCTACCCTCAACAACAGGAAACTCGGGAGAAGCGTAGCCCATCATCTCATAGAGCCAAGACAAAACCTCAGGAACATCGCTGGCCTCAATCCTGGCGTTTGTCCTGCATAGTCCGTAGCGTCTATGGTATAGCTGAAGCCCCCGACTGGGGCCGTTGAAGACTATCTCCTCCAGCTCGTCATCCTCAAGCAGGGTTTTCAGCGCTGTGAGAGCATCCGTAGGCTGCTCCAGCTCATAAATAGGAGCTGGGCTATCCTCGGCTTTACGTATCTTAACCTTACCATATGAAGCCAGTAGCTCGCTCAATTCCTGTTTAGATGTGTTGTGGATGATTTAAAAGAGTATTTGCTGTAATCTTCTTGTCATGTGTGGGTTTGCTCATGGTATTTACTTGGGATTTTGTGTAGCTGGGCTGGGCGAGTGATATAATAAGCCTGCTTCCGCGCTGGGCGTCTGGGGATGGGGCAGTCTATAGACATCTATGATGTGGATAAGGCCAGGCGCATGCTGGCCATGAGCATCAGCCTTGAGAGGCGCGGCGTCCCGATGGTTGCCGCGGAGAACCTCTGGAGGGGAGCGCGCCAAGCAGCGCAGCAAGGCCAGAACATAATCGCAGAAGCATATGTTAAGGCTGCGCTCCAGCTACTCATGCGCATACTAAAGCAACACGGGATGGAGAGCGCGTGGTTCATTGATTATCTACAGAACACGCTATCCCTTCTCAGGAAAATCAACAACCAAGAGAACTACACGCTATCCTTAGATACGGCTAGGCATGGAGACCCTGTGAGCAGTATAGTTACAAGGCTCGCGGAGCTATATGCGAGCTATCTGGAAGCCAGAGACGCTGTGGATACGGGCTTCCTTGAGCGTCTAAACACTAGGGTTCGTGAGATTGTTGATGATGTGGAGCTTCTGCTCCCTCTGGTCGTTTCAGACCCTCATACGCGCGAGCTTTTGAGAACCGTCCAGTCCAATCTAATTGTCTTGTCTAGGATTGTCCAGAGTTATGTTTTCCTCTCTCGTGGTGTTGAGGCCGCGCGCTCACATAACTTCTCTGAAGCATCCTACCTCTTTGAGCGCGCTTTAGAGGTTTTGGGCAAGCCAGAGTTTAGGCAGGTATCATCGCTCCATACACTAATACTGGCCTACTCTACGCTCATCAAGGCGGAGGCTGGAAAGAGTCAGTTCCCATATCTTGACGCTGCCGAGCTTTTCAGACGTGCTGCCGAGAGCTGCGACGAGAGTCGGGAGAGGTATATGCTCTCCGCCCACGCGGCGCTGAGCAGGGCTGCTGGCTACCTGCACAAGGCTATAGCGACCAAGGATAAGGCGTCGCTGGCGCTTGCCGAGAGAAACCTACGCCAGGCATATCATCTATACACCGTCCTCTCCAGTAGGGAGGCGGCGCTCCTGTGTAGGGGTGTGTTGGCGGCTCTTGAGATTCTGGGCGCTTCCAGGGACGCTGTACAGCATGATGGCGTTATCGCCGAGACTATGAAGCGATATGCCGACGCCGCCGCTTCTGCGGTCTTAGCTGGCAACAGTGATGGAGGCGATGCTAGCCTCAAACACCTAGTAAAGGGAATAAGTATCGTTGATGCAGTGTTCTCGCATGCCCCATCCCCGCCACAGTTGCCGCCGCTCTTCATGGTGGAGCCGCCAGACATGGCTAACGGCTACCTAGTAGCTAGATACGAGAACGGAGACGAGAGCCCAGCGATACATCTGCTCAACATAGGCGCCTCAACGGTTTCCGAGATATTCCTAGAGGGCATAAGCCCCAGGGGGCGGAAGCTTGTGAAGGACGCGCTTAAGCCGCTGGAGTCTATGGTGCTTCGGGTTGAAGGCTCTTACGAGGGGCGTGTGGCGGTGATAACATACCGCGACAGGGCTGGGATGCAGCGTGTCCTCCTGATAGGATGTAGGCCTGCGCAGAAGCAGCGTGAGGATAAGCTCATCAAGACAGGCGTAAGCAGGCTAGACGAGCAGCTCGGTGGTGGGATACCCTACGGCGAGCCGTGTCTTATACTCTTCTCAGACAACTCAACGTTATCGCGGCTAATCCACAACATAGCCATGTTAGGTGATGTGGATTTAGTCCTAGCCACGACGAAGCCTCTCCTCAACAACCCGCAGGAGTATGGGGAGAATGTTAGGCTTGTAATAGCCACGCCGCGCGGGGAGTATGAGCAGAGCGAGAGGGTGATGATGGTCAAGAATGTTGATGACCTAACGCTGCTCAGCCGCGCGATAATTGAAAGCCTAGAAGGCTTCAACGGTAATGGGAGGCATAAGCTGGTTGTGTTGGACGTCTTGTCCGATGTTCTCCTTGTTCATAAGCTGCTCATCACGAGGCGCTGGTTGTTGGACGTTGTTCAGCGCATAATGGCGCGAGGCCGCGATGACAACGCCATAGTGGTTTTGATGAACAGCATGCTACACAGTAGGGAGGAGGTTTATGGTATTAGGGAGCTTTTCAGCCGCTGCGCCGAGATAAGCTAGACGAATATCGTCTCATCCGAGTGTACTACTATGCCGTTCTTGGATATTGTGTAGGGGCGTGGCTGTATATCCACCTCAGCGCCGCGCATCTTCTCCACCTGCAAAACCCTTATCAGGGCATTCCTGGACATGAGTGTTCTGAGTGAGATTATGCCATCAGCCAGGTATTCCTCAACCTCAATAGTTCTGCGCGCGCTGCTCTCACGCATCTCCGCAACCATCAGCGTGGTAACGCCCATGTCCGAGAGCTTGGTGAATAGCTCGTAGAGCATCTGCCTCCTCTCATAGGGCTTCTCATACATCAGCGAGAGTATCGTGAGGGGGTCTATCGCTATCCTCGTAATCTTGTTGCGGGTTACTAGCTCCTTTATACGTGTTATTATTCCTGAGACTGGGAACTTGGAAGCGGTCTGGAGCTGCTCTTCGCCGAGCACGCGTATGGGCGTGGCGTCTAGGAAGTGGAATCTCCCAGCTCTCTCCGCTTCCTCCAGCTTGAAGCCCAGTGGTGTGAATCTCTCGTATATGCGGCTCTTCTTCTCCTCAACGCTCACGTACAGCGTGTTCTCACCATGCTCTATGACGGCGCGGTAGAGGAACTGTAGAGCCAGCGTGGTCTTGCCTGAGCCTGGCCCCCCGTAGAGCAGAACTATATTACCGCGTGGTATGCCGCCCCCAAGTATGGCGTCAAGACCTGGAACACCAGTAGGAACGCGCATCATGACTTGATAACCATCCGCTATCACGCTGGAACTGGTGTATATAAGCTCATAGCCTCAGCTCTCCGCGGATAGCTACTGGATTATGATGGTGGCCTTCCCCTGCGCGGACGTTTCGGCGGTGATGGCTTTCTCCTAGTGGCGCCCCTCACAGCATATCTAACTGCCAAGAAGGCGAGAAAACCTATTACCGCTAGGACTATGGGTAGGAGTATGATGAAGAGCTCCTGCGCGCTTAATGCTATTCCGCCTATCTCCAAAGCCAGTGGGAACGTGATGCGCATCATGTTATTCTCTGGGATGCGCACCCCTATCTCCACCTGCTTAGCTCCGCGCGTGAGGCGTAGAACATAATCACCTTCGGGTAGTGATTGGAATAGAACGGTGCTTCCAGTCGCGCTGTCTATCAGCACTCCTCCCCTGAGGAGAGCTATATCCACATCCAATGGCAGGCCCAGCTCGGAGACAACGACCACCTCAAGCTGGTATAGCGGTATCACCAGCTTCACTGGCTCTGTTCCTACACTTACGTTGAGCGAAGCTACGGTTATGCCGCGATAAGTTGCTACGAGCCTATAGTCGCCCACTGGCACAACACCAAGCACAGCCCTGCCATCAGCAGAGGAGACGCCCTCCAAGCCAGCAGTCTTTACAGCAACCCCAGCCACTGGCATGCCAGCCTGGTCAACGAAGATAACCGAGAAGAGGCTCGCATTAGCTATTATGCTCCTCTCACTCTCAGCTATTATGCTCTCCTCATAATACACCGTCTCGCCCCGTAGGGTTATGTTGATGACGTAACGAGCAGCTGGTATGTTCTCTAGCCGCGCTGTCCCATTCTCTATACCAGCCCTAAACACTGTGGCGTTTCTAAGCGACAGGGTTAGTACGCCATCTTCCAGGGGCTTGCCGTCCAGCGTGGATACCTTGAAGGTGGTGTCATAGACCTCAAGCACTATCTCTATCTCGCGGTTTTCTGGTGATAGTGTTATGCTTTCGTTGAAGACTTTTACGCCGAGCCAGGATGCTTCAACCATGTACTCACCAGAGGTTATCGCAGCCAGACGTAGCTCGCCGTCGTCAAGCGTATAATTCCTACCCGCGAAGATTACTTGACGGACGTTCAGCCTCTCGCCATCTTTATCAACGAAGATTAGCTTCCCATCAAACACAGCGACAGTGAAGTTATTCTCGCCGTTGTTTTCGGGTATCCTAAGAGTAGTCTCACCAACCTTGACCTCTTCCCCTAGGTAATCGTTTATCATGTATGCGCTTATCCTATACTCCCCGCGCGGGAGGAGTGGGAAGACCGCTGTTCCAGAGGCGTTCTTCTGCTCGGCTATGCCCTCTCCTAGAAGCTCTAGACGCACATCCCTCTCAAGACTCCTCTGGTCTACGTCAACGATTCTCAAAACCAGGTCGCCCACATCAGCTTTGGCAGAGACCTCGGCGCCAGGTGCTTGGTATAGGAATGGCTCGGAAACTTCTACCGATGTTCTAAAGACCTCAACCCCGCGCCAGAAGAGCGTTAGATTATACTCTCCGCGTGGGACGTTGTGAAAGACCACGCGCCCATCAACGGCTTCCTGATACGCCCTTCCCAGCAGAACAGTCGCGTTTAGCCGCCGTTCATTCAGGTCAAAGACATCAACCACAACATCATAGACAAACGTCCTTATAGAGCCTAGGAGAGCGAGGTCAAGCAGCGAGTAGGTGCGTGGGTAGTGTATTGTTATCCTCTCACCACTATAGGGTGAGTCGTAGATTACCGTTATCGTGTAAGCCCCATCCCCAAGCCTATTGACGAAAACAGTGCCGTTACTGCTCGTTATCCTAATCTCCGTCTTGGGTGTGGAGCGCTCAAAGATTACCGTAACGTTGGGCACTGGGTTGAGCCGCCAGTAGTCCATTACGTTGAACTTGAATGTGCGGTAGCTGGCCAGCTTTAGCAGGCCTACGTCGCGTAGGATTTTGTAGGGGCCAGCTATGCCGAAGGGGGTTTCGCGCATATACTCAAGAACCACCGTTGCTTTCGCCCTGCCTGAAGGCGCTGTAGGCGGCGGGCTTAGCGAGACGTTGAAAGAGTCAATAGTCCCGTTAATTATTACGCGCGGCTCCTCAAGCTCCAAGCGTCCAGAGAACTTCTCCCCACCCTCTATGATGATTCCAACCGAGAGGACATGTATGGGAGCTGTGTCGTTGTTGAATATCTCTACTATCGCGTAGCCCTCCCCGCCTGGGTGGAGGTCTCCGCCCCACAGAGAGACTCTAATGAATATGGAGCCACTCCCAGGTATTTGGGCGCTTGCCACACCCGCTAACGCGGCGATGGCCGCTACCACTGTAAGAGCGGTCGCAACCAGCTTCGCTCTCTGCATGATTCTAGACTATTCTACCCCTCTTCCATGTTATTAGCAGTATCGCCGCGAGGGCTATGACAAGCGTGGCGAGGGTTAGCTGGGCTATCAACGCGGGGTCCAGCGAGGGGAGTGCCAGGAAAGCGCCAGCACCTGAGAGGACTACGGAGAGGAAGACTATGGAGAGCATCATCAGGGGTAGGAGGAAGCTTACTAGGAAGAAAGCCTCAGCCATCCCGAATAAGCCTTCAACAAACGACTTGAGGCGCTGCTCCACATCATCCTGTATGCGCGTGGCCTCAAGCTCTATTATCGGCCTAGGGTCTGGCGCTGTCAGCGCGCTGCTTATCGCCTCCAATGCTTGCCTGGCGTAGCGCGACTTTACTTTGTGCGCCGCCTCCCTTATCGCGTCCCGTAGGCTTATGTCTTCCTGCTCCGTCATCTCTATAGCGCTGCGTAATCCCCTTGAAAGCTCTCCGTAATCCTCCTGGCTCAGCAGCCGCACACAGGTCTCCATACCCAAGTTCCTGCCCAACATGCCCCTGAGCGCCGCGAGGCCGTATAGCACCTGAACAGCCAAGGCCAGGCCCAGTCGGAGAATATTCGGCAGGCCCGTATTAAGCCTAAAATCCCTTGGATACACGCCGCGTAGCGAGTCCAAGATATTTATTGGTGTGCGGCGTATCATATATCGGTGGAGAGCTACAAGCGATGGAGCAGGCTTACAAGTCCATAATCCACTGGCTCGTGCATAAGGCGCGAGCCAGCAAGCCAGTGGAGATTAGGCCAGAGATTAGCATTGATAGGGGTGTTAGATACCCCTCTATTGAGGACGAGCTTAACCTAACTCATGACCAGGTTAAGCAGGCGTTGGAGTACTTGACCGAGCAGCGTATCCTGAAGCGTGAGCTTTGTGAGGTTGTTGCCACCTGCCCATCATGCGGCTCAGCCAAGATTTGGTATAAGCTCCAATGCCCTTCGTGTGGTTCTCCCAAGGTTAGGCGGCTCAGAATAGTTGAGCACCTCGCGTGCGGGTATATGGGGTTTGAGAGCGGTGCTGGAGACGATAAATGCCCCTCATGCGGCGGTGATATGAGCAGCGGCTCACATCTACTAGGCCATATCTATAGATGCGCCACATGCGGCGGCACGATGCAGAAGCCTGGGAAGAAGATAGAATGCGGAAACTGCGGAGCGTTATTCAGCGAGGGCGAGGAGGGGCTTACAGAGGTCTGCACATACAGGATGGAGCCAGAGCAGAAGAAGCTAGCAGAGATAAAGCTGCTCAACATAGACGAGGCGGTGGAGAAGCTACGCAGGCTAGGCTGGTCAATAGAGGTGCCAGCTCTCATAAGGGGAAAGTCTGGAAACGAGTACCTCTTCCCTCTCGCGGCCTCAGCTCCCCCAGAAGCCGACTCAGGAACGCGAATAGTGGTGGACTTGCTCGTGTCGGATAAGCCTGTAGGGGAGGAGCAGATAACCGAGCTGGTTAACAAGGCTCTTGACGCCGAGCTTCGCGGGCTTGTCGTCCTGGCCGTGCCTGGCCTTTCTAGGCAGGCTCGCGAGAAGGCAGAGCTATATGGGATTCCAGTTATTGAGAATGCCCGTATTGAGGATGTGGTTAATGGCCTCGCCCAAGTTGTTGAGAAGGTCGTAAAATGGCTCATGCCGACAGAGCGCGTACGCGTCTGCCCCTCATGCGGCTCCAGCGAGCTAGAGCTAATAGAGAAATGCACATCATGCGGCTCAACCAACATCGCTCTAGAGGGACAGCAATACGTCTGCATAGACTGCGGCAAGGCCTACTCAAGACCACCTATAGGCGTGGTCTGCCGAAACTGTGAGGGCCGCTTCAGAATAGACGAGACGCGCATCCGCGAAATATCGCCCATCAAGGGAATACAGCACGAAGAGGAAAAACCACCAACAAAGAGTGATGAGACGCTGGAGAGCATAGAGATAAACATGTACGACATAGCTCCAACGGTTGAGGAGGTCTTTAAGCAGGAGGATGAGGAAGATAGAGAGCCCATAACGATAAACATACCAGCGGAGGAACGCCAGCCTACACAGGCGATAGCCAGACACCTCCAGAAAACGTATGAAGCTCTCCTCAAGAAGGAGAGAGCAACCAGCGATGAAATCTCAGCTATTACGGGGAGGCCAAAATCACTGGAGCATATGTACCTGAGTCAGCTCGCCTCAATAGGGCTTGCACGCAAGGAGAAGATAGGAGACGCAATATTCTTCATAGCACGTAAACGATGAACAGGCCGCGGTTAATTAAGAGAAGAGAGGAATGAAAATATCTCCCTACATGGATTCCTTGCTTGCCACACACTGTATAGCCGTTCCAGTTATTGGTAGTTGGACATACACGCGCCGATGAGGAGGGAGGCTTATGTCCTACTGGCTATCTTCTCTTTGAGTTCTTTTACCTCCGTCTCTAAGACCGCTAAACGCGATGCGAGGCGTGATGCTTTCATCAATCCTTCTAATCCCTTAATTCTTCTGTGTTTTCATGATGTATCAACCCATAATTACATAGAGGTGGTTTTGAGAGGCTTTTAGACTATGCCTCAATTATTTGTATATGTTCTTCTTCTGCGGTTTTGTATGCGTCCTCGTATATTCTATACGCTATTATGAGCTTTAGCCCCTCTCCATACTTCTTCTCAGCCTCTCTAGCTATCTTCGCGAACTCTCTCACTTCTCTCGCTCGTATTGTTGATTTAGCCTCGGCGTATAGCGGTATCTTCCTACCCTCCCTATCCAGTGCTTGGCCGTAGAAGTTTATCTCCAGTTCCTCACCATCCACTATGACTGTTATTGGCTTAAGCCTCTCAGCCACTAGGCCCTTTTCCCTAAGCCACTCCCTTAGGGCCCGTCTGGCCCCGCCCTCGGATATTGCGCCTAGCGTAGCGGAGAGCCCGCCCATCTCGCGCCTTAAGTCCAGCGCCTCGCGCCGCAGGTCTCTAACCTCCTCCCAAAGCCTATTCTGGTTCTCCCACAGCCTGTTCTGGCCCTCTTCTAGTCTGTCTAGTCTCTTAAGTATCTCCGACAGTCCTATATAGCCTGCTACCGTGTAGCGGAACTCCACATCCTTCTCCAGCAGGTCTATGAACTCGCGTTTAAGCTTCTCGGCCATTTATGTTATCATGTATGTGGTTGTGTTTTTCGTATTTAACCGTTGGCTCCAGCTTGTTTGAGCCTTCTTAGCATGATTGCTGTGTATAGTATGGCGTAGGCCGCTATTATGCATGTTGCTATGAATGCATATAGTCCAAGTGTATATGCTGGGTTTGTGTTGTAGTTGTAGATTAGTGTGAAGATGAAGTTCCAGTATGGGAAGGTTAGGAGGAAGACAGTTGTGAGCGGGGCGAATGACGCAAATGCTATAACGGGAGCCATCATTAGGGGGCTTGTCTTACTCTCATCTTCATAATGCTTCTGCGCAAATAGGAGATATGCTACGAGTAAGGCTATTGGGGGTGCTGTGATGATGAAGTAGTATGGATAAAACTGCTTAACCAGCGTCCCCTGTATGAACCCTTCAGACCAGCTTACAGACCAGTAATTTCTGGGGAGGAAAACTATGCTCAGAACCGCTGTAGCAGCCCATAGCATGATGTGCTTATCTACTGCTATATTTCTACGCGAGATGGCTATGTAGATTAGTGTTGCGAATAAAGCTAGATGGGATAAGTAGGGTAGTGTGTTGAAGCCGATGTATCCCATGCCGAGATATGTAGCGAAATACCAGGGATATGCTAGTGGAACGCCTATATCCAGCGGGCCTAGTATTATGGGTGGGCGTAGAGTGTTGAAGGTTGGTGTTCCAGGCTGCGACGCCTTGAGAACCAGCTCCATATACGCCTGCCTCCCCTCTGGAGTCCAGAGCTGAAAATTCAGAGACAACACGAACAACGCGGTAAGTGTGAGAAGGGCTACTGCTTTACGAGGCTCTCTAAGAACCAAGGCATATAAAACGACAAACACTAACAGAAATACAGCCGCGGTATATTTTGTGAGTATCGCGAACGCAAAGACAAAACTGATGACGATAATATGCCTGGGAGTTAGCTTTGACAGTCTTATTAGATGGTAAAAGGCTAGAGCTAGAAAGAAATTCATGATTGAATCAAGAAAGGTTATTGAGAATTGGAGCTGGTAGGGGTCAAATGTGGCGAGCGCCCATGCTGCAAGCCCAACTTTGGCGGAGATTCTGCTTCCTATCAAGAAAAGTAGGACACATGTCAGGGATGAGAATATTATTGGAGATACCAGAACCGCTTTTAAAGGCTCCATAATTCCCAAAAACGGCCTAGTTATGACTGCTATTATCAACATACCATAAGGCGGGACTTGGTATTTTATGTAAAATGTGGAGGCTGCGACGAACTCGCCAGAGAAAAGAAGCTTTAGGAAATATGATGAAGAATCTAGGAAGAAGTCTGCATCATAAAATGCTAGGTTGACGTTTTGGGCGGTTCCAGAAAGCCATAAAGCGCTCCTCAGCGACAGCGGTATGAGTAATAGAAGAGCTAGATGCATGTTGCGGCTTGCTATTAACTCGCTGAGATTCTTCAGGTTGGAGAACAATTATACCATAAATAAATGAGGGGAAAATGGATAGAGAAATAGTTTTGGCTACGGTATGAACACCGTTACGGTGTAGGTATTTCCTGATGTAGTTATCACGGTAATATCAACAGACTCACCAGAATCAAAGTCCCCATCGTTTAATGTGAAGCGCTGTATTTCACCTGGTGTCAGCGTCGCAGTTGCGCCTGTGGGAGTTGTGGAGAATATTATGGAGCCTGCCTGTGTTCCTATTATCTCATCAATAACGGCATTATTGGAGCCTACGTTCTTTATCTGTATTACTATTGTGCCATCCGTTGCTGTTATCGCTCTTAGCTCCAGCCTCTCCGTTTGCTGAAACGCTGATAATAGGCCGCTTGCCCAGAACGCGAAGGCCAGCGCAATCACTATCGTAATCGCGACTATGATGACAGTCGCGACTACTGGGCTTATACCACGCCTCCTACCACCTAGCACAAGCTTTCCCTTCATCATTTTCTACCCCTCCAACCATAAAACCACCATTCTTGATAAAAAACCTATCGGTTATCGAGAATTATCAACTTGCATGCTTATACCTACGAAATCTATGTCTGGTTGTTTTCATTTTTGGTTCTTCTTTTTTTCAAAGTCTTATAAGGCCGTAGCTATCTGCATAATATTGTAGCATGTTGATTGTATTTTGTCCGTATTTTAATTGTATGATTCGCATGGGAAGCGCCACCATAACCTCTACATCATGCGCGTTTTAGTCTTTAGTGATGTGGCATGGTTGTTGATGTTCTGTTTGAGGTGCTATCGCGTCTCGCGGGGACTACTTACTGGGTGATATTGGCCATAGTGGCGGCCTTGGCGATGATATTCTACATAGTCAAGGCTTATAGTGAGAATGTGGTGGAGAAGACCGACGCGGCAGTTCCGCAGCTTCTGCAAGTGATAGCTGCGCGGCTTGAGGAGGGGAAGGGGATAGAGCAAGCATTCGTTGAAGCAGTTGAAGAAGGTAGAACACCAGTCAGGAAACTCTACAATAGGATACGCGCGCATAGCGAAGAAGAGCTCTCATTCGGCGAGATGCTTGATAGAATGCGCTCTGGCACGAAGTCAGCCAACCTGCGGCTCGCTCTTAACGTACTAACCACTGGCGAGGCAGGCGGAGTCAGGCCCGATGTTCTCAAGATGCTGGCCGACGATATGGATACTATCCGCCGCCTTGTGAGGGCTAGGCGCCAACGCTCGCGCGGCATGGCGATAACCGCGCTCGTAATATCAAGCCTCCTCATGCCATCCCTAATAGGCCTGACACTAAACTTCTTCAATAAATTCCAAGTAGCGCCAGAGATAGTAACGACCACAATAAGGATAATGGTCATCGTAACAGCCTTGGCTGCAACACTCTTTGCGGGCATACTCCAAGCGAGGATACAGCGCTACCTTCTACTAACGCCCCTCATAACACTAATAGCTATAACACTCCTGGCTATAACGGAGTCGCTCACACTATGAAACTCCGAGCCTAGCCTTAACCTTAGCCATATCCTCTTCAAGCCTCCTAAGCCGCTCATCAAATACAGACCGTAAGTCCCCCCGCATAGACTTCAGCTCGGAGACAACCTCGCTACGCATACCGCTCAACTCATCCTTAAGCTTCTCCTGGCCCTCAAGTAGCCTCTCCTGGCTCTTAAGTATCTTCTCCTGCCCTTCAATAAGTTTCTCCTGGCCTTCAATTAGCTTCTCCTGCTTCTCCAATAACTTTTCCTGTCCTTCCAAGAGCTTTTCCTGCCCCTCTAGGAGCTTATTCTGTCCCTCCAGTAGCTTGTTCTGTCCCTCTAACAACTTATTCTGACCATCCAGTAGAAGCTCAAGATACATTGCTCCCGTCCCGAAGCCCTCCACCATCTCCTCCTCAAGACTTCCCGTAACTATCTTGAATGTCCTAAACTCTCCAGTAGGCTGTTCCTCAGAGATGGAAATATCCTCAACGTATATTGGTGGTTTTCTAATCTTTATCTCATCTAGGAACCTGCTGATTTCCTCCCCTTCTGCGACTATCTCCACATTACCGTCTTCTAGGTTCTTTACATAGCCTTTGACGCCGAGGAGTCTGGCTATCGTGGCTACCCTAAACCTATATCCAACCCGCTGAACGTTGCCGCTGACAATCGCCCTCACGCGTCTCAAGACAGCTTACCAATAAGCGCTCCGCGATATAATCTTTCCAGCTATCAAGAAGCGCGAGAGATGGGTAGAGTTATTTTTGCCACATGGCTGGTGTGGGAAGGCAGTTACCTAACTTGCTGTCTATTGGCTTGTTAGTTATCTAAAACATGCGTGTGTATTACTTGTGGCGTATAGTTTCCTGCGGTCTTCTCTCACATAAATAAGTAAGTTGTTCAGGTGTGGCTTTGTCATAGGCCCTTGATTCGCGCTGATGAGCGTGTTGCTAGGCTTGTGGAGTCTGCGCTTGAGTATGATGAGCGGCAGCTCCGTATGCTTGCTGGCGAGAGCCTGTGGCAGGCTGCTAACATGGCTGCCGCGACCAGCGACTATGCGCGTGCTAGTATCTACATGGAGGCCGCGCACCAGCTCTTCAACTACATACACATGGAGACGATGCTCAGCAGGTCGTGGATTACTGAGCTTCTGAAGATGTCGTCCCACCTTGTAAGGCTTCTCTCCCTCAGACAGGCAACCAGGCAGGGTGGCATACCTGAGTGTGAGTATCCAATATCGCATGAGGATGGGTTCTTCACGCCAGAGGAAGCGCCGCTCAAACTCATCCTCCTCTACCGCGACTACTTCCAGCTATCCAACAGCATGTTGGACTTGGTTCAATACTATAGGGAGTTGAGCAGCATTCATCCGCGTGTTACTTCTTTCTTGATTGAGCTTGACTCGGCGTCATCATATGCTGGTTCTGATGTTTTTGTTGGTAAGCTTCTGAGGCAGGTTAGGGCTAATGCGGTTTTGCTTGACAGCACTATGGTTGGCTGTCTCCATCTTCTTGATGGTCTTATGCATGTTAGGGGTGGAAATCTCTTTGAGGCTAATCTGAGTTTTAACGCTGCCTCGCGTATGTGGAGAGCCTCGCTCAAGGCTCTTAAGCCGTATAAGTTCCTGGCTAAGGCTTACTCTCTCCTCTCGGCTGCCGAGGCTTATAGGTCGTATGACAACTACGCCCTAGCTGCTAGCTTGTTGGAAGATGCTGCAAACGGTATGGAGAGGGTGCGCGACCGCTACTTCGTCTCGGCAGACGCCCACGTATGCAGGGCGTATAGCGCGCTGCTCAAGGCGCTGGAGAAAGAGGACGGGACGGCCCAGCTTATTGAGTCCTCAAAACACCTCTACCAAGCGCACCTCCTCTACAAGCTCCTAGGCGATGACTATGCTATCGCCTGGTGCTGCTTGTTGATGGATACGATAACTCTAAGCCAGTCCAGCCCTAGTTCGGACAGCTATGTGGGCAGCCTCCTTAGGAGCGAGGCTTCTAAGTATCTTAGGGAGATTATGAGCAGGCTCCCCGTGGATGTTGATGGTGAGGCTGCTCTTGATATTGGGAGCGTGGTTAGCGCTCTTAGCGTGTGGGATGTTATCCTTTCTCATGAGCCTCCTAGGCCGCCTGTCCTCCCGCAGCACTTCCTGATAGAGCCGCCCAGCTTCCTACGCAGCTACCTAGTGGCTGACTGCTATAGGCTCAACGACGATACCCTAATGCTGCGCGTCGCTAATATCGGCGCCACGCCAGCCGAGGAGATACAGGTAGAAGGAGTTAAGTTGTCTGAGGATGGTAAGCGATTTATCGTTGATGATGAGAGTAGATACAAGCTGGCTGACTTCATGAACTCCCTTGATGTTCAGGCGATTAGGCTCAGGCGCCCCGAACATGAGAAAACTGTTAAGATAACCTACCTTGATGACATGGGTTTCCAGCGCAGCCTATGGCTCGCGGTGAGGCCGCGGCTCTTGGTAGAATATCCAGCCACGCAGGCCAGCGTCCAACAATCTATAAACAGTGAAAACATGATACACGCCCTGCTTGATGTCTATGCAACGACCTGAAGATGACTACGTAATACTGGATATTAACCTGCATGATGAGTCTATTTACGGCGATAAATTTAAAGCAAACAGATATATAACAACAGAATGGGTAGGAATAAAACAGATGGTCCATCCTTACGTGAAGTCTTCCACATACCTAGCCTTAGCTAGCTTACCTCTATGGTTCATTACAGACTTATTCATATTCGTCGCGTTATTATCGTTCTTAAGCTCTTTTGGCTGGTTTCTCACGCCAGTCATAAAGGGCGCGCTTGTTGGTTTGGTTCTCGCCCTCATCTTCTATTTAATAGGAATAATAGTGCCAATCTCGCTGATTGTTGCCATAACAGCGCTGAGCAGGATTGTTACGCTCATAATCTTCTCGCTCATCTTCATACAGCCCAACACAACGCTGGCGGATATTGTTATGGGAAATCTTCTCGGCTTGCTTGTGGCTATTGCGGTAAGCGTCGCTCCGCAGTCTTATGTTTCGGTAGTCTTGGCGAGGAGGACGCCAGCGATAAGCATAATTGAGGAGGAGCCTAGGGCTGAGGCGCAGAAGCAGGTTGTTAGGGAGGCGCCTCAGGAGACTGTTCAGCAGCCTAGACATTCTTCAAACCCTGTTGAGCAGGTTGTTCAGGTGCCGCCGCCCCAGCCAAGCGTTCCGCCAGCATCGCCGCCGCGTGTAGAGAAGCCGCCAGCCAGCGATAACGTGGTGGAGATACCCGAAACCGCGACGGTCAAGACAAGTGTAGCGCCCGCGAGCACGATACCGAAAGACCTCAAGCCCGCGACCATAGACTTGCGCGACCTAGACCAGACGGAGCAGAGGATTGTTGAGGCGCTTATCTCAGGCGAGCTACGTGAGATGAGTCCAGTGAGGAACCGCGACAAGCCTGAGGGTGGGAGATACCCGCAGGTTGAGGAGTTGCTGGACATAGATACGAGCAAAGCCATGGCGGCTCTAGAGGGGCTGGCGCGGAAGAACATACTAAAGCGTAAGGGGATAGCTTTCAAGACCGTCAACTGCCCATCATGCAAGACATCGCTCAACGCTGTTGATTTCGTCTGCCGTACATGCCACTCTCCTAACATCTACAGGCAGCGCATAATACAGCACCAGCTCTGCGGCTACATGGGGCCTGAGGAGATGTTCGTGAGCGAGGAGGGCGTTATGCGCTGTCCGCGTTGTAGGGAGGAGATAACTATCGGAGCGCAGGAGGCTGAGGGCTACGTCTCGCGCTTCACCGTGCAGTACAGCGGCAAGATATACTCGGTCTTCTTCCGCTGCCTCAACTGCGGAGACATAAACCCAGAGCCAGAGACAGCCTTCGTATGCACAAACTGCGGTAAGGAATACGGCTACCGCGATTTTGAGCCGCGCATATTCTACGAGTACGTGCCTAATGAGGAGGTTCTGGCCAGGCTGAGGGAGTCTGAGAGGCCGCTTAAGACGTTGATAGAGATTATGCGGACGAAGGGCTATGAGGTTGAAGCACCCAAGCGTGTTGTGGGGGCTTCGGGTGTTGTCCATAGGTTTGATGTCCTGATAAGGACTCGCGAGGGCGTGGCGATAGGGATAATATTCCTCACAACAACTGGCCAGCTCTCGGTAACCGAGGTTATGCGCACCTCGGTAATGATGATGGACACGAACATAAACAGGATAATAGCCATCTCCTCATCCCCAATCTCGGAAGACGCCGCGCGCCTAGCCGACTTCCTCGGAATAACCCTACTCCACTCACCATCCGCGGCGGAGTTTGACATCAACGTACTGCCCAAGATACTTGAGATAATAAAGCAGGTTACGGGAGAGACGGAGTAGCTAGGGCTAATACCAGTAACAACCTCGTAAAATCTGCGTATGATTCCCCAGGCGCTTTGCTGAGGGCTTAATTTATAAGCTCCTTCGCTGTAGTTAAGGGTGGTGAGGCCCAGCCGTCATGAGGCGTAGGCGCGCTGTGAGCAACATCATAGGCGCTGTCATGCTCACAGCGTTAGCTGTAATGCTGGGCTTCGGGGTCTGGGCATTCACCGCCAGCATATCCAGAACATTCATGATGAGCTACTCGCAGGACACGCAGGAGAAGGTGGCCAACGTAAGGTCTTCATTCATAGTTGAGTATGGGGTGAAGATAGACGACCAGCTCATACTCTACCTCTACAACAACGGCGAGACCCGCCTCGTCGTCGTGGGCTACATCTTCAGAGACGCTGATGGAAAATCACTCAATAGCTTAAGCCCCAGCAACCTGCTCACCCTAGAGCCCAAGGGAGACGCTGGTAGGCTAACCATCACAATCCCATCAGACGCTGCTAAGTCTGTGCGCATATACGCCATGCCCGAACAGTACTTCAACCCAGACGACCCGTTTGACAAGCTGGACCTCTCGGTGGTGGTTGAGTATGAATTCGCGTAGGCGGCGTGGGGTATCCAACATCATAGCGGGCGTGATAGTCATAACGATAATCTTCACCAGCATAATACCCCTAGCCTTCTACTTCCGCGACACAAACCTAAACTACGAACGCGCGATAGAGAACAGGAGAACCTTTGAAGCACAGAAAGCAGCGGAAGATGTGGATGCGGCTGCCTACATAGACTTCCTAGATAATAATAGGATAAAGATATGGGTGGAGAACTCTGGCCCAATTCCCCTCACGATAATCAGAGCTCTTGTTGCCGCTAACGATAGTCTTGATAACCCAAGCATAATAAGCCTGGCCGATGGCTTCCTAGCTCCGATAGACCCGCCGCTGACCATAGACACTGGGATAGAGGCAGAGGCTGGTAAGCTGTACTACATCTACCTCGTAACAGAGCGCGGTAATGTGTTTGTTCCAGATAACTCGCCGCTCTTCATACCCTCGTTGGGCGATGACGCTGGCTACCCATACACGCTTCACGTTACTGTGGTGAATATGGAGCCTAGGAAGATATACACGCTCAGCATATCTGGCAACATAGCAGGCGGCTCGGCCACTAGGCAGATACACATAACGACACTAGGCGACAACGTTACCGAGAGCTTCGGCGTAAATCCTGGGAACTACAACATACGCCTCGCGTGGGACGGCTCAACTATAGAGGCGACGGTAACCGTGCCTGAGACGCTCTACGTCATAATCTACCTACCAGACACGCCCGCGCGCGATGCTTCAATAGCGGTCTTCGCCACAGTCCCGAGGCTGGTCTACAGAATGCAGACCTTCCTGGTTGAGGCTTTCGTCATCAACGTGGGTAACGTCCCCGTATGCGACGGCTCCCTCCGCGTGGAGTTTGACACAACGTTGTTTGAGTTTGACAGCGGCTCTCCTCCGCAGGAGGTTCAGGTTTCTCCAGCGTGCTTATGGCCTGGCGAGTCAAGCAAGCCCGTTGTGTGGAAGCTGAAGTCAAAGACGCCAGGTGAGGAGGGCGAGCCTGGAGAGGATAGCGCGATAACTGTGCTCTTCTCAGGAACGAGCGCGGATGATGGCTCGCCTGTGTCGGGCTCCGATGAGCATCCGATAACTATAATCCCCCGCGCGAAAGGCGCTGATGGTGGGAAAGACGGGAAAGGTGGAAAGAATGGAGACAACGACAACGGCGATAACGATAACGGAGACAACGGCCACGACTAGGCTGGCGGTGTGAGGAACGCGGCGATATGAGGCGACAAGACAAACGCCAGAATCGTTACCAGTATCATTAGTACCGAGTGCTTGAAGCCTGCCGCTAGGCGTTCCTCGGCTATCTTGCCAGCGACCAGCCCCATCATAGCTATGTTGAGAACCAGCGGGGGTAGGAATAGGCGTAGGAACGCGTCAAACGCCAGTACGCGGCCAGCCAGCAGGAGCGAGGTCTTCATGAAGCCTAGCAGCACTAGGGCTGCGAATATCAGCACGAACGCGCCTATGTAGGGGATTATGAGGAGCGGCCTGAGGCCAGCCCGCTTAGCGTATTCAATCGTCTCCATCTGCTCGCTGAAGCGCGCGAGCGCCTCAAGCGTCTCAGGGGTACCGCCGCCAACCTCTATAGCGTCAAACAGTATGTAGAGATTAACCTTGGAGACCCAGTGCCTTACGCTTCGCTGGACGTATTCATGTATCTTCTGGTACGGCGTCCCCCATGCTATCTTGCCTGCGACTGTTCTAAGTATCTTTGAGAAACGCCCATACTTGCGTCTGGATAGGCTCTCTATGCTCCTCTCAGGCGTTAGCCCTGTCTTCCTTACTTCTACCATCTCGCGTAGGAATCTGGTAACACCCGTTAGGATGTTCTTCTCGGTGCTTGAGTAGATTATCTCAGCTATTGCTGCTGGGACGAGGAGTATGAGCAGCGGGATTATTATCCCGAAGGCCGCGTCAAAGCCGCGCTCTAGGCCGAGGAGCCTCACCAGCTCATCCCTAGCGCTCACGAAGGGCCAGAGGAGCGGTGTGAGCTGTGGTATGAACGTAGGAGCAAAGAAAGCCATGACAGAGAATAGGAATATCGGAAACGTGAAGAGGACAAACCTATACGGCCTATAGTCGGCGGTGGGATACTTCGGCTGGAGCATGTCTGCGAAGTATATGAAGAGTATGCTGAGGAATGGGAGTATGAAGTAGCTCACTGTTAGGAATGTATCTACGCCGAAGAGCGCTACCTCAAGCGGGAGGGCGTGGGAGATTATGAACATGATGAAGAGCCCTAGGGCGAGTAGTATTCCGACAGCAAGGTAAGCCTCTGCGAGCATGGCCATCCTCTCAGCTATCGCGCGAACCTTAGCCTCCTGCCGGCTGAATATCATCTCCGTCCTCCTTACTAGGTAGTGCGTCGTGTCGCCGCCCATCCTGAGCGTAGCGGAATAGCCCTGAACAAGCTCCTTAAACTCGCGCGAGGGGAGTTCCTCGGCTATCTTCTCAAGAGCGCTCACAGGGTCTACTCCCCTAGCCTTCACATGCACGTCAAGGAGGCCAGCCACCGCAGTCATCTTGGGCATGAGCTTCACAGACCTAATGCGCTGGAGGCTGGAGTATGGTGATATTCCCCCAGCGGCCATCACGCTTATGTAGGCGGCCGCGTATGGTATCTCCGCCTCCAGGGCCGTTTCCAGGGCTTTCGTGGAGAGCCATGGATAGACGACTAGGAGGAGTAGTGTTATCACGGGTATTGTGAAGACCATCGCGCTTAGCTGCATTATCACGCCCATCGCGAGCCAGAGGAAGAGGAAGAGCGCAGCCGAGGCCACCGCTGAAATCAGCGTAAGCATACCCACGAGAGCGGCGTAGGCTTCAGGAAACACACCCTTCCCCGAAGCCTTAAGCTGGTCTGGCATACTCCTGAATATCTTGAGTATCAAAGGCCCTAGCCATCCGAAGTAGTTATAGGCCGTTGCAGACGCCCTGCTCAGGAAGCCCATAGATACCAGCCCGACTACTCTACACGCTTAGCCACGAGCTCAACCGTCCCATCATCCCTAAGGACTATTACTCCCTCGTTAATCAGCTTGCTCAGCGAGTCCCAGAATAGGGCTTCATCCATCCGCGACTCTGTGAGGAGCTGCCTCAGTGTTGTCTTCCCAGCGGAGCGCTCAAGTATTGAAGTGATTATGGATGTCCCGTCTGTTATCACCTCAGCCCGCGTCGTCTCCACCTCCTTAAGCTCGCGTATCTCCTCAACAGCGCGCTCCACAACCTTGTTGGGCGAGATGTAGTATTCCGTGATTATCTTGCTGACATCCCAGAGGCGCGTGATGTTCTTCTTCAACATCCACTCCAGCACCAAGCGGCGCTCCTCCATCTCCGAAACCATCTCGCGAAGAGTCTTACCAGACTTTATCCCAATCTTGCGAAGCAGGTAGCTGGCCGAGAAGTCCGCTATGAAACTATTCGTGCGCGTATCATATTCTGCTATTGAGTAGTAGTTCTCATGCTCTATAACCTCCCAGAGTGTTCTCACCCTCCTGGCTGGAGCCATGTAGCCGCCGCGTGTTGGGAGGAGCATACGCTCAATCAACAGCACCGCGTTCATCAGGGGTATGTAGGCTGGCGAGATATTCATAGGCGGGCTAACAAGCCTCTTAACAGCAGAATCAAGAGACTCAGCGTGCATCGTAGATAAGCCACCATGCCCAGTCGCCAAAGCCTGGAAGAGGACATAAGCCTCCTCACCGCGAATCTCGCCCACGATGATATAGTCAGGCCTATACCTCAGGCTCGTCTTAACCAGGTCGTAGAGCGTTATGCGCGTTGAGATTGTCCCTATAGCGCCATACGCCTCGCGCGTAACGAGCTTGACCCAGTTCTGGAGGGGCAGGTTAAGCTCTGGCGTCTCCTCAACAGTTACCACCTTGTATGCTGGTCTTATGAAGTTGCATAAGCTGTTGAGGAGGCTGGTCTTTCCAGCGCCTGTCCCACCTATGACCATGAGGTTGAACTTATTGTCTATCAAGAGCCAGAGGTAGGCGGCCATCTCAAGCGAGATTGTCCCCATCCTAATCTGGTCTATGATGGAGAAGGGCTCCGTCCTAAACTTCCTAATCGTGAAGCTACTCCCCTCAGGGCTCACCTCCTCCCTGTATGTAGCCGCGAGGCGGTGCTGCCCCGCGAGCATAGCGTCAACAATAGGGAAAGCAGCCGAGACATGCTTACCAGCCCTATGAGCAAGCCCAACAACATAATTATCCAACTCAGTCTTGGACGTGAATATGATATTCGTGGGCATGCTCTCATAACGCCTATGCCATACATGGATTGGAATGCCCAACCCGTTACACGAGATATCCTCAAGGTTGGGGTCTTGTAGAAGCGGCTCCACATGCCCCAAACCTATGAAGTTCCTCCTCAGATAGTATTTTATGGCCTCCACATCCTCGTCAGAGAGCTTCCTAAGCAGACCAGAATACTTCCGCACCAGCTTGTCAATATATTCCTCAACAGCCCTGCGCAGGTCTTCGGCCTTCTCAAAATCCGCTGGATTCACCTCGGACTCTATAGCCTCGGACAGTTTGGCCAAAGCCTTCTTAGCTTCGGGAGAGAGCTCAGGCTCAATCAAATAGTAGCGCGGCCCAGTCTCGCCTGGGGGTATAGCTATAACCACCCGCGAATAGGGCTTCTCAAGCCAATACTCCTCAAGAACCTCAGCCCCCTCAGGCAGAGGCTCCTTAACAATACCCTCAAAGACACCGCCAGCCCTCGTCTCTGACATTCAGCAGCCAGCTACCAATTTAGTGTAACCTGTATATATTCTTCTTGTTAGTTACGGGCTTAGCGTCGGGAAATACGTTATTCTCCCTTCTCCCACACTACTGGGATAAACCTATTTCTGCTCGGCACGGATTTTTTGGGCGGTCTGCCTATTATCGCCACTGGATACCCGCACTCTAGGCAGCGGTTCTTCTCATCCAGCCGCCAGTCTATTATGTCAAAGCCATGCCGCTCAACCACGACAACACCACAGCCAGGGCAGTAGGTATTCTCATAAGGATGCCCTGGGACGTTCCCCACGTAGACGTAGCGCAGCCCCTCCTCCTTGGCTATCTTCCAGTGCCGCTCCAGCGTCTCCACAGGCGTCCAGGGAAGGTTCATCAACCTATAATCAGGGTGGAAGCGGAGGAAGTGTATCGGCGTGTCTGGGCCTAGGTTCTCATAAACCCACCTGGCGAGGCGGCGCGCATACTCCAGATTATCCCCAATCTGGGGAACAACCAGGTCGGTAATCTCAATATGTATCTTCGTCTTATCCCGCATCTCCAGCAACGTTTGGAAGATAGGCTCAGGGCTTGGAATACCAATATAACGCTGAACAAAACCAGGCTCGGCGTTCCCCTTAAAATCAACAGTAGCACAGTCCAGAAAATCTGCGGCAAGCTTAACCGAGTCGGGAGTCCAGAAACCATTCGTAACGAAGATGTTAATCAGCCCCTCGCGACGAGCTATAACGCCAATATCATGCGCATACTCCATGAAGATGGTCGGCTCATTATACGTATAAGCAATACCTTCACTACGATAACGCTTGGCAAGCCTCACCACATCCTCAGGCGACGCATCAAGCCCCTCAACCTTCCTACGCTGACTAATATCAAAATTCTGACAATATTGGCAGAGCCAGTTACAGCCAGTTGTAGCTATGCTGAAGATTTTAGTTCCTGGCATGTAGTGTGTTACTGGCTTTTTCTCTATTGGGTCTACGTGGCCTGTTATGACCTTGCCGTAGACTAGGAGGTGTAGTTTTCCGTTTACTACGCCGCGTATTCCGCATAGCCCTATCTGGCCGTCTGCGAGCCTGCAGTAGCGGGCGCAGGCTGTGCATATTATTCTGTTGTCCTGCTCGCGGTATAGGGTTGCTTCTTTTCCCAGTGTGGTTGTCATGGCTGGCTGCCTTCGTATATGTTATTCGTGGCTGGGGTATTTATGTCTCTGCCCACTACCTTATGCGTCGTCTTTTGTCGTCTCTACAGTCAAGCTGCTTGACTGTAGAGGTGCCTCAGAGCTGCTCTATCGGTTATGAGCTATATAAAGGGGCTTCTCGGTGGGGTGTGATGCTGCGCGCCTCGTTGGCTGGCTTGGAGGTTGGCGACGGCCTGCCTGTGAGGATTATGGGCGTTATTAACGTCTCGCCTGAGTCGTTCTACAAGGGGTCTGTCAGGACTGGTGAGCGTGAGATTCTGGAGACGGCTGAGCAGATGGTGGGCGAGGGCGCTGAGATTATAGACGTTGGCGGGAGGTCTACCGCCCCCTATCTTGAGACGCACATACCTATTGAGGAGGAGGTTCGTAGAGCCGTCTCCGCTGTCAGGCTGCTGGCGGGGAGCTTCAGCCAGCCAGTATCAATAGACACAACCTCCGCCGAGGTCGCGCGAGCCGCGCTTGACGCTGGTGCGCGTATTGTTAATGATGTCTATGGGTTTGAGGACGCTGCCATGCCAGCGCTCATAGCCGAGTCTGGTGTCTCCGCTGTTGTGGGTGCGCGGCCAGGTCTAGGCGATAATCTCCCCCCAGTTGAGCAGACGATAGCTGCGCTGCGGCGTAGTCTAGCCAAGGCCGTTGAGGCGGGCGTTAAGCTAGATAAGCTCGTCATAGACCCCGCCTTCGGCTTCTACGGCAGGCGCGAGATGCCCAGCGAAGAAGAGCTACGCAACCCCCTAGAGCTGCTACAGCGCGAAGCCAGCAAAGCAGAGCCCTACTGGTTTGTCCGCGACTTCCTCCTGCTCACGCGGCTAGACACCCTACGGGAACTCGGCCGCCCAATCCTCGTGGGAATCTCGCGCAAATCATTCCTCAGAATACCAACTGGGAGGAGAAGCCCCGAAGAGAGGATGCACGCCTCGCTTGCTGCCGAGGCATACGCAGCACTACGCGGCGCCCACATAGTAAGGACGCACAACCCAGGAGCCACGCGCGACGCTGTAAGAGTTGCGGAGTGGCTGAGGCTATTCCAAAAATAAGGGGGGAGGGTTAATTGGTTTAGAGCGTTGCCCTCCCCTGACGCGCACAGGAGAGCATAACGCGCATGGCTCGCATCATAGCATAGAACTCTGGGCTACGCATAAGGTTCAGCAACTCCATCAACCCAGCCCTCTTGCTGGGCGCTTGCATGAACTCATCATACGCCTTCTTTATACATGGCGGCATCTTATCAGCCATCTCAAACATCATAGGATGGTCCATCTTGCTTATCATGTATAGGAGCATCATCATGTTTCCTATGCTGGCTACGAATTCTGGCCGCATAAGGTAGTTAAACCCTTCTTCAAAGCTTTCTGCCAGCGCGCGTGTTCCCGCCAGGAGCCCCGTATCTTTCATCTTGGCTAGTGCCTCCAGTATATCTTCCAGCGCATCCGCATTATCGGCTAGTTTCTCCAATAGCCTAGCCAGCTTCTCAGCCTTCTCTTCAGGGAGACCAGATATTTGTATTGATGCCATACTTCATCACCTCCCAAACAGCTCTGCGAACCACATACGTTCAAAAGCTACTTTAGCGCCGCGGAATGCTTTCATGCCTCCCAGAACCCAGCAGTCAGGATACTTGGCCGTGCCTTCTATTACCTTTGTGAAGTCGCAGTAAACGCCTGCACCCATGTATCCTATATCCATGACGCATACGCCTGATTTGTTATAAGTCATAGCCATATGAACTCCTTTTATCTCATCAACTATCTGTGTCGCTACGTAGTCTCCCTCAAAGTGCGCAAACACGCCAGCCATACCTAGCCCAAGAGTGGGTGATATTATATCGCCTATTCCGAAGACATCATCGTACTGCGTGTTGCGTAGGGTTTTCTTATCCACATCCATATATCCAGACTCCCTGCTCCTAAGCTCGTCTGACTGTTTTATAGGTAGGGCGGGCTCGTGGGGTGGTATTATTATAGCCAAGTCATACTCAAGCTCATCACCCCTCTTGGATACAAGCCTTTTACGCTCACCATCAACCCTATCCAGCTCCCACTTACCTAGGAAATCAACACCAAACTGTTCTAGAAAGTTCCTGAACATATTCTGCATGAATGGGCCGAATGGTTCCATTGGTGTTGTCCATGTGGGGTGTATTACGGTTATACTGGTCTTCTCCATTATTCCGCGCTGCTCTGAGAGGTAGCGGAGCATCAGAGCTAGCTCAAATGGCGCGGGTGGGCAGCGGTATGGCATGGATGCAGGGCCTATTACTATACGACCTCCGTGGAAGCTTGATAACGCCTTACGTAGCTTTAACGCGTCATTAGACTCCCATGCGTGGTAGGTGTGCTCGCTTCCTTCCAGGAGCTCAGGCTTAAGCTCGGCGCCCAACGATACTACAAGCAAATCATACGTAAGCGATTGGTTACTCGTCTTAACGGTTCTGTTAGCAGCATCTATAGCAACAACATTATCGTTGAGAACCTTTATCCCTCTACCCTCTAAGAGGCTTAATGACCGTCTAATATCTTCAGGCTCCCTCAATCCCATCGTTATCCATAGGTAAGAGGGACGGAATTCGTGGTGTAAGTTCTTATCAACGAGTAGAATCTCGGCATTTCCATTCAACTTTTTAGCGAGCCTATTTGCTGTAACTACCCCACCAGCACCTCCTCCCAGGATGAGGATTTTCTTCAATTTTTTCCTCAAATAATAAACAATAGCGCAATCACTTAATTAACTATACAATTTACGCAATCGTGGTGTCTTACCGCATCTACTCTTAGGATTAGTTTTTGATAATATGAATATTATACCAAGTTGAGCACGTGGTCGCGTAGGTATTCTAGCTTTCCGCCGCTGGCTGCGTCCAGTGGGTATAGCATGAAGCGGGTTACTCCTATGTCGTATAGTCTTGAGATGTAGTCTGCTACCTTCTCTGGGCTTCCTACGGGGTTTCGTTTAGCCAGCTCGCGCGGCTCCTGAAGCCCCCACTCAGCGCCTAGCTTGTCAAGCCTGGCGAGAGCCTTCTCGTCGCTCTCCTCCACTACCACGATGCCGTGATACGTGCATTCTACGTCAGAGGTCTTGCGGCCAGCCTCCTCAAGGTAGTTGTGGAGCTTCTCCATCTTCCGCTGGTATGTTTCTGGGTCTCCGCCTGTGTTCCACCTATCAGCGTGCCGCGCCACTACCTTGAGCGTGAGGCTCTCACCAGCGCCGCCTATCAAGACACGCGGCCTAGGCTTCTGGAGCGGCTTAGGATAGTTGAGAGCGCCCTCAACCCTGTAATACCTGCCGAAGAAGGTTACGCTATCCTCCACCCACATCCGCTTTATTATCTGCACAGCCTCGTCCAGCATCCTTATCCTAGCAGCGTTGCCTGGGAAGTCGTAGCCGAAGGCTTTGTATTCCGCCTCGTACCAGCCTGCGCCTATCCCGAACTCCAGGCGGCCTCCAGAGATTACGTCTAGTGTAGCCGCCATCTTCGCTAGTAGCGCTGGGTTTCGGTAGCTGTTGCATGTTACCAAGACGCCTAGCCTTAGGCTGCTCGTGGCCTTGGCTAGTGCTGTGAGCGTTGTCCATGCCTCAAAGACCGAGGCGCGTTCAATCTTTGGGTATGTGTGGAAGTGGTCGTAGAGCCACGCCGCCTGGAAGCCCAGCTCCTCAGCCTTCCTAGCCAAGCTCTCAATCAGCGCATACTGCTCCGCAGCGCCAGTGTTGGGTAGGTCAAGCCTCCATCCCTGCGGGATAACCACGTCAAACACGCGCTTCATATCCAAGCATCCGTAGAGGCCTGCTACGCTATTACTTTAGGCGTAGGGGCTGGACAAGCTCTATGAGCGTGCCGAAGGAGCTTCTGGGGTGTATGAGGGCGCGTACCTCCCTGTCTTCTGGAAACACGCAGGCATCGCGTATGAGCCTCACACCACGCTTCCTGAGGATTTTACAGCTCTTCGCCGCGTCTCCCACCACAAGCCCTATGTGGTGAAGCCCCTCGCCCCGCTCTCTTAGGAACCTAGCCAGAGGCCCATACCTGCCCCTCGGCTGCATGAGCCAGATGGAGGGCTTGCGGCCGCCAGCTCTGAGGCTACAACCATAGTAGAGATGCTCGCGCCTCTCCTCCCTATACCTCTCCCTAACCAGCACTATTGCGCTAGCCCTGAAGCCAAGCGACTTATAGAAGCGCCGCGCCTTCCTAATGTCCCTAACAACAACCGCTATATGGTCTATCCCAGACACTATGGACATGGTGTTATATGGTGCTCAGGCGTAATTAAGCTACCTCCTGAGCCGCCTGAGCTTAGCCAGGTCCATCGTCCTGTAGGTTCGGTATACCTGGACGCTTAGTAGCAGGGCTAGGGCTATGACGGCAGCTCCAACTCCCAGGGAGAGGATGATGAAGCTCTGGGCGTAGGGGTCTATTCCCCCAGGGGCGCGCGACGCGAGAGCCACGAAGTTTAGGTGGGCTGCGTTCACCATTATCTCAATCCCGATAATCTGCTTAACCAGGCTACGCCGCGTGGCGAGGCAGTAGACGCCTATTATGAAGAGGAGGGCGCTGAAGAGGTTGTAGTAGATTACGGCGAGCGCCATGCTACTCCTCCCTCCTTAGCAGAGCCGTCAAGCCTAGGGCGAGTGTTAGTAACACGAGGCCGAACGCTATGAAGAGAGGGAAGAGGCTCCCCCAGATGTAGCCGCTTATCTCGCGCGAGAGCGCCACGAAGTCTGGCGGTATGAGCCTATCCAGCGACTCGCCCCAGTATCTATACGCGGGCGGGTTTCCAGCCAGGGCGTAGAAGAGCACGATGGCGAAGAAGATTGCTGCGACAGAGCCTAGAGCCTCCGCAACCCTCACTCCTCAACACCACGCGTGAGCATTATTACTATCATGAAGAGCGCGATAATCCCGCCAGCATAGACGAGGAGCTGGAGCACCGCGAGCTGGTAGGCGCCCAGCAGGAAGAAGAGAACACCAATCGCTACAGTTACGCCGAGCAGCCCCATGACGGCTCGGTAGAGCCTTGACTGCTCAACGGCAAGGATGGCGAAAAGGACGCTCGCCACGAGCAGGGTTAGCTCAAGCCCCTCAAGCACGCCAAACCACCCAAGATAGCTACATTTCCAAGCCTAAACAACAATAAAAAGTCAAAGGGTATGGCCTGTTTCCAACGCTTGGAGAGGGCGCTGGGCGTCTCCCTACTAACTCGGAGTCTTCACAGCTCTGGCCTAATGAGCGCGCCATGCTTGTTAGGGCTTCTGCGCGTTGGGCTGTTGATGGCTTTCTCCGCTCGCGGCATCTGTTGAGCGCGGCCGCGACTCGCGGAGCGCCGCGCATAATGCTTAAATTCATACCACTTCAGCATAAATAGCGATATGGGGGACGCGGCATTCTGCCTAGACTACTTTCTGTGCGCGGAGGCGGTGGGGCTATGAAGGAGCTGGGACGACATCTCCTAGTGGAGCTCTACAACTGCGAGCCCGAGACGCTGATGGACAAGGAGAAGGTGAAGAATATACTGCTTCGCTCCACCAAGGCGATGGGCGCCACGATAAAGGGGGAATACACGTACAAGTTCCCCGCCTCTGGCGGAATCTCCTCGCTCATAGTAATCGCCGAATCCCACGTCTCGGCGCACACCTGGCCTGAGCACGGCTACGCTGCGGTTGATATCTTCACCTGCGGTGTCTCTCTAGACCCCTGGAAGGCGTTTAACGTAATCTTGCAGGAGTTCAATCCGCGTAGGTATAATGTGATGGAGATTCGGCGCGGTCTCATGGATGAGCGGAGCGAGGCTGACATAAAGCAGGAGGCGCTATAGCAGGGGAGCCATGTCAGACCAGGGGGAGATAGCGCCCCTCTTCCTAGAGGAGCGCCACACCAAGAATACGATAGTCCTCCACAGGCTCAAGAGGGTTCTATACTCTGGCAGGACACGCTACCAGCGCGTTGATGTTGTGGAGATGTTTGACTACGGGCTGAGCCTAGTCCTTGACGGCCAGATACAATCAACAGCCGCCGACGAGTGGATTTACCACGAGACGCTGGTTCACCCAGCCATGGTTACGCACCCCAAGCCCGTGGATGTTCTGCTCATAGGGGGAGGAGAGGGAGCCACAGCCAGGGAGATACTGCGCCACAACACGGTCAGGAGTCTTACGATGATAGACATAGACCAGGAGGTCATAGAGCTTTGTAAGCGCCTGCTGGGCGAGTTTCACCAAGGCTCTTTTGACAACCCAAGGCTACGCCTCGTGATAGGCGATGGTAGAGCCGTGCTTGACGCGCAGCCAGACAACTCGCTGGACGTGATAGTGGTTGACGCGACGGACCCGATTGAAGGCGGCCCAGCGGCGCTGCTCTATACGCGCGAGTTCTACGAGATAGTTAGGCGTAAGCTCCGCGGGGATGGTGTGATGGTTACCCAAGCCACATCCACGTTCTACTCTGCTGACTGCTACGCCTCGGTTTATCGGACTATAAAGTCGGTTTTTGGGAATGCTTACGCCTATTATGTGTGGGTTCCCTCCTTCACCTCCGCGTGGGGCTTCGTGCTCGCCACGCGGCGGGGTAGCCCGCGCGAGCTGGGCGAGGAAGAGGTGAGGAAACGCCTAGAGGAGCGAAGCGTCTCTGGGCTGAGATACTACTCGCCAGAGCTACATAGAGCGCTCTTCATACTCCCAGCCTACCTAAACGAGGCCCTAGAGCAGCGCGGCCGTATAGTGACGGATGACAGCCCCGTGTTCATACCGATATAGCTTCCTTTTCACTTTCGGGCTACCCTCTCTCGGTTTATCACCAAGCCCTATGCCTGGAGGGCTGGGTATGGCGCGGTATCGCTGGTGGTCTGCTGAGGTTCCAGAGGGCGTTAAGAAGCCGTGTAGGACGC
>WAQC01000019.1 GCA_015520425.1 Candidatus Pelearchaeum sp. | reverse complement strand
GAGTATGATACGCATATTCGCGATACGAAGCCTCTTCGCAACAAAGCCGTCAAAATGGACAGTCCTAGGCCTAGCAACCCTAACAGCACTACTAGCCCTACAACTCATAATATCAGCTAACGCAGGACCACCACTACCAGGATGGGGTTAAGATAGCTTTAGCTATCTTTCCTCCTTCTCTCTTATTTTTCTTAACTTTCTCCTATCTTTTTGTCATCCTCGCCGAATAGTAGCGACAACCTCATCAACGTTCTGTAAGTACAGCCTAATGCTAGTCCAGCCCTCATCGGCATTATAATGCTCCAACGGTATTCCGAAGCGTATGATTTTATCATGACGCAGCAATAGCGATTGAATATCTGGGCTGAGCTTGGTATGTAGCTGGAATGGAAGATGCAAACGATAGATAACATAGCTATCTGGCGTTTCAATCCTCAAGTGCGTATAGTTCAGCAGAGACTCATCTATGAGCTCTTCTCTCTTCGTTACTATAATCAGCAACTTTCTCTCATGAGACTCCCTAGTTAGCTCTGTTACAAATCCTGTTATGAGCCGTTGCCCTTCTACGTGTTTCTGTCTATGATAGCTTATGAGCTGCGCTGAGTGCCCCGTCTCTTTGGCTATCTCGCGGTTGTGTTTTCTTGGGTCTATCTCTAGTCTGAGGATTATCGCGAGGTCTAGCTTGTCTATGTTGGTTGTTCCGTTGTTGTATGTTATTGGGACTTTCTGTATCTCGGTCTCCAGCGGCGTGCTTCTCCACGCGTCGCGGAGGAGGCTGTACATCTTTATCCAGCGCGGCGCGTAGTAGCCGTCCTTAACCACGTAGAACTCATACCGCTCTATGACCTCCTTCTCCATAAGGTCTTCAAGGAGCTTGATATACTCCCTCTCCTCACCACGCGGAACCGCAACGTGGAACAAGTACTCCCCATCCTGAGCCAAGCCAGCGCGATATACTGCGTATATCCCCTCCAGCCACCTGACTAGATTATTCTCGCGCATTCCACGAAGCCAGTCGCGGCTTATCCTCATCAGCGCCATACACTGCTGTAGCCCTAGGGCATGATAATCAACGACGGCAGTGAAGGTGTAGCCTTTCTTGAAGAGCGTCTTAATGTAGTGGCGGCATGTCTCCGTCGGGATTCCGCACTCAGTAGCTATCCTAGCTACTTTTGTAGGGCCCCACTTCATCGCGGCCGCAACGACCCTAGCTACCGCCTCTTCCGTTGGTGTAGAGCCTAACTTCACCTCATTCACCGCCGATTTCCCATCTTTAATATGGTTTACCTGCTTATACATATATATTATTGTGAAATATCAATTAGAATAGGCTTGAATCGGGAATATCACGGGGATGACGTGGTGGAAGCCTCGGCGGGGCAGGCGGCGATACTAAACGCCGTAGACAGCGCCTTCGGCAGGCTGGGTGAGAACGCCAAGAGAATAATCTACTGGCACTTGGAGAACAGCTACCAGATACATCGGGAGGACATCGTGAAGAGGCCTGAAGAATTCATAGAGGCTTTGGAGAATATGTTTGGCGCAGGCTCGCGTATTCTTGTACATGATATACTGGCTGAGCTGAGCAGGCTGCTTAGCGAGGATATACCGATGGACCTGGCATTTGCCATTAGGAGAATATCTCCCTAAGCAGCCAGAAACACTCCAGCTTGCGCGTCGTTGAGCAGGTTTTATCTAGAGATACTTCTACAATAGTAGAGTATGGTCAAGCCACGCGAGGAGCTTTGGGGATTGATAAGCGATGTTTATGAGGGCATACTTGGGCATCCATTCATACAGGGTCTTGTCTCAGGCGCGCTACCTATGGAGACTTTCAAGGAGTATGTAATTCAGGACGCGTTGTATCTAAGCCAGTTTGCGCGTGCGGTTGCTCTAGTGGGGGTTAAAGCTCCTGACGATGACTCGGCCACTATACTCCTCACAAGCGCCCGCGACGCTCTCACAGTAGAGCGCGCATCACTCCACGAGTTCCTACTATCAGAGTGGGGCATGAGCCTAGAGAAGATACACGACACACCTATGAACCTAGCAAACACAGCATACACAAACTACCTCATAGCAGTAGCATATGCCAGACCATTCCACGAAGGGCTTGCAGCAATACTACCCTGCTTCTGGGTTTACTGGGAGGTTGGTAAGCACCTCTTAGAGCACGGCTCGCCTAACAAGACATACAAGAGATGGATAGACACATACTCCTCAGAAGAATATGCACATGCTGTTGAGCGCGTCATAAGGCTAGCAGAGGAGACATACACCAAGGCTGGCGAGGAGGAGAAGAAAGCCATGAAGCGGCACTTCAGAATATCCACGATATACGAATACCTATTCTGGGACGCGGCCTACAAGCACGAGGTATGGCCGTTTAAACCATAAGAAAAACGGGAGGACGCGCATCTTAAATCCAACACATAGCAAGCCATATACAGGGCTTGGGGCTGCGCGAAGAATTCCTAAGACTACTCAAGGAAGACGAAGAATTCAGATACACAGTCCTAGGCTACCTAGGGATAGCTGACGTTCTAAAGAGGCTTGACAGCATAGCCGAGGAGCAGAAAGAGCTACGTAAAGAGCAAGGGAGAATATGGGGGGAGATTGAAAAAATATGGAAAGCGATTGAGAAGATATGGGAGGAGATAAGAAGTCTCCGCGAAGAACAAGCCAGGATTTGGGAAGAGATAAAGAAACTACGCGAAGAACAGACCAAGATATGGGAGGAGATAAGGGGATTACGCGGTGAGCAGACCAGGATTTGGGAGGAGATAAGACTGTTGCGGCTTGATTTTGGCCGTATGGATGTTAGGCTTGGTAGGGTTGAGAGGACTCTTGAGAAGCTTACTCTTGATATTGAGGATGAGGGTAGGTCTATTGTGAGGCATAGGCTTCGTGGGTTGGGTGTGGATGTTGAGCTAAGGCGTCTTCAGCTTCCCGACCTTGAGGTGGATATTTACGGAGCTTCCGACGACCTCTGCGTTGTGGGCGAGGCTTCTGTAAGGGCTGGCGTAGGCGTTCTTGACGACCTCTATTCCAAGCTCCGCGCATTAGAGGAGAGGTATCCAGCTTATCTCAGGCCTAGGCGCTTGCTGCTGGTTTATTGTTCCCTAGCTATGCCTGAGCTTGTGGAGAGGGCTAGGCGTGAGGGTGTTTGGATTGTTAAGGCTACCGAAGACATTACCCAGCCTCCTTCTTCTCTTTTGGCTTAAGTGTTCTATAAGCTGGTTATAATTTGGTTTATAAGGTAATCTTGGCGGCGCAGACTTCCAAGGAAGGTTATGAGCGGCCAGAGCATCATGGAGGTTCTAGACCACGCAGCGTGGCGCGGCGGCCACTGGCGGCTCTTCTCCATAGTCTCGCTAAACTACCTGCTTGATGGCGTGATGTTCTCAATAGCGCCGCTCGTGGTGTTCATAATATCCCCCGAATACTATCCAGTCATATTCGCGGCTAACCTACTCGCAGAGACCATCGGCGCCATAGTTCTTGGGATGCTCGCTGATAGAGTTGGTAGGAGGCTTATGTTCACCGTAGCGTTGGTGATAGAGGTTGCGGCTCTCACTCTCCTATTCTTCCTGTACACCAACATCATAGCCCTAGCTGTTCTCACTTCGTTGATGACCTTCGGTATTGGGGGTGAGTTCGGCGCGGCATACTCTGCTATTGCGGAGTTTTCTCCAAAGCGGCATCGTGGTAAGGCGTTGATGCTGGCTACCAACTTCTGGAATGTTGGTGCTGCCATGATTGCTGGCTTGGCTCTCGTATTTGCGGCGATATATGAGGACGCGTTCGTACAGGTTGAGTATCTGCTTGCCTCGGCTCTTGGGACTTTGGTTGTCGTGGGCTTGACTAGGGTTGGGTTTCCAGAGTCTCCTAGGTGGCTTCTCCTCAAGGACAGGGAGAGCGAGGCGTTGAGGATAGTTGAGCGCGTAGCTGGAGCCAGCGGAGAGGCGCGGCTCTCCACAACCACGCGCGAGGTGAGCCTAGGAGAGGCAATAGCCAGGTATAGGTTTAGGCTCATAATCCTAGCCGTGATAACAGTAGCGCAGTACGTCACCTATGGCATGATGGCCTACTATGCTCCCTACGCTTCTGGCTTTGCTTTTGGTATTGAGTCTGCGCCGCTGGTTATATTCACAGCCAATCTCGGCGCTTCGGTTGGTGCTTTTCTGCTCATACCGTTGATAGACCGCGCTAGGCGGCTCGCGGTTCTCCTAGCATTCGCAGGGGGTTTCGCAGGCTCGCTCGCGGTCATGCTGGCTCACACAGCAGCGATAGCGGCAGTCTTCTACGCGGCGCTCTTCATAACGCTCATCTTCTCAGAATGGGCATGGGCTTCGCTCAGCACCATGCAGAGCGAGCTATTCCCCACAGGCGTTAGGGCGTCGCTAGTAGGGTTCCTAACGAGCCTCACAGGCGTCTCAGGTGCTCTGGTAGTGTTATACGAGGCTCAGATACCAGCGCAGACATTCCTGCTGCTGGCTTCTGTTATATGGCTCGCTGGTCTTCTCGCAGCCCTGGCATGGCGTGTGAGGGGTGTTGAGAGCGCGGGTAGGTCTGTTGAGGAGCTGGAGATAACAGCCTCCTAAAACACATACATATTTGTCGTAGGAGCTTTAAGCAGGTGGATAGCTTCTAGAGCGGTATATCCCGCCTGTTTGCTACTGCCGAGTGGTGTGGGTTGAGCGCTGTAGAGGCTTCAGGGCTTGTGGTCGTGTATAAGGGTGGAGTAAAGGCGCTGGACGGCTTTAGCCTAAGCGTGGGTAAGCGGGAGCTGTTCGCCCTAGTCGGCCCCAACGGCGCTGGGAAGACGACAGCCATGAAGGTCTTCACAACACTACTGAAGCCTACGCAGGGCGAGGCATACGTTGCTGGGCATAACGTCCTGTCAGAGGCTGGTGAGGTTAGGAGAATCATAGGCTACGTGCCGCAGAACCTAAGCGCCGATGACGAGCTTACGGGGATGGAGAACCTCGTCTTACAGGGCAGGCTGTATGGCATGAATAGCCCAGAGGCGCGGCGCCGCGCAAAAGAGTTGCTGGAGATGGTCGGCCTGGTTGAGGCGGGCAACAGGGTTGTGGGAAGCTACAGCGGCGGCATGAGGAGGAGGCTGGAGATAGCTATGGGCCTAATCCACACACCTGAGATACTCTTCCTAGACGAGCCGACACTAGGGCTTGACGTACAGTCAAGGCTGCTCATCTGGGAGCATATAAAACAGCTCAAGAACGAAGAAGGCGTCACGATAGTCTTCACAACCCACTACATGGATGAGGCTGATAGGCTTAGTGAGCGTGTCGGCATTATAGACTCTGGCCGTGTTGTTGCTCTTGGCTCGCCGTCGGAGCTTAAGGCTGGTATTGGTGGTGATATAATAGTCCTCAAGGCTTCTGGCGGTGATGTCGCAGACGCCCTGCGCGGGCTTGAGTCTGTGAGCAGGGTGGATTATGTTGATGGAGAGTTCCGCGTGAAGGTAGCCAACGGTGAGGAGGCACTGCCAGAGGTTGTGAAGCACCTCGTACAGCGGGGTATCACGGTTGAGCGCGTCTCCCTCACAAAGCCCAGCCTAGACCAAGTCTTCGTAGAATACACTGGCAAGACATACAGGGAGGAGGAGCCTCCAGATTATTTGTTACAGACCTACATAAGGGGGCGTAGGATGTGAAGAGCCCGCTAATCCATGGAACCTATGGCCTCTTTGTGCGCGAGATGAAGAAGTGGCTGCGCCAGAAGCCCCAGATAATCTTCGCATTCGTCATACCAGTAGTCTGGCTACTGCTGTTTGGGAAGAGCTTTAACCTCACGTATCTGTTGAATGTTCCTCTTGATGTCCCGCCTGAGGTACGGGCTGTTATTCAACGGGCTATGGAGCAGGCTCTTCTCCGCGTCTTTGGCTCGCTTGACTACTTCAACTTCTTCGCTGTGGGTATGTTGAGCGCGTTCGCCCTCTTCACGTCCATGTGGAGCGGTATGAGCCTGGTATGGGATAGGCGTTTAGGCTATCTTGAGCGCATGCTCGCCGCGCCGATACCGCGCGTGAGCATCTACCTAGCTAAAGTCCTCTCAACACTCGCAAAAGGCTTGCTCCAGTTCAGCTTCATGCTCCTCTTCGTCTTTGTCGTGGGCTTCACGCCCAAGCAGGGGATAACGATAATGGACATACTAGCGGTCTATGCTGTGATGGCCTCGCTCATACTGGCTCTCGCGGCAATATTCACGGCGATAGCTATTAGGATAACCAGCCACGACCTAGTTATCTCAATAGCCAACCTAGTTAATCTACCGCTGCTCTTCACGAGTAACGCTATCTTCCCCTTGCGGCAGATGCCAGACTGGCTGAAGCTGGCCGCTTCTCTAAATCCTCTCACACACTCAACGTCGCTCTCGCGCTACTTTCTCCTTGGGATAGGTAGCCCAAGCCCCCTCCAGATACACGCGGGCTACATGATACTATTCACGCTGGCTTGTATAGCTGTGGGGAGCATAGTGGCGAGTAGGTATCTATAGCCTAGCCGTTTTCCTAGGCATGATTATCACTCCCTCCTCAGCGTCTCCGAGGGCTTCGTAGTTGTTGCGTAGGTAGAGCAGCCCTACCAACGCGCATGTCGCTGCGTCGGCCTCATCCCCAGAGGCTTCCCTCCCAAGACAGCCGAACCCCATCCTCCTCAAACCAGCAAGCAGGCCGCGCATATCGCGATGCTTCCTAGGAAGACCTAGAACATCCTGCGCACCCCCTGGATAGACCTCTATCACGTTAAAGCCCCTATCCACTAGCAGGCTGCGCAGCATGATTCCGCGCCGCGTTAGGCTGCGCATGGGGCCTAGGGTTATCGGGAAGAACCTTATACCACGCCTACGCAGCTCTAGGTCGCATTCCCTAAAGTGAGCCCGCTCGCGGCGGTCTAGGCTCTTCCTACCGCGCGGAAGCGTGAGAGGCGCGTCTATCGCGACCACATCAGGGGAGAAGCGCGCTACAACGTCTATTATCTCCTCGTCTTGATAGACCACGCCAGCCTCGCAGCGTATAGGCTCGTCCCAAGCGGCGCAGTAGCCTGTGGGTCTCTTGGGGGAGCCAGCTAGGTCTATGCCGACTGCGCATGGCAAGGATAGGTGAGCCTCCTCATAGAGCCGCGCGTAGGTGAATTTAATTATCTACCATGCCCTCTTCCCGTGCGGGGGTCTGCGGGCTGTCATGGCCTCGCTGGACTACGACACCCTCAGCCCAGGCTATGACGAGCTATATGGGCGGGAGCAGGTGGAGAAATACCGCGAGTGCTTCAGGCTTCTCCGAATCACGTGCCTTGGGAGGGTTCTGGACGCGGGGTGTGGCACGGCGCTACTCCTAGAATACCTACACTCCAACAACACGCCATACAGGGCATATGTAGGGATAGACAAATCCGCTGGAATGCTACGGCAAGCACGCCCAAAACTGCGCGGGGAAGACCACCTAATACAAGCAGATATACACCACCTACCCATAAGAGACAAAGCCCTAGACCAAGCCTTCATGTTCACCGTTATACACCACCTGAGAGCTGGGGAGGCGCTAGATGAGCTGGCGCGCACTGTGCGTGGGCCTATAGTGGTATCGCGGCACAAGCGGCTTGAGAGCAGGCTACCGCGCGCCGCCAAGCTCGTTGGGACATCATCCAGCGATGACCTACACTTGTTATGAGGTGTGGGTAGATATTTTATTCTATGGGATATCCTCTTTCTATTGATGGATGTATGCGCGTGAGGTTTTGAGGTTTTTTGAGGGGCTTCAGAGCTGGGTTGGTGATGCTGTGCGCGGCTATGACGCGCCCCTCGGCTATGTGAGGAGGGTATGCGCCGTTGATGCTGCTTATGGCGATAACATCATGGCGGGTGCTGCTGTTGTATGGAGCGTTGATGAACGCCGCGTATTAGAGGGGAAAACCTACCTCTGTGAGCCTCCATTTCCCTATGTTCCAGGCCTGCTCTTCCTCCGCGAGGCACCCGCTCTCTTCGCGGCGGTTGAGCTACTGAGCTCCTCTTGGGATGTCCTGCTCGTGGATGCTCATGGGAGAGCGCACCCGCGCGAGGCGGGTATGGCAACATTCCTAGGCGCTGCTCTCAGAAAACCAACTGTGGGGATAGCCAAGAAACTACTAGCAGGCGTAGTGGGCGAATTCACGGATAGTATGGCGCCCATAATGCTGAACGGTAAGACTGTTGGATATGCTGTCAAGCCCCGCTCTGGGAAGACATACTACATAAGCCCTGGCTATGGTGTTAGGCTTGAAGACCTACCAGCGCTGGTTGCTGTCTTTGACTATGAGTATCCAGAGCCTCTCCGCGAGGCTGATAAGCTGGCGCGCTCAGCGCTCACTAGTTCTGGGGAGCGTTCTTCAGCATTTTAGAGGCAAGCGATGATAAGAGCTCATCGCGCTCAAACACGCTCATAACCTCGTCGCTGTTTATAGCCAGCCTTATCCTCCTAGTCCTCCCATGCCTGCCGAAGCTCACTAGGTCGCAGCTCACAACACCCAGCATATCAAGCTCCGAGATGAGCGTGCTCACTCTCCTGTCTGTGAGCGGCTCAACACCAGCCTCAACACAGAGAGCCTTATACGTGGAGTATATCGCCCCAGAGGTCGCAATCCCATTACCTCCTCCCTTGCTCGCCACCAACACTGCCAGAAGGACTATCCTACTATGCAGCGGGAGCGATGATAACGCCTCATAAACGCGGCCGCGCTCAATAAGGCCCTGAGCAGCCCTGACGTGCCTCTCTTCTATCCGCTCAGCCCCCTCACGCTCAGCAACCTCGGCAGCCACGCGGAGAAGGTCAAGAGCTCTACGCGCATCACCGTGCTCGGCGGCCGCGAGAGCAGCGCAGAGCCTAATCACACTCTCATCATAAGAGCCCTCACTAAGAGACATACTGGCGCGCTCCCTCAGTATATCGGCTAGCTCATTAGCGGTATAGGGGTGGAAGACCAGCTCCTCCTCACTAAGGCTACTCAACACACGGGGGTCAAGCTGCTCCTTGAACATCAGGTCGTTTGAAATCCCGATTATGGCCACATGCCCCGAAGAGCCTTGGTCGTTGCTTCTCGTCAGCTCATAGAGAAGCCCATCGCCAAAGCTCTTCACAAGAACATCAACCTCGTCCAAGCATATTACCAGCATGCCCCACAGCCTGTTAAGGCCGTTCCTCATCCTGCTGAAGACCTCAGCCTTTGAGAGCCCCGTAAAGGGAATCCTGACATCAAGGCTGGCGCATATCTCGGCCAAAACACGATACTCCGTCCCAGCAATACGGCAATTCACATAAACAAACCTCGCCCTCACATCGCGGCGGGAAGCTTCTGCCGAGAAGCGCTTCAAAACATGCTTGGCCACAGCAGTCTTACCAGTCCCCGTCTTCCCGTAGATGAACAGGTTTGACGGCCTCCCACCAATAAGACAGGGCGCCAAAACCTCACCCATCCTACGTATATGCTCCCAACGATGCGGCAGAGATTCTGGAAGATAATCAGCCCTCAAAACATCGCGGCTCAAAATAATACGACGACCAGACTCAAGCCTGGCCAAAATATCACCAAGAGGGTCCCCACCCCCAGCTTTCCACTGTAATTGAGATAGCTCCTGACCAGCAACACCTTGTATTTTATCTCTTGACGACAAGTATGCTCCATAGCTTCGCTTCCTATAGGAGACTTAAGACTAAAAGAATAGAAAAATGTATCAAGTTGTCAAATTGTATTTTCATTTTACTGTTCTTGGCTGTTGTTTTGTTGATTGCTGCTCCATAGGAAATGTTGGGGTGGCGGTGGCTTGTTTGATATTTTGGCCATGGGAAAGGAAGGCCAACAATATAAGACCACAACGGCCAGCCAGCTAGCAATAGGGGGATAAAGAGCTTCGTAAGGAGTTTATGACGTGTTATATGTCTTCTTCACTTGTTGAGACAGCCATAGCGACCCCTTCATTTCCTATGGAACCAGCAAAGGGCAGAAACTTTGGAGAACACGCTCTACAGGCTGTAGTTATTCTGTGAATCTTCATGAGAAGGCGGGGACCAGCTATGGAGAACTGTCAGATTTTCCTTCTTATCCATTTTATGAGTGAAAACGAGGAGAGAATGGCTGTGGTATTCAATTATTGGCTAGAGGGCATTCCACTGGAAGGTAGAGGAATTATGGTGAGAGCTTCACATGATATTAGGGTATTAACTATGGCGTATCTATAGATGTCGTGTTATATCATTAGCGTATATCGTCTCTACATAATTATCTATTCACTGTAAAGAATATTCACAAAGACAGTTGTGAAGCTACTGCTCCTGTTTTCGGCTCTCAGCCTCTAGGCGGCGGCTCTCGCGGAGAACCCTAAGGAGGCTGTCAAGTGTTTGTGTTAGCTTGTGAATCTTCTCAGGGTCTACTTCGCGTTGTAGTAGGATGTTGAGCTCCTCTATTTTGGCTGTTAGGGTGTTGTTGAGGCTTGAGAGTATGTAGGGGGCTGTTGCTGCTGTGGCTTCTGTCTCCTCCCGAACCCTCACCACGCGGCGGTTGCATTTTAGGCACCAGAGCTCACCACTTAGGCTGAAGAGCGGGCTACTGCATACGGGGCAGGTCTCAGAGAGCATCCTAGCCCCTGAACGGAGGGCGTCAGACATTCGCTTGATATAGTCCTCCGTACCTTCTGGCATGCCTTAGAACCTGATGTCAGCCTGATATATAGGGAGATGCTTAGGAGATGGGCGCTATAGGGGGCATGCTCCGCTTATGCTGGGACCTGTTATGCATCTCTAGGACGCGCTCAACCACCTTGCGGGGCACTCCAGCCTCGCGGCTCACCTCATCTATATCGCGGCGCTCATCAAACAACAACGCAAGAACAACATCCAGTATATCATAGTCCAGCGGAATCTCATCAACGGCTCTATGGCCAGGATAGAGCTGCGGGCTACTGGGCTTAAACGCTATCCTCTCTGGAATCCCAAGATGAACAGCCAGCCGCCTAACCTGAGACTTATACAAGCCACCTATCGGGAGAAGGTCAACGCCCCCATCGCCGTATTTCGTGTAATAGCCTATGAGCGCCTCACTCCTATCACCAGTACCAACCACGATTAGATTCTCCTCATTAGCGTGGAAATACAACAGCGCCATCCTTATACGGGCGCGGAGATTCGCAAAAGGTATCTTAAGCTCTGGACTCTGAGCATTCCTCCCCATCTGCGCGGCGAAGGTCTCAACTATCGGGTCTATCATTATCTTACGCCATCTAATTCCAAGCCAGTTGGCGAGCCACTCAGCGTCCTCAACGTCTTGTTTTGGTGTGAAGCCTGTCGGCATGACCAGGCCCAATACACGCTCACTACCGAGGGCGCGGACGCATAGAGTGGCTGTAACCGACGAGTCAACGCCGCCGCTAAGTCCAATAACAACACCACGCGCACCACTCTCACTAACCTTCTCAGCGATAAACGCCTCTATAGCCCCAGCAGCACGCTCATAATCAATCGCCAACAGCTTCTCCCTAAGCTCCACCACACTCGCCATACCAACCCACAAAAGACCAAGAGTCTTAAAAGCTTGAAGAGGGAGACCTTTTAACCAAGGCTGCTCCACAGCTATTAGGGGATTGCGGCAGGAATACGAAGAACTACTCAACACGCTCCTTAAGGCTCTCAAAGATTTCTTTGGTGAGCGCCTAATATCTCTCATCGTCTACGGCAGCGTAGCTAGGGGAGACGCAAGAGATGACAGCGACATAGACCTGCTCGTAATTATTGAGGGTCTGCCATCAAGCAGGCTAAAGAGACAGGAGCTATTCATGCAAGCAGAGCAGTCGGTGCACGTGCTCCTAGACGAGCTCTGGAGTAAGAGAATATACACCGACTTCTCGCCTATACTACTTACCCCAGAAGAGGCTCGCAGAATAAGACCGCTCTACCTTGACATGGTTGAAGATGCAAAAATACTCTATGATAAGGGGGATTTCTTCAGAAAGGTCTTGGACAGGCTCGGTGAGAGGCTGCGGGAACTTGGCGCTCGCCGCGTGTATGTGGGTAAGCGCTGGTATTGGAATTTGAAGCCAGACTATAGGTTTGGAGAGGTTATAGAGATTGAATAACCTTGATATGGCGCGCTCATATCTGAGGCAGGCTGAGGAACGATTAATACATGCAAGCGAGGCTATACAACGCGGCAATTATGCATACGCCGTGAGGCAGTGTCAAGAAGCGGTAGAGCTAAGCCTCAAAGCAGCTTTACGCATAGTTGGTATAGAACCGCCCAAATGGCATGATGTAGGCCCAGCCCTACGCCGCGAGAGGATGAGATTCCCAGAGAACTTTAGAGAACGCATAGATATTCTGGCTTCATACTCAAGGAGACTTAGACGCGAAAGAGAGCTTAGTATGTATGGAGACGAGGAAACAGGAACACCGCCAGAGGAGCTTTATACACGTTTTGACGCCGAGGACGCGCTGAATATAGCCCAGCAGGTATATAGTGCTTGTCGTTCCTTACTTGAGGAGATATGATTGGCGAGCTTGATTCTTTGATGAGGAAGCGTGGTATAGCTGCTCTTCTCTGCTACGGCGACTCTACGCTAGGGAATCCTGAGCTGGCTTATCTAACCCGCTGTGAGCTGCCGCGCGGGGGTGTTTATCTGAAGAAGCGCGGTGATGAGCCTCTGCTTGTTGTGAGCGCCCTTGATGTGGGAAGCGCCAGGAAGGGTATTGTGAAGAACGTGAAGACGTACAACGACTATGGGTATCCTGAGCTGGTTAAACGTCATGGAAGACGTAAGGCCTTCGTGGAGCTTCTGGCTAGGATTATCAGGGAGAGCCGCGTGAGGGGTAGGGTAGCCCTATACGGTAGAAACGAGGCGAGCAGCGTCATAAGCGTGTTCAACGACCTACGCAGGAAGCGTATAGCTCTAGTCGGAGAAGAACGGCCCACAATACTTGACATAGCGCGGAGAACAAAGGACGACTGGGAGATTGACGCTATAAAACGCGCTGGTGAGAAGACGCTAAACGTTGTTAGACGCTTGGAGGAGTTTCTGCGCAACTTGGAGATTCGCGAGGGGGTAGCGACGTATGGAGGTGAGGTTGTCAGGATAGGCTGGGTTAAGCGGCTCATCCGCGTATGGTGCGCCGAAGAGGGGCTATCCCTCCCAGAAGATCACATTTTCGCTGTTGGCCCATCCTCGGCAGACCCCCACGAGAAGGGGGTTGAGCACGAGCCAATACGCGAGGGGGAGCCGATAGTCTTTGACATCTTCCCACAAGACAGCACAGGCTACTGGTTTGACTTCACACGCACATACGCGGTTGGAAAACCATCAAGGGAGCTCCTCACGATGTTTGAGGATGTTCTGGCGGCTCATAATGAGGCTATGGACGCTATACGCGAAGGCGCGCCATGTATGGAGCCCATGCAAGCAGCGTGCAGGCTCTTCAAATCACGTGGGAGGCTCACCATACTTGACCTCTACCAAGGAAACCGCGAAGCAGAGACAAGAGGATTCATACACAGCCTAGGCCACGGAATAGGGCTCACAATAGGCGAAGAACCATACCTAACCCTCAACGAGAAGCAAAAACTAGAGAAGAACATGATAGCAACGGTAGAGCCTGGGCTTTACTATCCTGAGATAGGAGGCGTTAGGCTGGAAGACGTAGTCCTGATAAGTGGCACTAAGCCAACAATACTAGCACAACATAGATATGAGCTGGAGCCCTAATGCCGTCTCTCACTATAGCCTACAAGCTTAAGCATCCAGTATATTATATCCCTCTCGGTTACTATGCCCACCAGCTTATTTCCATCCATTACTGGAAGACGTCTTATATGGTGCTCATGCATTAGCGCAAATGCCTTGGGTATGGGTGTTTCGGGTGAGCAGGTTATTAGGGGGCTTGACATAAGCTTACCCACATTAAGCTCTGGCAAGCCCTTATAGATTACCAGCCCTCTAAGTATGTCGCGCTCAGTCAGCATACCAACAGGCACACCATTCCGCAAAACCACAACAGAACCAATATTATGCTCATTCATAACCTGAAGAGCCTCACCAACAGGAGAGCTCTCATCAACACAAATAACTGGCGATGACATAATCTCGCGTAAATAGCGGGGAAGATTAAGCAATACCATACCAAAAATATGATGCCTAGCTGTATAATATAAGTTATAAAATGACTTTCTTTGTACGAATTTTTGGACGTAAATCTTTCTTGACCATGATACCAAAATATTTTCGGATATTTGAAAAATACTGAATTATAATGGCTTATAGGGGTGTGGCTACGATGTTATCGCCCTTCTTCACGGATATCTCAACGCCGTCAACGCCTACCTCTTTGATTGCTGGCACTGGAACACCTAGGTCTTCAAGCTTCTTCCTATGCAGCTGTATAGCTTGGTACCATTTCTCGCTCTTCTCCTCAAGCGTGGGAACCCCAAGACCAGCGTCGGCGGCTATCTCCTCCAACTTCCTGTCCCACTCGTAGAAGTCGTCTGGAAGTCGCCAGAACTCATGCATGGGGCGGTATAGCAACGGCGAGAGGTAGATGAAGCCATGCTTCATCTGGCGTGTTATCATGAGCTTCTGCTCCTTCGGCATATCACTAGCCAGCCTCTCAAGAAGCGCCAAAGTCCCAGCCAAGTGCCGCGACTCGTCCTTCGTTATGTTGGAGAACGCCTGCCTATAGACTGAGAGCCGCGACTTGTCCGCAACCTGCTTGAAGATTAGCTGCGCACCTATCTCGGCGAAGAAGAAGCTTGAGAATATCAGCTCAAGCGGATACTTCTGCCATACCTGCTCAAAGGCGCTCCAGTATCGGCGTCCATTATCGTATAGCACTTGGATGTTCCTGAGAGCCTTCTCCTCAAGGGTGTTCTTAGGCTTGAACTTGTATGGGAAGCCTGGGCAGAGCCTATTACAGGCGCGGCGGCATATCTCGTCATGCCTACACTCGTCATACGTTACTCCCGCGAGGAACTTCTTGGTCGGGTCCTCCATGTTGTAGCGCGCCGCCTGCAGCGTGGCGAGGCTAAAAGCGCCTATACCAGACTTCTCAAAGAGCGCTAGCTTGGCCATCCAGTAAGCCTGCGCCACAGCCTCGCTGTCGTCAAAGTTCTTCCTGTCCAGCTCGTCCCAAGGAAGCTCAACAGGCCCCCAGTTCTGCTTAAACCAAGCCTCATAGGTCTTCAACAGCTCCTGAGTAACTACATCCCAGTTGCCAGGGAATATGTTTGGAGCCGAACCCTCTCGGTCTATTTGCATGATTCTATCGTCCTCTACAGATGTACATAAATTTTATTCGGTATGTATTGTTTTGAGTTAATCTATACATATGGTTTGCTAATTATATAATTAACAACAAACAACAAATAGAAATGCGTACATACTTCCTTATCCCTATCTTTTGCGGAGTTTTCTTAGCGTTTTTGTATAATTTTTATAGATTTACTTTATAAATAACGATTTAAAAATATAATTTGATAATCCGCTACCTGGTTCTAGGCTTAATTATCTCGTTTAGGGGTATTCGTTTGGGAGGACGCTGTGGGTAAGTCGGTGCCATCTAGGCCGAGTGTTCGGAACTTGCAGGCGATTAAGGGTGGGAGCTATACTATAACGTTGCCGCGTTGGTGGGTTTTGAAGCAGAGGCTTCGGAAGGGCTCTAAGCTCTTCATGTCTGAGGATGGTGCTGCGTTGAAGATAGTTGCGCGCGATGTGATAGGGAAGAGGAGGAGAGTGGAGATAGACCTTGACAAGCTCGGTAACATGCGCTCAGTAAGATACGCCATCTGGACATACTACATGCAGGGAGCAGACGAGATAGTCGTAAGGTCATCAGAACCACTAGCAGCTGACAGAAAGAGACAGCTCAGAGAGGTGCGTATGGACCTCCCTGGTATAGATATTGCGCGGGAGGATGATAGGACTGTTGTCTTCATAGTGTCTGAGCAGCAGGAAGAGAAGAAGCTTGATGATATGATAACCAGCTTACATAATGTTGCGCTCACGATACACCGTGATGCTGTTAAGGCTCTTGTTGAGGGGAATGTGGAGGCCGCCGCAGAGGTTGTGAGCCGCGAGCCAGAGGTATTGAGGATATACAGGAGCATCATAAGGCATATCGCGCAGTGCAGCATGAACCCAGAGACAGCATACCGCAGCGGCGTAAGCAACACACGCGAACTACTCACATACGCTGTATTCGCCCGCGACCTAAGCCGCCTCATCTACCACGCAATGTACGTGGCGAGACACTTCAACCGTTATGGCAGAAAGATAGAAGACACAGACATGCTGCGCCTAATAGAGATGCTCTCGGAGCAGGTATACCGTATGCAGTCTCTAGCGGTTGAATCCTTCCTAGAGAAGAACTTCAACAAAGTGTTGCATGTTACTGATATGATGGTGGAGGTGAAGGGGCTTGAGGAGTCCATTAATGTTAGAACGTTGCAGAGCGTCAGTGATGTGGATAAGGCTGTTACGCTTATGATGATTGTGCGTGAGATGCGTAGGATGGCTGGACACTGCGTCGCTATAGCGGACATAGCTGCTAACAGGATGCTCGCGCCCGATGAAGAGATTATGCTCGTTAGGACAAATGTTTAAGACCTTCTATAAGCCCTGTTGTTGGATGGGTTGCCACAAGACATAACCAAGCTATCCATAGCTCAGTTATCTGAGAGAATCCGCTCACAAGAGATAACACCAACCGAGCTAGTTGCAAAAGCTCTTGAGAGAATCAGGCGAATAGACATGAAGATAAACTCGTTCATCACGGTCGTTGAGGAAGACGCCATACGGCAGGCTGAGGTTTTGGAGAGAGAGCTGAAGAATAACATCTACCGCAGTAGTCTCCATGGGATACCGTTATCGGTTAAGGACATAATCCAGATACGCGGCGTTAAATGTACTGCGGGCTCAAAAATCCTAAGCAACAACGTAGCTGAGTACGATGCTGCTGTTGTTGAGAAGCTGCGTGAAGCAGGGGCCATAATCGTAGGGACAAACAACTTACATGAGTTTGCCTCTGGTGTTACTAGCGTAAACCCGCATTTTGGCGCTGTCCGTAATCCGTGGGATTTGGAGCGTATAGCGGGCGGCTCAAGCGGCGGCTCTGCCGCCTCGGTGTCTGCTTGTATGGTCTGGGCCTCGCTTGGGACGGATACCAGCGGCTCCATAAGGATACCCGCAGCCCTCTGCGGCGTTGTAGGACTTAAGCCAAGCTATGGACGGGTGAGCAAACATGGAGTAATCCCCCTGAGCTGGAGCCTAGACCACGTAGGCCCCATCACCAGAAGCGTGGAAGATGCTGCCATAGTCCTAAAAGCCATAGCTGGCTACGACCAGAGAGATGATGCAAGCGTCTTCGCAGACCTGCCAGACTACCCAGCAAGCCTAGAAAAGAACCTGAAGGGATACAAGCTATGCGTTCTGAGGAACCTATACCTAGATAACCTACATAGAAGCGTTGCGAGGGCATTCTCACGTGTTATTGATGTGCTTGGGGGGCTTGGTGTGGAGTGTGTGGAGCTGGATTTCCGTTATGCTGATAGGGTGAGGTGGTGCTGGGCGCCGATTAGGCTTGGTGAGGCCGCCGCGTTTCATGATGAGTGGCTCCGTGAGAGGGCTTCTGACTATGGTGAGGATGTGCGCAGAATGCTGGAGCGGGGCAGGTCTATGAGCCTAGTGGATTACGTCAAGGCGCAGCGTCTCCGCATAGAGATTCGCGAAGAACTGCTGAGAATCCTAGACAAGCACCACGCCATAATCTCGCCCACAACAGCCATACCAGCGCCGAAGATAGGCGAGACCGAGGTAAAGCTGGACGGGGAGACCACCGACATATACACAGCGCTCACAAACCTTACAATACTATACAATATCACGGGAGTCCCAGCAATCACAATACCCGCAGGGCTCTCAGGCGACAACCTCCCAGTGGCGGTGCAGCTCGCGGGCCGCCCCTTTGATGAGCAGACTGTCCTCCAGCTTGCTTATGGTTTGGAGAAGAGTCTAAACTTGGAGATGATGCCGCCAGCTTTAGATTAGTTTGTCAAGAACGTCGCGTAGCTCTTTCTCAAGCTTTGGCGGTGGTTGCCAGCTCACATGAATAGCAGCGACGCCCTGCTCCTTCAACGCCTCGTAAAATGTCTCAAGCCCCACATTGATTACTTTAAGCTCTGAGCGGAACAGTTTTAGAGTCTTGCCTTCTTTCATTTTCTTCACATCCGTAGGAAGCTCCGATATACTTTGCGGAGCTTTGTTTTATTGATTTTTCCACGCCGCGCAACTAGAGCGGAGGCAACGACCATGAGAGCGTTTGTTGGGAATATCTCCACGCCTACGCTGCGTAGCTTCTCCTCCTGCTCGCGCAGCCCCTGCGGGTCTGCCTCTGTGCCGCACACATGGCCCATAACCACCAGCTCCCTTCCATCCTCAGAAGCTATCCCGCGAGCCTCGCGTATGGCCTCAAGCATAGCCCCAGCAGGGTCGCGATGCGCGCCATAGCCAAGCATAAAGTCCATCAAAACAACAGCAACAGACGGGTCGCGAGCCTCCTCAGCAAGCCTCAGCCGCCTAATCGTCGGGTCAATCATGGGATGCGCGCGGCCAGCCGTAAACTCTTCCTCACCCAAGTCTATCACGGCATCACCCACGCTCTTGTAGGGGTCTGGGAGCCTCATCTTCTCGTTAAGAGGAGCGTTGCTATAAACATCGCCTATTAGCTCGCGGTAGATTAGCAAAGCCTCGTGCATGAGTGTTCCGCCTGTGTAGAGCGCCCTTATGTGGCGCTGGCCAGGCTTAAGGTTCTTGGCCAGACGGGCCGCGAGTCTGGATAGCTCTGTCTGGCTTATGGTGATTTTCTTACGCGCGGTGTTGAATGATTTGGGTTTTAGCTTCTTCACCGCGTCTAGGGTTGCTGCGTGAAGGCTGCGGGCAGCGCTCACGCGTCGTGCTATACGTTTGGGCGGCTTATACTCGCTCTCACCGAGGAAACAAACTACGAAGGGCTTACGGGTCTCCTCAGCTATGAAGCGCGCTATCCTCTTCATAACCTCCTTGTCGGGAGGCTTTGAGACCAGCATAATCAGCCTGGTCTCGGCGTCAGCTTCTAATGCCCTTATACACTCAACGGCCATTATGCCACCCACAGCGCTCTTAACATCATTCCCACCTATCCCAAGCCCTTGCGAAACACCAAGCCCAACCCTATCCAGCAGCACGCTAACTTCTTGCAACCCAGTTCCAGCGGCGGCAACAATGCCAACCTCTCCACGTTTCACGACATTAGCAAACGCTATCGCCTTACCGTTGATTATTGAAGTCCCAGCGCCAGGCCCTAGGACGAGGAGGCCACGCTCAGCGGCGTAGCGCTTAAGCTCAACCTCATGCTCCACAGGTACGTGGTCGCTGAAGAGATGCACATGAACACCACGCTCTAAGAAGCGCATAGCAACATCGCGGGCATACTCGCCTGGAACCGAGACTACCGCTAGATTCGCGTCTGGCATGGCTTCAAGAGCTGACTCAACGCTGAAGTAGCGCTGCTCATGCTCCTCGGTTGCCTCACCCGCCTTGAGCAGCATCTCCTCAATCGCCGAGATAGCGTCGCCAAGCCTAGACTCGTCCTCCACCTTAAGAGCAAGTATCATATCGTTCTCAGAAGCCTCCTCACCTTCGCGCGTGAGCAGGCCAAGACGGCGGAGAACCTCCTTATTCGTCCCAGTCCCCATAACAACAGCCGCATCCAACACACCTGGAATCCTCTTAGCCTCCTCAGAGATGCGCATAAGCTGGAGAGAATCCCTAAAGAAATTCCTCCTCACAACATTACTAACTGGCATCAATCAAACAGCCATATCTAGCAACCATAAAAGCATAATCAACTTAATAGTGTAGAGCACCATTAGGTTTTGGGCTATGGTTAGGGAGGAGGTTGAGAAGGCCAACGGTGAGGCTGTTGAGCGGATGATGGAGTCCGACCCTGTGTGGGTTGGTATTGGGCCTGCGCGTGATAAGGTTCCTGGGATGCGGGATTATGTTCTTCTTCATGCTGGGCCTCCGCTTGAGTGGGAGCGCGCCAGCGGCCCCATGCGCGGCGCTGTTATAGGAGCAATAATCTACGAGGGCTGGGCAGCAACGCAGGAAGAGGCTGAGAAGCTGGTGAAGAACGGCCACGTAAGGCTGGAGCCCACGCATCACCACAACGCAGTAGGCCCCATGTGCGGCATAATCTCACCCAGCATGCCCGTCTATGAGGTTCATGACCGCCGCTGGGGAAACAAAACATACTCCAACCTTAACGAGGGAATCGGCAAGGTTCTAAGGTACGGCGCTTACGATAGAGAGGTTCTGGACAGGCTTAGATGGATGTCAGATGTGCTCTATCCTGTTCTTGACGCTACCATACGCGAGGTGGTGAGCGATAGGGGTGGTGTTGCTCTTAAGCCGATAATCGCGCAGGCTCTCCAGATGGGTGATGACTGCCACAACCGCTACGTCGCTGCTACCTCACTACTACTGCGCGAGATAACGCCCTACATGATGCGCTGTGGGGTGGATACAAACATGGTAAGGGAAGCATACAGCTTCATGAACGCTAACAACTTCACAGCCCTCAACCTGGGAATGGCAGCGGCGAAAGCCATGACACTCGCAGCACACAACATAGAGCACAGCACCATCGTTACGGTTATGTCGCGTAATGGGACTGATACAGGTATCTGGGTGAGCGGGCTTGGTGATAGGTGGTTCACCGCTCCAGCGCCCATACCACGCGGCGTATGGTTCCCAGGCTTCAGCGACGATGACGCAAACCCAGACTTGGGCGATAGCGCTATAACCGAGACAGCGGGCTTCGGAGGCTTCGCGATGGCCGCGGCGCCAGCGATAGTCTCGTGGGTAGGCGGGAGCGTGAAGCTAGCAATAGAGACAACCCAAAAAATGTACGAGATAACATACACCAAGCACAAGTATTTCCAGATACCCTACCTCAACTTCCAGGGAACTCCAACAGGTGTTGATATTAGGAAGGTTTTGAAGACTGGGATTACGCCCACGATTAACACTGGGGTTGCGCATAAGCAGGCTGGGGTTGGCCAGATAGGAGCTGGCATAGTGAGCTTCCCGATAGAGATGTTCCGCGATGCGCTCCGCAGCTACGCGGAGAAGTACCACCTATGAAGCTGGCCGCCAGCTACGTAGGCTCACTAGCCCTCAAAAACCTACGGAACGGAAAAACTGGGACAGTTAAACACGTATTCACAAACACAATCTACATAGAGAAAGACCGCGAGCTTCTGGTTCTAACGCGAAAGAGCCCGCGAGCACCCATAAACATAGGGCTGCGGGAGCTGCCAGCATCCCTTAAGGCGTGGGTAAATGTTGGTGATGTTCTGAGAAGGATGGATGATAAGCTCTTCTTGGGTGATGTGGAGATTGACCTAAGCAGAGCTTACGTGTATGAGCTGAGTTTTCCATCGTTTAGTGGTGAGCCGAGACTTGCGTCGTTGGAAGACTATATCACGAATGCAGCCTTTATGCTCAGCCTACTTTATGAAACATCCCCAAGCCCCATACCGCTACCAGAGACGCGCGAGTTTAAGCTCTTCATACAGAACGTAATAGCTCCACTCTTGCGAGGAAATACTCAAGCAATCCACGACTGGAACAACTACACACCACTACTAGGACTGGGGGGAGGATTCACACCTTCGGGTGATGATTTCCTAGCAGGCTTCCTCACCACAATAAACATGCTCACCGAACATAAGATAACCATAGACCGAGACAAGCTCCTAAGGCATACTAGCTGGGCCAGCGCCCTACTCTTGGACTATGCCCAACGCGGGTTTGTTGATGAAACGCTGGCCAACCTACTGCTATCAATACATAATGGGGATGGGGAAGGCCTCATTACCCACGTGCTAGCCCTAGCGCGGCGTGGTCATAGTTCTGGGATAGACGCCTCATTAGGAGTTTTGATAGCTACCGCCGCGCTGAGTAGGAGAGATTATCTAGTAGAGCGCGTGCTTCGTCAAATAACCTAAAAAATAAAATATAATATTATTTTTCGCTGACGAAGGCGACAACACGCGCGAATGCCGACTCTCCGTCTTGGAACTTGAAGGGGAACGCTCCTATTATTGCGCGTCTGTTTAGAACCTTCTTGATGTCGCCGCCTAGGTTCTCTGCGTGGAGTATGAGGTGTGGGAAGAGCATGGTGTGCATTACTTGGTAGTTCTCTGGCCAGGGCATGAGCTCGTCTATCTTCTTACCCCACTTCTTCTCAGCCTCAGCAACTAGGTCTGGGCGGGCTCTTCTTATCACGGTGTTAAGCGGGTGGTCTTGTGAGATTGCATCTACGCCGAGCCACTTAAACTTCATTTCCAGACACCACTTGGCGAAGCGCACATCTGGGCCTGGATGCTTCACCATGTAGCGCACTTCGTCGGGCTCTTCACCGCACCAAGCATAGCGGTGATAGCCAGTATGTATTATGAGGATGTCTCCCTTCTTTATTTCTACGCCACCATCTTTCGCCGCCTGCTTGAGCGTATCAACAGTATAGATGTCGTAATCTCCTACGTATGGGCTTATATCCACAACGACACCCTCGCCGACCAAGTAGTCTTCAAGGGGCAGGCTGGCTATGTCCCTACCGCCTGTGACGAAGTGTGCCTGGCCGTCAAAATGCGTCCCGAAGTGGAGCGATGTTTCTATAAACTGTGCGTTAACCCCATGCTCGCCCAGATGCTTAATCCAATAAACCTTCATCGGCGGATACCACATAAATGGCGGCTGCTTCCAGCTAGTTGGCTGGGAAAGGTCGTAAACCCTGACATTAGACCAATCAACAATCTTACTCCAATCCATGGCGACAACGCGGGTCAATCCATATATTAGCTTTCGCATTAACGTAAATTACCTAATTTATGCGGATTTTTCCATGGAAACGCTTTTATACCCTGCGTTTGCTGTTGAATCCCACCGTCATGTGGATAAATGCTCGCGTAAGAGATGTGGTTGTCCGCGAAGTAGTGAGTGTGGATGTTGATGCCTCCGTTGAGGAGGCCGCCAAGCTAATGGTTGAGAATAACATAGGCGGGCTCCTCGTTACGGAAAAGGGTAAGCCCGTAGGAGTGGTTACTGAGCGTGATATGCTCAAGAAAGTTACCGCTAGGGGGCTTTCACCAAGTAGCGTGAAGGTACGCGATATAATGAGCAGCCCCCTAATCACTATTGACGCCAACGCAACACTGGAGGAGGCGGCAGACCTGATGAGTAGGAAGAAGATACGCCGCCTCATAGCTACCGAGGCTGGGAAGGTTATCGGGATATTCACCCAGCGCGACATACTGGCTCTACATAGGATATGCGGCTATTGCAGCAAGGCGATAAAGCCGCGCCTCCCCTCAAGACCGCAGGAAGAGGCTGACATGTACGTGGAATGCAGCTGCGGGGCGCGCTACCACATAGACTGCGCCAAGACCGTCGTGTATTGCGTCTTCTGTAGCTCCAAGCTGGTTACCGAGGTAATCTACCCAGAGCCCTCCGAGACAACAGGCGGCTAGGCATAGGGGAGATTTAATAATCCGCGTATTCTGTCCCTCATGTGGATTATGGAGAAGCCTGTAATCCTATCTTATGTTAAGCTCACCGACGATGTTGAGGCGCTGCTCAGCAGGTATGGCCGTGTTTATCAAAAGGACTCGCCAGAGCTTGAGAAGATACTCCCAGAAGTTGATGTAGTACTCTGCTTCTATCTTAATGCCGAGCATCTTCGTAAGATGAAGAAGCTCAGGCTAATACAGTCCGTAGCTGCTGGTGTTGATGCGCTTCCCTGGAGCGAGATTCCTGAGAACGTGATGGTGTGCAGCAACGCTGGGTCTAACTCTGATGCTGTCGCGGAGCATGCCTGGGCGCTCATCTTGGCTGAGATGAAGAACCTCCACATACACGCCGCCAATATGCGGGAGGGGATTTACGACTCAAGCCCTGGGGCACGCAGCCTCGCGGGGCTTACGATAGGGATAATCGGCATGGGCTCTATAGGCAGGCGGATAGCGGAGGTGGCTAAAGCGTTCAAGATGCGGGTAATGGCTACCACGCGCTCTGGCAGGTCATCGCTTGAGTGCGACTTTGTGGGAGGCCCAGAAGCAATAGACAAGGTATTGAGCGAGAGCGATATAGTGGTCCTGGCCGCCCCATTAACGAAGCATACGCGCTGGATGATAGATAAGCGGAGGCTTGAACTAATGAAGAAAGACGCGATTCTCGTCAATATAGCGCGCGCAGACCTAGTTAAACGAGACGACCTCATAGAGTTCCTGAGAGCTAACCCAGAGTTTAGGTTTGCTAGCGATGTTTGGTGGCATTATAAGGAGCGCTTCGTTGAGGATGCTGAGATAACGCGATTCAAGAACGTCATAGGCACGCCTTGGGTTGCTGGGGGCTTGGGTAATGATGAGGTCTGGTTTACCATGCTCAGGCTTGCCGCCGAGAATGTGGTGCGCTTCCTCAAGGGCGAGACCCCGCATAACATAGTAAGCCGCTCCGATTATGTGTAGGCGCTAGGATGGATTTATATCGTGAGGTATTTAGTGGCGAGGCAGGGGGTCTTGGGGCTAATACCTGTCACCGAGGTTACGCTCATCGTCCCGCGTCGCGAGTTGGAAGATGCTCTTAGGGAGCTTTACCGCTTTGAGGAGTTCCACCCCATAAGAACAGAGGGCGCTGGAGACCCTGTTCTCCGCGAGCTTGAGCAGGCAGCCGAGAGGGGCTACATACCGCTGGAGGTCTTAATACAAGAGCTGGGACTCCGCGAGGGGCTTGGGGTAATAAACCAGCTCATGGGCAAGGCTCGTATAGAACAGCGCGAATACACGGCAGATGACATTAGGAAGCTCTTGGAAAAGCTTGACGCAGAAGCTAAGCCACTCATAGAGGAGCTTAACACACTTGTAAGTAGGAGGAAGCAGATTAATGAGCGGCTGGGCGAGCTTAAAACTCTCCTAGCCGCCCTTAGTTTCCTCTCTAATGTTGATGTAGACCTTGACTCCCTAGCTCGTATGCGCCGCCTCTATGTTGTCTTTGCTCTAGCTCCGTCAAAGGATGTGGCGGAGCTTTCGCGCGCCCTTCAGGAGGCGGCGGTGCTGGAGTTCCCACTCACCCCAACACAGAGCGCTGTCCTCATAGTAGGTAGTAAGAAGCTAGCCGAGAAGATAGACAAAACCCTACGCGGGCTTGGGATTAGCCCATTCACGCTCCCGCCAGAGCTTCCCCGAAAACCAGCAGAAGCGTATAAGAACGTATCCGACGAGGTGGCTAAGCTTGAAGAGGAGTTAAACAAGATAGAGACACGTCTCCGTGAGGTCTCCGAGAAAGAAGCTGTTAGGATAATCTCGCTACGGGATAGCTACTACACCCTTAAGAATGCGGTGCATAGCCTGGGCGGGGGAGGCTCGCTTAAACGATTCGCGGTCATCAAAGGCTACAT
>WAQC01000018.1 GCA_015520425.1 Candidatus Pelearchaeum sp. | reverse complement strand
CCTACGTTTGGAGCCATGCTCCTCTCAGGCCGTAAGGCGGCGCAGGTGGCGTATGAGAAGCTACGCGAGATTAAGGAAGCTCCACCTATACACTGACCCATCCAGCAAAACCCTAAACCCAGGAGAGATAGCCGAATACCTAAGAGAAAAGCTCCCAGCACTAGAGGTGGATGTCAGGCAGGAGTTCTTCACACACCACGCCGCAGATGTTGAGCAGGTAGCGCGGCTCCTCGCAGCAGCGCGGATACAGAACCCACTAAAGCCCCTACCCAGCCGTCAGCCCCTCTACGGCGAGGTGGAGTACGAAAAACTGCTACTCAAAAACCCAGGCAAGAGGCCGCTGGGAATACTCTACGACGGCTTCATAATACAAACAATCTGCCGCAACCTACTGAAGAGGGAAGAAAGCAACCTAAGCGAGGCGCACATAATCTTCACAGGCCGCCTACTCGCAACATATGGAGAAGACAGATACCACGTCAGGGTTATTGTATGCGGATACCCAAGCCTAATCTCAACCACTGGGATAGTTGAAGGACCAGCCAAGCCCCGCGAATTCTACCTAGCAACAACACACACCGCAGCCCCGTTAACGCCGCTGGTGTGGGAGGAGATGAAACAACAAATGCGGGGGAGGTTTATGGAATATGATGATGAGCGGCTAACCGAGGTAATGAAGGGCTACGCCCTCCAGGCAGTCTTCTACCAAGCCCTCGGCGAAGCCTTCTGCGGCGACAAGTGCTGCCGCCTCTATAATGCGCACTGGCAGGAAGAGGTTCTAGAAGCCCAGCTAGCAGGCCACGAGCTATGCCACAAGCATAGAAAGATGCTAGAGCTACTCCAGGCCTAGGAGTCTACCGGCCTCCCAGCAACCCTGCGGTAGCGCCTCCCAAAGCTGCTCTCAGGCCTAAGCTCCTCACGCGAATAAGCGTTAAGATGACCAACTGGGCACCTAACCTCAACAGACGCGCGCTCCCCAAGGCTCGCGTCGCTTATTCCAGTGTTAAACCATAGGTGGCATGTCTTACAACGCGCGAATAGCCTATCCATACACTCTAACGCTTTAAGGCCGCGATAAATTCTATTCCCTTGAGTATGGTGTTGCCAGCGCTGCGGGGACGCCTATCCTCTTCTTCACGCCCTCAAATGAGAGGAGGGTGAGGGTAACTATCGTTACGAGGTATGGTAGCATTAGTAGGAACTGGGGTGTCTGCGCGCCTACTCCGAGGAGCTGAAGCCTGAACTGGAGCACCTCAACGCCGCCGAAGAGGTATGCTCCAAGAATCGCGCGGAGCGGGCTCCACGTAGCTAGGATTACCAGAGCCAGCGATATGAAGCCCCTACCCTGCGTCATCCCCTCCTGCCAGAAGGGCTGGTAGCCTATGAAGAGATATGCCCCAGCCAGGGCTCCGAGCATCCCGCCTATCACAGTAGCGATGTAGCGCATGAGATAGACGTTCACGCCCATAGCGTCTGCCATCGCTGGGTTCTCACCTACGGAGCGGAGGCTAAGCCCAAACCTGGTTCTGAACAGCACAAACCACATCACAATCGCTAGAATATACGAGACATAGACTAGGATGTTCTGGTTGAAGAGCGGCTCGCCTATCAGCGGTATCTCGGATAGGACTGGTATGGCTATGTTGGGCAGCTTCGGAGCCTGCTGCGTCACCAGCGTCGCCTCGCTTAGGTTGGGGTTCAGGGATAGCAGGATGCCCTTCCTTATCTCCGCCGACGTTATGAAGCCGCTCAACCCCAGGCCGAAGAGAGTCAAAGCCAGGCCGACTACAATCTGGTTGAGCCTAAGGCTCACAGCCATGAACGCTAGAATCAACGCCACAAGGCCGCCGACGAGCATGGTAACTAGGAGAGCGGCGCCGTGGCCTAGTGCGTTTGTGAAGATGAAGGAGACCGCAACGCCTATTATCATCATCCCCTCAAGCCCAAGGTTGAGTATCCCTGAGCGCTCAGCATAGACCTCGCCCAGCGAGGCCAGGAGATACACAGTCCCAGCCTGAACCGCGCCGCTCAGCACGGACTCAATCCAGGCTACGTCAGCCACCAAACTCACCTCCAGCTAACTATTATCCTATAACGCTTCATGAACTCCCCAGCTATTATGAAGAGGAAGATTATTGACTGGAATATCTGGACTGCCGCGAAGGGTAGTTTGAGGGATGCCTGTATCAGGTCTCCAGCCACTATCAGGCCGCCGAAGAAGATGCTGGCTGGTATTATGAGCCAGGGGTTTAGGAGGGCTAGGAACGCTACTATGATTGCGGTGTAGCCGTAGCCTGGTGATGCGCGCGGCCTTAGCCTGCCTATGATTCCGCTCACGACGCTGAAGCCAGCTATCCCGGCCAGCCCGCCTGAGATGAACCCGCCTATTATGAGCGCCTTAGCATAGCTTATCCCCGCGTGCTTCGCGACCTCTGGGCTCTCACCGACGACACGCATCTCAAAGCCCAGCGTAGTATGGCGCATCAAGCCATAAACCAAGAACGCCACCACCAAGAGCATCGCAAGCCCCTCATAGCTGGGGCTACCCATCACAAACCCAAGCCGCGCATAGTCTGGGAACTGTATTGAGAGGGGGAAGTTGAAGCCCTTGGGGTCGCGCCAGGGGCCGTAGACTAGGAAATCCACGAAGAGTATGGCGACGTAGTTTAGCATGAGTGTTGTCAGGACCTCATTCACGCCCATCTTGGCTTTGAGCGCCGCGCTCAGCGCGCAGTATAGCCCGCCTGCCACGAATGATGCGAGGACCATGAATACTATGACCAGCGGCTCGGCTATCAGCCCCTGATACTCGTGGAGGAGCACAACACCAGTGGCGGCGAACATGCCCATGTATAGCTGGCCCTCCGCCCCTATGTTCCAGAAGTTCATGCGGAACGCTATTGAGAGTCCTAGGGCTGCCAGGCCTATGGGTAGGCCGCGTAGGATTGCTTGTAGGAGTAGGTTGGGGTTTGTGAAGACCGATGCTATCACGCCGAAGGTTGCTATGGAGCTTACTCCCATCAGCTCAAAGATAAGCGCAGCCACCGCGAATGAGAGGAGTATGAAGACAGCGCTAACCGCCGCTGATACCCTGCGCGGCACCTCAAGCCTACGCTGAACCCTAATCAGGGGTAGAGCAGACCTCAAGCAGCCTCCCCGCGCTTAGCTCCTGTCATCATCATACCGATAACCTCAACATCAAACTCCCGCTGCTCAAGAACCCCGACTATCTCGCCGCGGTACATTACAGCTATCCTGTCGCTCAGCATCATTATCTCCTCAAGGTCCTCTGATACTAGGAGGATGGCCGCTCCCTGGTCGCGGTTCTGTATGAGCGTCCTCCTGACAAACTCTGTAGCGGCCACGTCAAGGCCGCGTGTTGGGTATGTTGCTATAATCAGCTTCGGGGCAGAGCTTCCAGGAAGTCCAGTAAGCTCGCGCGCTAGTATGAGGCGCTGGATATTCCCTCCAGAGAGATTACCCGCCCTAGTGTTGGGTGATGGGGTAACGATGCTGAAAGCGTCAATCAAGCGCTCCGCATGCTGCTTAATACTATTCCAGTCTATCACGATAGACTTGGAGAAAGGCTCATACCTAAAAGACTTCATCACCAAGTTCTCCGCGACGCTCATCTGGTAAGCGACGCACTTGGAGCTCTCGGCTGGTATGTACGCCACGCCCTGCCTAATCATGAACATAGAGCCCTTATTCGTCACATCCATGTCATCAAGTATTATCTTCCCAGAGACGGCCTTCCTTATCCCTGCTATGGTCTCGGCCAGCTCCTGCTGGCCATTCCCAGTAACCCCAGCTATCCCTAGAATCTCGCCCCTCCTTATTGTGAAGGAGACGCCGCGAACCGCTGGGAGTCCCTTATCATCAAGCACGCGAAGATTCTCTACGCGGAGTATCGGCTTTTCGCTTGGTTTGTTTAGGCGTTCAAAGCTTGTTATCAGCGGTCTGCCTACCATGAGGTTGGCCAGCTCGTTGGGGTTTGTCTCGCGTGTTGGCTTGGTGGCCACAACTCTCCCGCGCCGCATCACAGTTACCCTATCACTCACCTGCATGACCTCATCCAGCTTGTGGCTGATTAGAATTATCCCCAGCCCCTCGCCAGCCATCTTTCTGAGGGTCGCGAAGAGCTGCGTCGTCTCCTGCGGGGTTAGCACCGAGGTTGGCTCGTCAAGTATGAGTATATCCGCCTTACGGTAGAGAGCTTTCAGAAGCTCTACCTGCTGCTTCTCCCCCGCTGAGAGCTGCCACACGCGGGCTGATGGTGAGATATTCCAGCCATAGAAGGAGATTATCTCCCTCAGCCTCTCGTTAATGTCGCTATAGTTGAGGTAGAATCCTGCTTCCTTCAATCCTAGTATGACGTTCTCCGCTACTGTGTGCGTTGGTATGAGCCTGAACTGCTGATGAACCATCCCAATACCATTCCTTATAGCGTCGCGCGGTGAGCGTATATTCACGCGCCTACCCTTAATCCATATCTCTCCCTCATCAAGACGATACAACCCGTATAGAATATTCATGAGCGTGGTCTTGCCCGCTCCATTCTCACCCAAGAGAGCATGAACCTCACCGCGCAGTAGGGTAAAATCAACACGGTCATTAGCCAGGACATTAGGGAATCTCTTAGTTATGCCGCGCATCTCAACCAGTATCTCTCGGCTATCACCACCGCGCATACGCTTCCCTTAGCGCACCAACTAGCGTTAAGGGCAGGGCTTCTAAAAAATATATGAGAGTTTAAAGAGGCGGCTGTCTAGACCTTCGGCAGCTCGCTCTCAATATACTCAACGAACCAGTCCATAGTCCAGAGCATGTCGTGGTCCGCTCTCTCGCCAGGGCCTATTCTTACCTCGCCAGCCTGGTCTCTTATCGGCTGGTCAAGATTGCCCTCAGGCGAGAACGGCTCAAAGAGGAGCTCCTTCATCTCCTCGTAGCGCCGCTTAATCTCAAGCTGCCACTCAGACGGTATCGCAGGGTTGAGAGGAGCTAGATAGACAGTTCCCTCAGGCTTGCCAGCGGTGCTCTTCTCAACAGGCAGCCGCCACCTCCAAGGAAGGTAGTCGCCTATCCTAGTCCATATGTCAACGCTCTGCCAAGTCCCAGTGGCGACCATGCGGTAGAACTCCAGATAGAGCGGGCCCCAATTAACTATCTGCCCAGTCAGGTGAGAGTTAGGCCCATACTGGGTCATGTCTCCATAGTGGCTGAGGCTCCAGACCTGCTTACCCTTCTGCGTCGTATATTCCTCAGCCACCTGTAGTGTTGTCGGCGAGTCCTCGGTAAAAGCAAGCACATCAGCGTTCTTCTCCTCTATGAGCGAGACAGCGGCAGTACGGGTCTTGCCAGGGTCAAACCAGCTAAAGAGCCAATTAACATATGCCTTGATGTTCTTTCCTGTTCTCTTCTTATAAGCGTAGTTAGCGCCCAGCACGAAGGCGTTAATGTGTCTAATTACTTCTGGGATTGGGTGGGCAGCCACGTAGCCGACTACTCCAGTCTTTGTTACCGCCCCTGCCGCGAGGCCGTTAAGGTAGTATAGCTGGTAGAACTCCGCGAAGGCTGCGCTCATGTTCTCAGGCGCGTTTCCAGCAGCGCCGCTGCGGTAGCCTGATATATGGACAAAATACTTGTCTGGATTCTTCTCAGCCATCTCGGCCGTGGCATCCATGTAGCCGAAGCTGGTTGTGATTATGAGCTCATAACCCTCAGCCAGCAACGTCTCAATAGCGCCAGCAGCCTCAGCCTCAGGCACGCTCTCTATATACGTGGACTCAACATTGGCAAGCCGCGCATCAGCCCATTTCCTACCTAAGTCGTGAGAGTATGTCCAGCCGAAGTCGCCTACTGGGCCGACATACACGTAGCCAGCCTTCACCTTCTCGGTAACAGGCTTCTCAACGGTCTTCGTAACCGTCTGGGCCGGTCCAGCGACGGTGGTTGTTACTGTTCTTGTTACTTCTTTTGTTGGTGCTGTGGACTGGCCTGCGAAATAGCCTGCTATTCCGCCAATAATTGCGCCAGCAGCAACAGCCCCCGCCGCGGCTCCTGTGGAGACGCCTAGAAACTTCCGCCTCGTCAGGCGTTTTTCAAGCGTCATATCAACTTACTTACACAAATTGTATTTAAGGATTGTAGCGGATTCATTATAAACCCTCTACTGTTTTCGGGTTTCCTCTCCTGGCTAGGTATTGTCCCCATCCCCTCTGCCCGACGAACTCGCGGTTCTCAACTATAACACGGCCGCGTGATACGACCTCCGTAGGATAGCCCCTGACCTCAACCCCTTCATAGATGGAGTGGTCAAGCCTGCTGTGCAGCGCATCCCTGCCCAGCCTAACCTTCATGTTCGGGTCTATTATCGTCAAGTCGGCGTCGGAGCCTGGGAGTATCGCGCCCTTACGCGGGTAGAGGCCGTATAGCCTTGCTGGGTTTGCTGAAACCAGCGCGACGAAGCGCTCAATAGATAAACGGCCCTTGGCGACGCCCTCTGAGTAGAGTATGGGTATTATGTTCTCAGTCCCCTGAACGCCGCCTGGAATCTCAGTGAAGACCTCTGAGCGTCTCTTATCCCTGGCTGTGAAACACGCGTGGTCGCTTCCCATCACCGTTATTCCACCATCAACCACGCCCTCCCATAGAGCATCCCTATCACGCGTGCTCTTGAGAGGTGGGGACATTAGATAGAGCGCGGCATCTCTGCTCCGATAAACAGAGTCGTCAAACATTAGGTAGTGGGGGCAGGTCTCGGCATAAACCCTAACACCAACGCGTCTCGCATCTCTCACAGCCTCAAGACCCATACCAGAGGAGAGGTGGACAACTAGTAGCCTAGCTCCTGTTAAGCCTGCGAAGAACGAGAGACGGCGTATAGCCTCGGCCTCAACATAGTCAGGCCTGCTCAAACCATGATACTCTACACCCGTCTTCCCCTCGGATAGGAATCGCTCAACATTACGGTTTATGATGTCCTCATTCTCGCAGTGGGCTAGAACTAGTATTCCCAGCCTAGCAGCCTCGCGGAGAACGTCTAGCATAGCTCCGTCATCCAGCATGAGGCCACGCCTACGGTAGGCCGTGAAGACCTTAATGCTTGCAACGCCATGCTCGTTATACAGCTCCCCAAGCTCGGCCAGGCGCCGCGCATCGGCGCTTACCACAGATAGGTGCAGGCCATAATCTACGGCCACCTCACCATCAGCCTGGCGGCGCCTAGCGATAAAAGCATCAATAAACGACTGGCCCTGCTCTGGTGTTGCGAAGTCTATTATGGTGGTTATCCCGCCGCAGGCAGCAGCGACGGTGCCGCTATAGAAGTCATCCGCAGTATAGATGCCATCGCTGTAATGCATGGCGAAATGGACATGGCCGTCAATACCCCCTGGGATTACGAGCTTCCCACCAGCGTTGATTACCTTCTCAGCAGGCTCCTCAACCAGACGCGCAACCCTGGAAATCCTGCCATCCTCAACCCCTATATCCGCCTGGAAGACGCCAAACTCCGTCGCAACACTCCCGCCCCTAATAACCAAGTCAAGCATAGGCAGCCCACATTACTAATTGCTCACTAAATAAAGCATATACCATGGATTTGTCGTCTCTATCGTCAAGCTGCTTGACTGTAAAGACGACAAGAGCATACAAAACGCTTCTGAGATTTTTATACCTGCCTCAACAGGGCTAGAGAGTGGAAGGGGCTAGGCGTATTATTGTCCATCCATCTAAACCTTTATATGAGCATTAAGATAGCATGTGAAAAATGTCGCAGCCGAGCGTTTCTGAGATTATTGAGGCGGCGCTTGGGAAGAGGAGGCTGACGCTCTTCATAAAGAATGTTGATGTGCTTAACGTCTTTTCAGGCGAGATAATAAGGTCTGGTATTGGCGTCTATCACGATAGGATTGTTTATGTTGGCGACGAGGTGCGGGACGCTGATGAGGTTATAGATGGAGACGGGGCTACGGCTGTTCCAGGCCTGATAGACACGCACCTACACATAGAGAGTAGCATGATAACGCCAGCCAGGTTCGCCGAGGCCGTGCTCCCGCGCGGGACAACTACAGTGTGCGCAGACCCGCATGAGATAGCGAATGTCCTCGGTAAGGAGGGTGTGCGCATGATGCTGGAGAACGGCCGCGGCCTCCCGCTTAAGATATACTTCTTCGCGCCCACGTGTGTTCCAGAGTCGCAGGCGGTAACCGCTGGTGCTGAGATAACGCCTGAAGATGTTGAGGAGATGCTTGGCTGGGATGGAATCGTCGGCCTGGGTGAGGTGATGGACTACGAGGGAGTGCTCTCCAATAGCCCGAAGATGATACGCATGATTGAGATAGGGCATAGGCGCGGAGCAGTTATAGACGGCCACTGCGTCCTCCTCTCAGGAGCTAGGCTAAACGCCTACGCGGCAGCAGGCCCAGAGGCGGACCACGAGAACTTCACAGTAGAGACGGCGTTGGAGAAGCTTAGGGCTGGGATGTACCTAAAGCTACGCGGCCCCTACATACTAGACGCCAGGAAATTCGTAGCGGAGCTTAAGAGGCTTCCAGACCCCTGGAACATAATCTTAGTGACTGATGATGTTATGCCTGATAACCTGCGCGAGACTGGGCATCTTGACCATGTGGTCAGGGCTGTTATTGAGGCTGGGATGGACCCTGTTGAGGCTGTTAGGAGCGCCACGCTCAGGCCAGCTTTGCATATGCGTATGTTTAACTTGGGCGCGATAGCTCCTGGGAAGGTTGCTGACATCGTTCTCCTACGGAGCTTGGAGAAGTTCAGCGTTAGCATGGTTATAGCCGATGGCAAGGTCGTAGCTAGGGATGGAAAGCTGGTGGTGGAGATTCCAGAGAGGAGGTTTGACCGTAAGGCACTGGACACCGTGAAGCTCCCCACCCTAAGCGAGAAGGACTTTGAGGTGAAGCCACCCATACAGAATGGCAAGATAACGGTCAACGCAATAGACTTCGCCTCCTACTCTGGCGAGCTTGAGAACCCCGCAGCCGCCTTCCTAGAGATGATTCTCACCAGGATTGGGCGTGTTGAGGTTGAGGTTAGGGATGGCAGGTTTGTTCTGGATAATATAGCGTTGGTGCTCGTCTTTGAGCGGCATGGAAAGACGGGTAGCAGAGGAGTGGGGTTTGCCCGCAACCTAATCAAACAGGGAGCGATAGCCTCAACAGTCGCTCACGACGCGCACAACCTCATAGTAGTGGGAACAGATACGCGAGACATGCATAAAGCAGCCTCGCTGGTGATTGAGAGCCGAGGGGGAATAGCCGCTGTAAAGAACTCCAGGGTGCTGGCAAAGATTGAGCTCCCCGTAGCTGGGCTAATGTCGGAGGAGAAGTTTGAGACGGTGGCGGAGAAGATGAAGAACCTACGGAGAGCATTCAAGGAGATGGGCGTGCTAGACCACCCATACATGCCCCTCCCCAACCTACTAACCCTCTCAGTAATCCCACACGCAAGAATAACCGACAAAGGAATATTTGACGTTGACCAGCAGAAATTCATACCCTGGCTGGCTGAGTAGATAACTTAACATAACTTACATTATGAGTCTATTCAGAAAAATCGCCCGCGAGCATATGCTGCCATTGGAATGGCTGGGAAAGTTGTTGAGGCTGCTCTGGCATACTTGAGGAGGAGCGGCATAGATGTTTAGTAGCATCGTGAATATCGCCAGAGAAATATTCGGCGATAGGTTATTGGCTGTTGTTGTGTTTGGGAGTAGTGTATATTATGATAAACAGTCTGTTGATGTTGATGTTTTGATAGTGGTTGATGGGGAGCTGAGTTTTGAGAAGAAATTATCTAAGGAGACGGAGCTGCGCATAAAGTTGCTAAGAGCCAGTGGAGGAAATAGAGCTTTTGACGCCCATGTAATGGATGTTAGGCAGTTTCAGGATAATCTAAAGCCTGGAGCGTTCCTCTCTGGCTTGGCGCTGGGCTATAAGGTTCTCTACGATAGGATGGGGTTTGATGGATACGTTGAGAAGCTCCTTCAAAGGCTTGCGGATGAGAACTATGTACTGGTGAATAAATACGGCAGGTGGAACCTATCCAAGATTGCGCGGATAAGGCTAGCGAGGCTTCGCGGGTAATGATTATTACGTAGTGTTTGGTTTTTGGTGTTATGGCTTCAATTCCACGCTTAGGCCTCTACCTGCAGGACATGCATGTGCGGGAGATGGTTAGGTATTCTCAGATTGCTGAGGAGAATGGGTTTGAGTCTGTGTGGGTTGCTGAGTCAAGGCTCGCTAGGGATGCCCTAATACCTATGGCGGCGATAGCTACTGATACTAAGAGAATCAAGGTAGGGGCTGGTGTGATAAACACATGGACTAGGAACGCCGCGCTCATAGCGCAGACCTTCGCCACGCTTGACGAGCTCTCTGATGGGCGCGTGATGCTTGGGCTTGGCGCCTGGTGGGACCCGCTGGCGTGGAAGGTTGGGATTGAGAGGAGGAAGCCTCTCAGGTGTATGCGGGAGTATGTGGAGGTTATACGTCGTCTCTTCAGGATGGAGACGGTGGATTACGAGGGAGAGTTCGTCAAGATGCGTGGGGTTCGCTTGGATGTTCTTCACGGCGCTGGGGAGAAGCCGCGTAATATCCCGATATACATCGGCGCTACGGGCTTTGAGATGATGCGCCTCGCAGGCGAGATAGCTGACGGCGTGCTCCTAAACTACCTGGTCTCACCCCAGTATAATGACAAGGCGCTTGAGCGCATCAGGGAGGGAGCTGCAAAGGCTGGAAGGAAGCTGGAAGAGATAGACAGGCCGCAGCTCATAGCCTGCTCAATGGAGGAGGATGCCGACAAGGCGATAAGGCTGGCGAAGAAGCATGTAACCATGACGCTGGGCCAGCAGCCGCATATCATGAAGGCCAGCGGCGTCAGCGAGGATTTGATTAGGGAGGTTCAGGAAGTTATGGGAGGCTGGCCAGCCAAGCCTGGGGGGATTGAGAAGGCCACCGAGATAGTTCCCGATGATGTGGTGAGGCTGATAACCGCCTCAGGCACGGTTGAAGACGTGAAGGCTAAAGTCAAGGAATACATGCAACACGGCTGCACATCGCCGCTACTACTCCCACTGAGCGGAAACGCCGAGTACGTAATCAAGAAGATAGCCTCGGTGTAGCTGGATGTCTGGCGAGAAGACGCTCATCAGGGATGGGCTAGTAGTTACTATGGACGCTGACCGCCGCGTGGTGAGCAGGGGTGCTGTGATGGTTGAGGGCGATAGGATAGCTGCTGTAGGGGGTGTGGATGATGTTCTACGCTACGGGAAGCCAGACAGGGTTGTTGAAGCGCGTGATAGCATAGTTATGCCTGGGCTGATATGCGCGCACACGCATCTATACGGGATAGCCCTTAGAGGAGCGGCGCTCAACATCAAGCCGCCCAGCGACTTTCTCCAGATACTCCAGCGCGTGTGGTGGCCGCTTGACGAGAAGCTGAATAATGACGACGCATACGCTACCGCGCTCGCGGCGTGTATGGAGTTCGCCCTAAGCGGAACAACAGCCTTCGCCGACACATACTCGGCGCCCAACGGGATAGAAGGCTCGCTGGACAGGATAGCAGAGGCGGTGAATAAAGTAGGGATACGCGGGATAATCTCGTTTGAGGCAACCGAGAGGAGAAGTGAAGAAGAAGGACGGCGCGGCCTTGAGGAGAACATACGCTTCCTCAAGCGCGGCGACAGGGGAAGAGCAATAGGCATGATAAGCCTACACGCATCATTCACGATTAGCGACGACCTCATAAGGGCTGGGGTTGAGGCAGCCGAGAAATACAAAGCCCCACTAACCATACACGTCTCAGAAGGCCCCAACGACGTTTATCACAACATAGAGCGGTATGGTAAGAGAACAGTTGAGCGGCTTCGTGATGTTGGCCTCCTCTCGGAGCGCGCTGTGCTGGCTCACTGCGTCCATCTAAACGTTGAGGAGATAAGAATACTCGGTGAGACGAAGACCAACGTTGCGCACAACCCTATGAGCAACATGCTCAACGCCGTTGGCGTCCAGCCTCTTCCAGAGATGCTGGCCAACGGTGTTAATGTAAGCCTTGGGAACGACGGGTATGTCTTTGACATGTTTGAGAACATGCGCTCCTGCTTCCTGCTCCACAGGGTAGCGCGCCGCGACCCTGGGGTTATCTCGGCGCAGAAGGTTGTGGAGATGGCAACGATAGACGCTGCCCGCGCTTATGGCCTTAGAGAGCTGGGCTCCCTAGAGCCTGGGAAGAAGGCAGACATCATCATAATACGGCCCAAGATACTGGCCACACCGCTCACAGGCTCACCATACAACTACATAGTCAACGGGATAAAAGGCGGAGACGTAACGCATGTCTTCGTGGATGGCGAGCTCATAGCTGAGAATCAACGCCTGCTGAAGGTTGCGCAGGAGGAGGCCCAGAAGGAGGTTCTGGGGATTATTGGGCGTCTATGGGAGAGGCTGGGCTCCTCGCCGCTTGAAGCCGTTGAGCCACTAAAACTGAGGTAAACGAAACCAATTATGCAGGTCTAAGCATCTTACAGGGACGCGTCTAGACCT
>WAQC01000017.1 GCA_015520425.1 Candidatus Pelearchaeum sp. | reverse complement strand
CTTCTGTATATTGGCATAACGCTGCATTAATATGCGCCTCCTATGCTCATCCAGCTCCTTGACTGTCTGGGTCACTGGGTCTATAGCATAAGTGGTCTTGGACGTTAGTAGCGCTATGCCTAAAGCGTGGAATACGCTCCCCAATACCATAAACGCATCAACATCAGCCTCAAGTTGCTTTAATCCCGAATAATCGCATCCAAGAACTTGTGCATAGTGCATGGCGAACATGCTGGGTTTTGCTATGCGTGTTACTATTCCATTATCCTCAAGATAACTGGCCAGCAGCGTTACGTGGTCTAGCCACTGGACGCTTGCTCCTAATCCTATTACGCGCTCTCCCCTAAGTGCTTCACGTATCTTGGGAAGCATGTTCATGAGAGGCGATGGGTCAGCGTATCTGCACTCTACGTAGATTGTAGGTATTTTATCTCTGCGCATGAATGGCGAGTGTCCTAGGTGTAGTATAGCGTCGGCCTTAACCTGCTCTGCCTCGGAATACGCTATATCGCATCCTCCCCAGCACGCGGAGTTGGAGAGGACTGGGGTAAAGCCCCTGTCATTCAAAAGGACTGCGAGCTTGGCCGCTATCCCCCTGAAGCCCAGCGGCGCCTGAATAAGCACCCTACGAGCAGAAAATACCCTAAGCCCCTCCAATACGTGGCTTACGTCAATCTTATAAGGCCCGTGGTAAAGCTCCTCCATACCCAATCAACTACAATTCCGCTGCTTACGTCTTTTTCCATTAACAGGCTCTATTTAGTGTTGTGAAGATTTTTGAGCAACGGAATTACCACGTCTAGGGATGCCTGACTACGATATTCTAGTTATTGGGTCTGGGATTTTGGGTCTTACAACCGCTTTCTATACGAAGAAACATAACCCAAGGCTTAGTGTTGCTGTTATTGACCGTGAGCGCGGGGCTGGGCAGGGCAACACGGCCAGGAGCGTAGGTGGCTACAGGCGGGGGATATTCACCTCGCATGTCAATAGAATACTGGCCGAGACGTCAATAGACTTCTACAGAGAGGTGGAGAGAAGCGGGGAGTATAGCTTCGGGATGCGCGACCTAGGCTACCTAATACTCCTCACAAAGTCTAGGTATGACTCTATAGGGGGTTATCTAGCCCCCATACTAAAGGCTGGTAAAGCCAAGCTACTTGAGAGTAGAGAGCTTAGCCGTATTCTAGGAATGGTTACCTCGTTTGAGGGTGATGAGGAGGCGGAGATGCTGGAGCTTGAGGATATAGAGTATGGGTTATTCGCTCATGAATGCGGCCAGCTGGATGTTGAGAAGCTCGTCTCTTTCTATTTTGAGAAATGTAAAGAGCATGGTGTTGAGTTTATCTTCGGCAAGAATGTTAAGCGCCTCATATTGGCGCCTGAGAAGCCTCTGGGAATTCCCAACGAGCCGCGCGCGTGGCAGGGGAAGGCTATCGGGGGAGTTGAGGCCGATTCTGAGAAGATAACAGCACGGCAGATTGTGGTTGCTGCTGGTGTCTGGTCTCCTCTCCTCTTAGACCCGCTGGGAGTTGATTGTTTCGTAAAAGCTAAGAAGCGTCAGCTCGCAGTAGTGAGGGCGTCCAGCAACGAGCTTGGCGCGCTACTCCATAAAGGCGGGCTCAACAAGCTGGGAACGCCTCCCATGATATTCTTTCCAAAGGGGCTTTACCTAGTTCCACGCGAATCTGAGGGATGTTTCTGGGTTGGCCTGACAGATGATATAGGCCGGGCGTTTGAGATAGATATGACTCCTGAAGAGAGGTTCTATTATGACAACGCGCAGCCTATGCTGGCTAAATACTTGCCAGAGTTTGGGGCTGCTCGGCCAGAGAGTATGTGGGCAGGTTGCTACGCTATGAACATGCTTGACGGGAATCCAATAATCTTTAGATTCCTAAACTGCGTCGTAGTTACAGGCGCCAGCGGAAGCGGCGCTATGAAGGCAGACGCAATAGGGAGAATCGCCTCTGCGCTATTGATGAATAAGAGTGTTGCAGTTCTACATGGGGGCATACCATTTGACGTTAATGTTCTCGGAGTAGAGAATAGGCAGGTGGATAAAGAGTATCTAATCCTCTAAATAATTTTACGCCGTATGAGAATCCATAGTGTTACTGCCGCTCCCGCGTTGCTTATCAGTATGTTTCCAGCCATGGCGGCTAGCCAGATGAGTATGATTATTGAGAGGGGTGCCTCTATTATTCCTAGTGCTGTGAGTATGGAGAGCGCGACTATGGACTCGGAGATGCTGCTCAAGGATGTTGCGATGAGTATTCTTCCTTTCTTTCTGCTGTTCTCAACATAGGAGCCGCCTGCTCTACATGCTGTGTCATACGCTACTCCAGCAGCTAGGGATGCTAGGGGTAGGTAAGGGGCTGGTGCTGGTATCGTTACCAGCATTATAACTCCAGCTATCGCGCCCATCATGGTGGCGCTCCAGGCTCTACCCGCATAAGCCGCGGCCGAGCTCATGAGAAAACCACGTAGAAAATGCGCTGGGTAGCCCCTAAGTAGAGGGCCTAAAGCATTACCAACCAACACGCCGCCCACGACGTATAGGGCTGAGAGAAGCCCTATGACTGCTACGGATTTTGATGCGGGGGCGGTAACTGTGCGGGGTTGCATGTTTAGGATTCCTCACTACAATATATTAAGTTTTTAATGTATCGTGAAGAAGAACAACATCATATAAGTCCTCACAGCTCTACTGCTGGTATGTGCGTGTGGTATTTCGCGTATGGCGCTAACCTTGATAGGGAGATGCTCCGCCGCATAATAGGCGGCTGGAGCAGCGAGAAGAAAGCATGGCTACGTGGCTTCAGCATAAAGTTTGACGCATACTCCACAAGCTGGCGGGGAGGAGTTGCAGACATCGTAGAAGACCCCGAAGGAATAGTTTACGGCGCGGTGTACCAGCTGGAGGAGGAGCAGCTCAAGACTCTTGATAGGTATGAGGGTGTTCCCACGATGCACGCGAGGCGGCTTGTGGTCGTTGAGACAGAAGAGGGCCAGCTGGAGGCAGTTACCTACGTCGTCAGCAACCCCCGCGGGAGGGTTGCGCCTTCCCAGCAGTATCTTGCAAGCATGATACGCGGCTTAAGACAGCATGGGTATGACGAGAAGGTGATAGCTCTGGTGAGGAAAGCCGCTATGAAGGGCTAAAGCCTTAAGAGCAGACGCGTAAGCTTTAGTTAGGTTAGAAGCTCCTTGACGGTCTCTCGGCTGGCTATATCAACAGCCGATGTGCTGGATGAGCTGGGATACGACTTCTACCGCTTCACAACACAACCCGTAGCCCCAAGCTTCGCTGACAAAACATTCAGCGAGCTACTTCCACAGCTAGCCTCCTCCAGCGAGCCGCGCTGCGCCGCAATAGCTGGTATGCGCCTCTACGAGCATCAAGAAAAAACCCTAAACGCCCTAACATCGGGCGAGAATGTGGTTCTGAAATCTGGGACAGGCTCTGGAAAGACTGAGGCTTGGTTTCTATACTCGGCTATTAATGACGTGAAGACCATAGCAATCTACCCGACTCTAGCTCTTGCCAACGACCAGCTAACTAGGTTGAGGGAATACACCGCCGCTCTAGGAAGGAAGACGCTCGCGCTTGACGCTTTGAAAAGGAGCAACATGCTAAAGAGGATGAGCTTCAGAGAGTTGCGCAAAGAGCTGGGAGAGTCGCATATACTCATTACAAACCCCGCATTCCTCCTAAACGAACTTAAGAAGATAGGGGCTGGAAAGCCCTCGCTTATAAAGCAGTTCGTAGAGAAGGCAGGCCTCCTCGTGGTGGATGACTTTGACTTCTACGGGCCGCGCTCCATAGCGCTTCTCTTCAGCATGGTCAAGCTCCTAGTCCAGACGGTAAACCCTAATCTCCAGCTGGCGTTCATAACCGCAGCCCTAGAAAACCCGAATGAGGTAGCCCAGTACCTAACCATGATAAACAACAGGAGAACGACAATAATAGAGGGCCACGCATTCCACCCAGCCAACAACTACTACATAGTCCTTGGGAAGAGTCTGCGCAGGACTTGGGAGGAGCTTAGAAGCCAGATGCAGAAATTCCGCGAAGCAGGGGCTGGGGATGACGTGATAAAGGCGCTGGAAGACTATCAGCTCTTCAAAAAACTATACTTCAAGGTAATTGAAGTAGCCAAGGCTGCTGGGGTTAAGGTTCCTGACGAAACGGTTGATGTAGCTGATATACTGGCTAGGTATGTTCAGGATGATGGCGTCACCCTAGTCTTTACAAGGGGTATTGCGCGTGCAGAAGAGCTCGCTAGACGTGTGGCTTCTAGGCTCTCCAGCGACAGGGCTGTGGCTGCCCACCACCATCTCCTACTGAAGACGCAGCGCGAAGAGATTGAGGAGAGAGCCAGGAGAGGAGAGGTAAAGATACTCATCTCACCCAGAACGTTGAGCCAGGGGATAGACATCGGCCTAGTTGTGCGCGTCGTCCACGTAGGCCTGCCAGACTCTGTTAGGGAGTTTAGGCAACGCGAGGGTAGGAAGGGCAGGAGACCAGAGATAGAGAGGACGGAGACCGTGATAATACCCAGCGGCCTCTGGGACAGAGACTTACTAACACGCGGAGTTGAAGCATTAAGGAAATGGATAGAACTACCTGGGGAGAAAGTAATAGTCAATAAGGAAAACCTATACAGTAAGCTCTTTGAGACGCTTTACCGCTTCATCTCCCCAAGCCTGAGGAAGACACTCTCCCCAGAGGACTATAATTTCCTCAGGAGGCTGAAGCTTGAGGAGGATGGCGAGCTTACATTCAACGGAAAGAATACCTGGCTGAAGATGAACTTCTACGAGTTCGCACCATCATACGGGATTAAACGCATGAGAACCACCGAGACTGGTGGAATTGAACGGCTTGAAGACATATCTCACGTGGATTTGGTTGAGAAATTCCAAATAGGGTGTATAGACTATAGTAGTGATGGAATAGTTGTTGAGCATCGTTTGGGCGGCCGCTCATCGCGCGTTATCACTGCTGTGGTGGTTGACGACCTAGCGGAGAAGGTTATGCGCCACCATGACGCGCTGGCTTACGTGCTGGAAGAGTATGAGCGGACTAAAGCTAGGTGGGGCGAGCCACCCAGCATAAGACGCGACTACTTCCACGGCAAGCTACACAGCGAGGTCATGTGCGTAGTCCACGCACCAAGCCAGGGCTTCGGACTATACACGAAGATACCCAACAGAGTCCAGTGGAGAATACTATCCGATAGGAAGAGGATAGAGACCTTCGGAGATAGGACGCATATATACAGGGAGCGTAGAACCATGGAAGTCCCCACACCGACACGCGGGATATACACAGACTACACTTATGGTATTAGCTTTGAGGTTGAGCCGCGCGAGAGCGTTGAGCTACTTCGTCTTGGGCTGGCGTTTATCATGATTCTAATGCGCCGCTTGCTGGGTGTTGCGTTTGACACGATAAAGTACGATATCATGGTGATGGGTGAGAGGAAGGTCATAGGGATGCACGAGACTGAGAGCGCTGGGCTTCTAGTACGGTTGGATTGGGGCAAGTTCTACGAAATGACCAAAAACTACACGCCAGACGAGCTGGACGAAATATTCCTAGAAGAGGTTGATGAACTCGCGTACTCCAGCTTCATAACGCTCAAGCTAGACTGGGATACAGTCAAGCAGCAGGCGCTTAACATAATAGACTACATAAGGCTTCGGGACACTCTCAGGATTAAGATAAGAGACCTTTCTCTGGATATTCCACGCCCATCTAGGGCGCTTAAACTTGCTACGATATCTGCTGCCGACTTTACTCTTCGCGAAGACCTGAGAAGCGGGCTATATGCCGTTGCGCTCTTTGATGGCGAAGAGACAACACATGTCGTGGGAGTTAAGGAGCTGGGACAGCCCGATGAGGAGGTCTCAAAGATACTTGCGCGGATAACGCAGCTTATGAACCAGGGATTTAGAATAGCGGTTTACGAGCTGGAGTCGCTGAAGTCTATGCTTGCGTCTTCTGGCCTAAGCGGCCTCCAAGCGGTCTTGCTGGGGGCTGAGGGGATGGGGCGGCTGGTAAAGGTTCGCGACCTACTGGCAAACTCTCTTGGAGATAGACTACCCCTAGAAGTCGTGGAGGAGGCACTAGGGATGAAACGCGAAGTAGAGTTGAAGGATATAATCTACAGCGTGGAAGAAGAGAAGAGGCGCATACCAAAGATGTCATTCATCAGGAGCGTGCCAGAGCGCTTGAGCAGGAAGATAAGCCAGTTCATGCAGGATGAGGTTAGAAACATATACACAGCAGCCCTTGTTGCGGAGAGGCTGTCAGACAGCGGAGGGAGCGGTGGTTGAGGATAGCTCTTGACGTGGATGGGGTTTTGGCAGACCTACTAGGTGCGTGGCTCCGAGTCTATCAGGAGGAGACAGGCCGCTACATAGAGAGAAGCGAGGTGGATAGCTGGGAGTTCTGGGCTAAATACGGAATAACGCGTAGCGAGTTCATGAAATACATGATAGTGGCTTGGAGTAGGTGGTGGGAGATTACGCCGCTGGAAGAGGACATGGCTGAGGATGTGGATAACCTATCAAGATACGGTGACGTGGATATAGTAACCCAAAGACCAGCCAAGACAGTATCATACGTCAAGAAGTGGCTTGATAAGCATGGGGTTAAGTATAGGCGATTTACGTGGGTTCCGCCTAGGAAGAGTAAATCGGAGTATAGCTATGATGTGTATATTGATGACTCGCCGCGCTTGGCTGAGGAGCTACAACAGCAGGGAAGGCTTATGCTCCTCTACAACCAGCCCTGGAATAGCGAGGTTCGCTGCAGTAGCGTTATTAAGCGGGTAAACTCGCTTGACGAATGCGCAGACCAGTTGGAGAAGCTGGTTAATGGTGGTTCCCTTGTATAAGGAAGTTCCGCATGAACGGGTGCATCGCCTATTCTACCCTGTGATACCTGTGATAATAACCGCTGAGCACGGCGGAACCATAGGCGCGATGATGGCGAGCAGCTGCATACCCATATCGCTCAACCCATCTATGGTTGGGGTAGCTATAATGACTACACACACGACGCATAGGCTTGTTAAGGAGTCAGGCCAGTTCGCCGTCTGCTGGCTCTCATATGATAAGCTTGACAAGGCTGTATATGTGGGAGAGACCTCTGGAGTGGGGGTGCAGGATAAGCTTAAGGCTGCTGGGTTGTCTCATAAGCCTGGTAGGAAGCTTCCAGTCCCAATACCTGATGAAGCTGTTGCGTGGCTTGAATGCAAGGTGGCGTGGAGCAGGGTATCAGGAGACCACGAGCTCTTCGCCGCGGACGTGGTTGCCGCATACGCGCAGGAAGACTTCGGCGAATACTGGAGATTTGAAAACTACACGCCTATATTCTATGTGGGGAAAGCTAGGCCAGATACTAGCCGCTACGTTCCCTTCAGGCTTTAGCGCATTACTGGGCTTCTCCTCACATGCTTGCCTGAGCCTCCCTTAAACCGCTCCTCAAGCCATACATTACCGCGCTCGGCATAGCCGAAAATCTCCCAGTAGCCATCACGATATTCGTTCATGAACTCTATTCCCGTAAGCCACTTGGCGCTCTTCCACCCGTAGAGATGTGGAATGAACGGCCTCGCTGGAAAGCCCTGCTCATGGCGTAATGGCTTCCCATCCATCCTCAACGCTACTATGGCATCCTCATGGAGCGCGTCCTCAAGCGGTATAGGCGTGGTATAGCCATCGGCACAGTGGAACATAACCCAACGAGCCTCAGGAAGCGGCTGCGCCATCTCCGCGAGAAGCCTAATACCCACACCCTCCCAGCTAACCTGCTTAATAGACCACTTGGTTACGCAGTGAAAAGACCTGACATATCTTATCTTGGGCAGCTTATCAAGCTCCTCATACGTAAGCTCCAGCTCATTCTTGACTAGGCCGTTTATCTTTAGACGCCACTCATTAAGGTCTATCTTGGGTATTCCGAGTGCTGCGTATATTATCCAGCTCCTACCCCATACCTGGCCTGGGGGAAGCTGCTCCTCGCTGGTCGCCTGAACCATAGCCTACCAACATGCTGAGGAGCGAGCTGCTTTTAGTCTTAGCGCCATCACTCATAAAAACATGAATCACCAAGCAATATCGGTATGGAGAGGCACGAGAT
>WAQC01000016.1 GCA_015520425.1 Candidatus Pelearchaeum sp. | reverse complement strand
GTATAGCCTCACACCCTTCTGCATCACAGCCTCACCTCCTCAGTATAGGCTACGTCAAGGCCGAACTTGCCTGGGTTCATAATGTTGTTCGGGTCTAGAGACTTCTTAATAAGCTTCATAAGCTCATACATGCCGTTCTTCAGCTCAACTGGGATGAGCTCAGCGTCGCCTGGTCTGGTAGCTCCATGGCACGCGGTTATGCTACCGTTATGCTCAAGCGTTACCTCGCTTATCTTACGCTTCAACTCAACGAAGGCTCGCCACTTCTCTTCGTCAAGCTCCATCTCAGCTACGAAGATGTCTATCTCTGTTAGGAAGTCTCCCCAAGGCTTAAACGGGTTGTTGTTATACATGAACATTCCACAGTCGTCAAATATGCCATACTTCTCGCGATACTCCTTGACTAGAGCGTGCCATTTGCGCCTTACTTCGGGAAGCTCGCTGTACAGTACGGCGGCATCCTCGCAGTGCCATGAGCTTGGCATGACCTCTCCCTTTGGAGACCTGCCGTGAAGCGCTAGGTGATACCTGTCGTGGCGCGACGCCCAGTCCCCCTCGGACAGCTCCTCACCCAGATATACGCCGCCGCCCTCCTTAACTATCTTGAAGAGAACCTTAGAGGCCGCGCTTACCTCCGCCTCAGTTCCGTAGAAGCATGTAGCTATAACTGAGCGCACATTCTTCGGTAATGGTATATACGCCTCATCATCACGGCGTAGATAGTCTATCTTCTCCTCGTCAAAGAGGACAGCCGCTGCCATAGTTCTTAGGAAGGAGCGTGTCATATCGCCTAGGTTCTTCCAGGCTTTTTCAAAGCTGTCGTAGGCGAAGAATGCTGGGAACTCTGCCTCTGGGCGTGGGAACATCTCCAGCGTTGCCTCGGTTACTACTCCAAGTGTGCCCTGATGGCCTATGAAGAGGTCCTTTAACCTATAGCCTGTTGAGGATTTCCTTATCTTACGCGCACCAGACTCACCCACCTCAATTATCTTCCCCGTTGGGAGGACAACCGTCATGCTGATAACGAGGTCTGGTATATGGCCAGAAATGCCGCTTATCAGAGACCATGCCCCAGTGCCGATGTTTCCACCAACTATAGAGACGGGGAATGAGGCAGGGTCAAATGGCCACCAAAAACCATACCTCTTAAGAGTCCTGCTAAGTTCCTGGTTGTTTATCCCAGTCTGTATCGTTACGGTCATATTTACGTCGTCAATCTCAAGAACTTGGTCAAGCCGCTTTATGTCAAGCAGTATTCCTTTTCTGAGAGGAACGGCTCCGTCGTTAAGCCCCGTTCCACCAGCACGTGGGACTACTGGTATGCGGTACTTATTTGCTATCTTCAAGACCTCGGCTACCTCCTCCGTGCTTCCAGGTAGAACGACAACATCTGGAACATGTTGCTCCCACTTGTGCAGGGGGAACGGAACAGGGACCGCCGCCCTGATAGCGCGTTGATGCAGCTCTGTCCTTACGTTTTTCTCACCAACGACACCAGCAAGCTCGTTGATGACCTTGTCATCAACTTTAGAGTACTGCGCTTGCATAGCGGGTAGCCTCATTTTTAAATCCTATAAAAATTTTTGGAAGTAGAACGCCATCTACCGCGTTTCAACATGCTAAAACATCCACGTGATGTTCAAGCGTTTTGACGTGGTCACCTCATATACCCTCATCTATAGTGATGTAGAAATTATTCGCTTGAGTATCTTCTTGACGAGATTTTTATTTTTATGCGGTTACTTGGACCCTACTTGGTGTGTCGCTAGTTTTTCTAAGACTGTTATGAGTGCTTGCGTCCCTTCAGAGCCGTAGCCGTGCTGCTCTAATGCTTTCACGAGTTCCGCTACCATGTTAACGCCTAGAAGAGGTAGGTTGAGCCGTGAGGTTACTTCTCTCACTATGCGGAGGTCCTTGACTAGGTGCTCTACCTTGAAGCCTGGCCTGAAGTCACGCTCTACCATGCGTGGGCCAAGATTGTTGAGTTGCCATGAGCCAGCGGCACCTGAGCCTATGACTTCAATAACCTTCTTGGGGTCTAGGCCTGCTTTGGAGGCCAGAAGTATGGCCTCGCATGTTCCTAGAAGGTTAAGCGACACCGCCACTTGATTACACATCTTCGTCATCTGGCCCATTCCGTTCCCTCCCATATGGACTATGTTCTTCCCCATGGTCTTCAGTACTGGTAGGGCGCGTTCAAACGCTTCTTTACTACCTCCGACCATTATCGTGAGGGTTCCAGACTCGGCTCCCATGGTGCTTCCTGTGACTGGGGCGTCAAGGTATTCCACCCCCTTCTTCCGTAGCTCTTCTGCTATCTCCATCTCAACCATGGGCGAGACGGTGGACATATCAATTACTATGCTTCCAGGTCTTACTCCCTCTGCTATGCCGTTTTCGCCTAGTACAACTTTTTTGACATCGGGGGAGTCTGGGAGCATCGTGATTATTATCTCAGCCTTCGCGGCCACTTCCTTTGGTGATGAGGCTTTTTCGGCGCCTAGGTTTGCCAGCTCCTCAACGGGTGGGCTACTCCTGCTATGGACAACCAGCTTATAGCCTGCGGATAGTATGCGCTTCGCCATCGGCTTACCCATTAAGCCCAGACCGATAAACCCAACAACAACCATACAACAGTTATGGTGAAATTACGGCATATTAAGCCTCCTGTAATGAATCTTAAGAATGATAGAGGATATTTATGGAGGACACAAACACATGCGTAAATACCCTATCTATTTTAGTCAATTTAACAACATCGCAATAACCAGCTATGCTAAGAGGGCTTCATCACATAACACTGGTTACTAGCAATAGTGTTGTTAATCGTAAGTTCTACTCCGATGTTCTTGGGCTTAGGCTTGTTAAGCTTACAGTTAATCAGGACGATGTTTTTCATAGGCATCTCTTTTATGGCGATGAGCAGGGCTCTACTGGCAGTGTTATTACGTTCTTTGAGTGGCCGCATCTTCCACGAGGAGTGGTGGGCTTGGGCTCTCCCCACCATCTAGCATATTCAGTAAAAAAGCCTGATGCCATCCCGCTATGGGTGTCTTGGCTCAAGAAGAACGGCATCCACGTAGTAGGCCCATATGTACGCGGCGATAGAGTAGCGATATACTTCCGCGACCCAGATGGGGCTTTAATTGAGATAACCGCAAAGCGGGAGGACATTACGGGAGATTATCTTGATGAGCTGATTTCTATTGAGCGGGAGGTTGATGGCATAAATAGTGATATGAAGTTGTCATTCCTTGACCATGCCTCGCCCATAAGCTCTGACCATGAGCTTACTGCGCGTTTCTTTGAGAAGTTTCTAAACGTTAAGCCTCTGTACAAGGCGCGGAATCCTGATGATGGTGAGAGCTTTCTCCTGGGCATAGGTGGTGAAGAGGATTATCTAATCTATCTGGTTTCCAGCTCAGCTATTGATGGCTGGGTAGGAGTGGGAAACATACACCATATAGCGTTCTGCGTTGATGGTGAGGAGGAGCAGCGTATGATAATGCGTAGGCTTAACATGGCGCGCATACCAAATTCGGGAATCATAGACCGTTTCTGGTTCAAGTCATTATATTTCCGCGACCCTGATGGAAACTTGCTGGAGATTGCTACGCGTGGCCCTGGATATACGCGTGATGAGCCTCTTGAAGAGCTGGGTAAGCGGCTTATTCTACCACCGTGGCTTGAGCGTTCGCGCGCAGTTATAGAGGCTAGGCTTGCCGAGCTGGATAGGAAGAACCCGCTACGATGGCCGCCTAGTTATGATAAGCCGCCTGAGAAGCCTGAGTCTCTACACTCTTTAGCTATTGCTCCGCCTTAGAGACCAGCTTAACTAGGTTGGTATTGCCCCATCTCTCAACCTCAACCACTCCACGCCTCCTAAGCGAGGATACCAGCCTATGGGTTTTAAGCCTAGAGAGGTTAAGCTCTCGCGCAATTTCTTTCTGTAGAGCTTTACCACCCTGCCGTTCCAGAAAATCAACTATCTGCTGCTCTTCTGTTGTAAGACCTATAGGATGGTGATGGTGCTGGCGTTCTCTGAATACTGTTAGGTAGAGCGCTAATGTTATGGTCATTATGGTTATCGTAAGAACTATTGTGGGGCCTATCCACCACTGTATAGGTACGCCTGGCATCATTCGCATCATCATGGCTCTATGCTGCCAGGCTAGATTCCAAACCGCTACGGTAAGCACGGCCAGGAATACTGAGAGGATTATTAGAATCCAGCCCAGCAGACGCCCAGAATCCAAAGCCCTGCTCCAGTGGATTTCTGACGTATCACCGTAATAAATGCTTCCTAAAACTTACTCATATAAACGAACCTACGCACTAGCTGGTACATGAAACACGTTTCATCAATCTGTTTCATGACTGTTTCACAATAATTCTAAGAGCTGCCTATTATCATATATCTACCGAGGTGATAGGTCGTTGGATAGTAAGGTTATTGCTGTTGTCTTTGCCGCGGCTTCGGCTGCGGTTCTAGTAGGTGTTTTAGCCGCTTATGCCTGGGCTTCCTCACCTTGGGGTGTTTATGGCTGGTCCTCAAACGTCGCCCCCGACCAGCGTGGCTGGTGGATGGGCGGTATGTGCGGCGCATGCCCCTACGCGGGAGCTGGTATGGGTGGAATGATGATGGGAGGCTGGGGCATGTGGGGCTCCGATACACAGACAGGACAACGGCTCACAATAGACGAAGTAATACAAAGACTAGAAGCCTATGTAAATGACCTCGGAGACAACTATGGAATCCTAGAAGTAATGGAGTTCACCAATAACTTCTATGCAGTAATCTACGAGCGCGATACTGGTATAGGCGCGTTTGAGGTTCTAGTAAATCCATACACGGGATACATAACGCCAGAGCCAGGTCCTAATATGATGTGGAATACCAAGTATGGTCATCATCAAAGTATGTGGCCGTCATCCACTCCGTCTGGTGAGATGAGCGTCTCTCCAGAGGAAGCTTCCCAGATAGCTCTCAGATACTTAGAGCAACGTTTCGGCCAGGGAGTTGAGGTGGAGAAGCCGATAGTGTTCTATGGCTACTACACGATAGACTATATGATAAACGGCGAGATGTATGGTATGCTTAGCGTCAACGGCTATAACGGCGATGTATGGCCACACACATGGCACGGTCAATTCGTACAAGAAGTTGAGCCAGAAGAAGAGCATTAATTAATAACACCCCATCATCATTTATTGAGGTGTCTAATGGTTGAGTAGTGAAAATAAACCGACAGCAGCATTTGCTCTATCTCTAACGGGAGGTCTCCTCATACTCATAGGTAGTTCATTCACCTTCGCTATGTGGGGTATGTTTGGACAGCCTATGGGTATGATGGGCGGCGGCATGATGGGTATGATGGGTGGAGGATGGATGTGGTTCCCCGCGTTTCTCCCAATACTTGGGCTGGTCTTCGGAATACTAATACTAGTGGGTGCGGTGATGCTCAACAGCAAGCCAGACCAAGCCCAGACCTGGGGCACCCTAATACTAGTCCTCTCAGCGCTCAGCCTAATCACCGCAGGCGGGGGATTCATAATCGGAGCGATACTCGGAATCATAGGAGGAATACTGGCAATAACGTGGAAAGCATAATAAACTCACATATTATTTTTCGGAAACTCAAACACGCATAGAATTAATAGCGCCTACTATGCTGAAGAACAAGCTATGCTATATACACAGCTCGGCACTACGGGATTACGCATCTCCCAGATTGGTGTTGGGACGTGGCAGTTCGGCGATAAGTGGTGGGGATGGGGACGCGACTATGGAGAAGAGGAAGCAATAGCGGCAATCAAAGAAGCAGTAGCGTTTGGGATAAATTTCATAGACACAGCAGAAATCTATGGAAAGGGAGTATCAGAACAGATAGTGGGTAAGGCCATCCGAAATATACGCGAGCAGGTAGTTATAGCTACAAAAGTCTGGCCAACACACGCAACCTATAATGGTGTAATCAAGGCATGTGAAAGAAGTCTTAAGAGGCTCGGAATAAAGATGATAGACCTATACCAGGTTCATTGGCCTAACCCGATAGTGCCGATAGGCCAGACTATGCGTGCTATGGAGAGGCTGGTCAGGGAGGGGAAGATAGGATACATAGGCGTTAGCAATTTCTC
>WAQC01000015.1 GCA_015520425.1 Candidatus Pelearchaeum sp. | reverse complement strand
GAACAGAAACACCGAGAGCATGCAGGCAAAATTGGATGAGAAGGACCAGCGCATCCTGCAGGAGCTCTTGCAGGATTCTAGCCAGAGCATAACCACGCTGGCGTCAAAGCTCAAGATGCCCAGAACAACCGTGCAGGAGCGTATAAAACGGCTCAAGAGCCAGTCAATTATCAAGAAATTCACAGTAAGGCTTGACTATGCCAAGATGGGGAAGCCGACAACGGCCTTTATCCTCGTCTCCTTCGTACCTGGCTCAGGAGTCTCGCAGAAGAAGCTCGCAGAGGAGATAGCAGCTATGGATGATGTGGTGGAGGTTCACCTAATATCTGGGGAGTGGGACATACTGCTGAAAGTGCGCGGCGAGTCTATGCAGTCAATAGGTTCTCTTGTGATAGATAAGCTCCGTTCAATAGAGGGTGTGGGCAAGACCGTAACATGCGTCTCCTTCTCGGCGGTGAAAGAAGAATTATGAGATTGGATTCGTCATGATTATACGGTAAATACCTGGATAATGCTATTCGGTTAGGTGAGGCTAGTCTATATAACGTTCTCGGCGCGGTCCTGACAGCAGACCAGGCCGCGGAAGGAGGAGAAGAATGTTCGCCGAGCTGGAGAGGATAGCAGCCTACAAGGCCCGTGAGGCTGTTTATTATGATAGGATGGGGCAGACAGCCAAGGCTGTGAAGAGATACCGCGAGGCGATAGACCTGCTGTGGAAAGTCTATAACCTAACCCAAGACCAGGCGCTGCGCAAGGTCTTCGTTGAGAAGATAAGCCAGTATGAGGCGCGTATTGAGGAGCTGGGGGTAGCTGAGCACCACAAGCCAGCAGTAACACAGCAACAGAAGGTAACATTCAGCGACACAGTACTGCGTCATAAGCCGCAGGTATCGTGGGATGATATAGTGAATATTGAGGAGGCTAAGAAGGCGATTAGGCAGAGTATAGTGTTTCCCGTTAGGAGGCCTGACCTCTTTCCGCTTGGGTGGCCTCGTGGGATTCTCGTATTCGGCCCCCCTGGCTGCGGTAAGACGCTCCTCGCGGCCGCCGTAGCGAAGGAGATTGACGCGCATTACTTCGTCGTTGACGCTGCTACGATAATGTCCAAGTGGCTTGGGGAGTCTGAGAAGAACGTGGCACGCCTCTTCAGCCAGGCCAGGCAAGTGGCCAGCAAGGGAAAGCCAGCTATAATCTTCATAGATGAGGTAGACTCGCTCACAGCGGAGAGGTTTCTAGAGGTTGGTGGAGAGGCCAGGGTGAGAAACCAGCTCGTAAAGGAGATGGATGGAATACTGAGCAAAGGCAAGAAAGAGTACATCTACGTAATAGCGGCGACGAACAAGCCCTGGTATCTGGACGAGCCGTTCATCAGGAGATTCCAGAAGCGCATCTACGTTCCCTTACCAGACCTGGAGGCGCGTAAGCAGTTGTTCGCCATGTATACGAGTGGCCTGAAGCTTGATGTGGGTGTTGATTTGCATCAGCTCGCTGTCATGTCCGACGGCTACTCTGCGGCTGACATACATGACGTATGCATGGAGGCGCAGCTCCGCGTGGTTAATGAGCTCTTCTCCTCTGGCAGTGGTGATGGAAACCCAAGACCAATAACTATGGATGATTTCCTGGAGGTTCTGAAGAAGAGACGCCCATCAATAGCTCTAGAGAATATGCAGAAGTTGTTGAAGTGGCAGGAGAAGTATGGGACTAGCTAACCTCCCCTACCTGTATTTCTATCAACCCCTTCTCCTGCAATCTCCTCAATATCTCCTGTAGGTTTTCAGGGCTTATCCCTAGCTGCGATGCGCACTCGCCCAAGTCCAGCTCCTCGTTCTGGTTGGACATCACGTAGGAATATACTGCTTTCTCCTCTTCTGTGAGGGTTGGTATGTCTGGGAAGTGTTCCTTCACCTTCTCGGCAGCTATTCTCCTAGCCTCGTTTAGGATGAAGTTAGCCTCGTCTGAGAGTTCTTCAAGAGCCTGGCTGGGCGGCGGCTCAACATACGTCTCGGACTCGGTTATGAAGTTCTCTATCGTGTTGGCAAGTGAGCGGAGGTTTTCCGAAGCTTCTGGGACTACGTCAGCTATCTCTGTGCGCACATTCTCCAGCAGGGTTATGAGCGGCCTTACTAGGACGAGAACCTCCCCCAGCTCCAGGATGCTCTCCAGCCTAATCCTTATCTGGAGCAGGACAAGCTGGCTATGTACTATTATCTTGGCCAGCTTCTTAATCTCGGCTATCTCAGAGGCGTATATCTTAGCCCGCTCCTCATCCTTGGCCACCAGAGCCTCAATACACTTCTCAAAATAGAGCTTGTTTCTAGCAGCTAGTTCTCTGTACTTGTTGTTGAGCCGCTCAATCTGCCCTCTGAGCTGCGATAGGGATTTCTCTATCCTGAGCCTGAACTCCTCACGGTCGTCTATCACGTCATAGCCCGCTTCTACGACCTCTATGCGCTCCCCAGGCCTGCTGAACAGTGTCCAGATGTTTTTCCAGCCTCCGCTCAAGACTTAAATCTCCACCGCCGCCATCGTGTTGATTCGGATTTAATATCTTTCAAACCACAGCTTAAGCGTCATAATCTTATGGAAATACCAGCGTAGATATCACGGCCATATACTTCTAGCTGCACCTCATTTCAAAGATGTCCTCGCGCTCATACTCGGCTTGCCATGTTGTTTTTGAGCTTGTCTTTAGTCTGACTCCAACGAACCTAAAGCCCTCTGGTGTTGATTCCGCTACTTTCTTCATCAACGCCTCTAAGCTGTCTGCCACAACCTCTTTTAAGATGCGCTTCTCGCCACGCTCGCGCTCGGCCTTATAGCAGGTTAGACATAGCGCCCTCCCCCTCAAAACGGTAATCGTGATTCTCTTAACCCTCTTACCACACGAGCTACACTCAACCAGCTCCAGGCCGCAGCGCATACAGACGGCGCCCAGGCCAGTTACGTAGTGAAACTGCTCCCCAGGCCTTCCCTCACGCCTACACACCACACAAGTAGCGGGCTCATGCGTCTTTGAGATATGTCCCAGCATCACCCCAAGCTACTGGTGATTTATCTTAAATATTTCTCACACCAACAACTCCCTTGCATGCGTAATGTTGCCGCTGCGGTTTTAGCTGCTGGCTTATCAACAAGGTTTGGAGATGATAAGCTACTCAAGAAACTACATGGAAGGCGTGTTGTTGATTGGGTAATTGAGAGCTTGTCATCCCTTGATATACGGTATAAGGCTCTGGTGGTCAAGCCTGGTTATGAGCGTTTTTTCACCAGCTTAGAGGGGTTCGCGCTGTTGGTTAACCAGTCTCCATGGGAGGGGCTCTCCTCCTCAATAAGAATCGCAGTTAGATGGGCTGAGCCGATGGCTGATGGGCTGCTCCTCCTCTTGGGAGACCAGCCGCTGGTATCTGCTAACACCATAAGAAGGCTCCTAACCACATTTCTAGACGGTGGTTATGATGTGGTGGCCGCCTCGCGCGGGCGTGTGCCGATGAACCCAGCCATATTCTCGCGAAAACTCTTCCCAGAGCTGCTGAAACTCGCTGGCGACGCGGGTGCGAAGAACGTGATTCTGGCCCACATTAATAATGCTGGGCTTATTGAGGTTGATGAGAAAGAACTATTTGACATAGACACTCCTGAAGACCTTGAGGAGGCTGAACGCATCCTAGGTCGTCTCTAGTAGCTCAACCTCATCTATCCGCCCATCACCGTCCAGGTCTATCCCCATCACGACGGCGGCCCAGCTATCCTCCCCATCATACCCCTTCAACAACTCACCATAGCGTGTTGTGAGCATCATGATTGCAGCCTTCGTACCCACCGCCCTAAGGCCAGCCAAGACTATAACGCTACTACCCTCCCTGAATGGGTTTGGTATCTTGGCTATCAAGCCGCACGACTCGTATGTGTAAACCTGCGTGGGCGAGACGATGCCCGCCCAATAGTTGCTCTCGTTAAACCTAATCGGGAGATGCGGGTTCATCATTGATGTTACTATATTCGTCCCAGGGCCGCCCAGTAGTATCATGTTCTGCTCGTATAGCTTCTCAGCCTTTACATCAACATCCAAGCGCACTGCGAACTCGTCGCCTATCTTTACGTATTGTCCTATGAAGAGGCCGAGCTGGAATCCATAGTGGCCGTCTGTGGCTACAGCCCTAAACGGCCCGTGTGGGTGTGGTGAGCCTACTACGATAAGCCCGTTGAGGCGGCCGCCGCTCAGTATAGGCGAGAGGAAGGAGCTGAGCTTCTCAGGCATGTGCCTAGCGGTGGCGGGCTTCCAACCACGCGGGTTTAGGATTAGACTAACAGCGTCGGCATCCAGCTTGTATATCTTGGCCTGCCCTCCCCTAACACGCTCCTCGCCAACAGGTCTTATTAGGTTGCTTTTCTCCATCTTACTTACATAGTGGTAGACCAGCTGCTTGCTCACACCCAGTTTTTGGGCTATCTCAGCAGGGTAGCTGCCCCTCTCTGCGAGCAGCCTCGCTATCCTAGCGCCGCGCTTAGTTGATAATATCCTGAGAATCTCCACGTCATTAACCAGCAACGTCCCTATCTTCCTATCCCGCGCTATTATCTCCGCATTACTAACCAACCTAACATCCCCCAGGTCAAATAATATTTGACCGGTAAAATAGTGTGGTTGCTCATATTTAAGAACCACCGTAGGGGGCGACGCCGCCGAGGGAGCGCGTAGGAATGTGCGGTATCGTCGGGTACATAGGTCCTGAGGACGCTGCGCCGATTCTCCATAAGGCGTTGCTGCGGCTTGAGTATAGGGGCTACGACTCGGCTGGGGTTGCGACGCTATCCAACGGGAGGCTCTACGTTAAGAAGGACCAGGGGAAGATTGAGGAGATACATAAGCGCCTGAACCTAGACGACCTTCCTGGCAACGTGGGCATAGGCCATACCAGGTGGGCTACGCATGGAGCGCCGTCCAAGATAAACGCCCACCCACACACAGACTGCACCGAGACGATAGCGGTTGTCCATAATGGGGTTATAGAGAACTTCATAGAGCTGAGGCGCGAGCTTCTGGACCTGGACCACAGCCTAATCTCAAAGACCGACACGGAGATTATCGCCCACCTAGTTGAGGAGAGCATCAAGCGCGGCGCAGAGCCTGAGACAGCGTTTTTGGACGCCATATCAAGGCTGCGCGGCTCGTATGCGGTTGCCATGATAATAGCGAGCAACCCAGACGCGATATACGTGGCGCGCAACGAGGCGCCGCTGGCGATAGGAGTTGGGGAGGGATTCAACCTAGTATCCTCAGACGCCAACGCCTTCCTAGAATACACCCAGAAGGCCGTCTTCTTGCATAATGGGGAGGCGGCGATAATAAGACGTGATGGCTATAGGATAATAAAGCTGGGCACGCGCTCTGAGGTAAGCCGCTCACCAACACTAATCCCCTGGGCCGTAAGCATGTCTAGGAAGGGGGAATACGAGCACTACATGCTGAAGGAGATTTACGAGCAGCCAAACGCCTTGAGGAATGTCCTCCACCTACAGCAGATTTACGTAGACCTACTCGCCGAGCTCATAGACAGGGGCAGGGACATCTTCCTACTCGGCGCTGGAACGTCATATAACGCGTGCATGGCTGGCTCATACATATTCTCCAAGATAGCCAGGACATCAACCTACCCAGTCATAGCTTCAGAGTTCATTGATAACTATGGGAGCTCAATAAGCGCCGATACCGTGATACTCGCCGTCAGCCAGTCAGGAGAGACGGCTGATGTCCTTAACGCTCTGGAGTATGCACGCCTGAGAGCTGCGACGATACTCGGAATAACAAACACCGTAGGCTCAACGCTCACCAGAATATCGCGCGCATACATAGTACAGAACTCGGGCCCAGAGATAGGCGTTGCTGCAACCAAGACATTCACCTCGCAGGTATTGGTGCTGGCCCAGCTAGCCCTGCGGCTTGCGCGCCTGAAGGGTAAGCTCGCACAATACGAGATGGACGAGCTTTACGAGACGCTCCACTCCATACCATCAATAGCTGAGAAGGTCGTGAATTCAACGGATGGGAAGATGAGGGAGATAGCGGAGAACCTTATGAACAGCTCCTCGTTCTTCTTCCTTGGGAGGGGGATAAGCTACAGCACAGCCCTAGAGGCGCGGCTCAAGGTTATGGAGCTCTCATACATACCCAGCATAGCATACCCCGCTGGAGAGAGCAAGCATGGCCCTATAAGCGTCATAGAGAAGAGCTACCCAGTCTTCTTCATAGTCCCCAGAGACGAGAGTAGGAAGCAGAACATAGGCAATATAATGGAGATGAAAGCGAGAGGTGCCCGTATAATATCGGTGGCAAGCGAAGATGATGACGAGGTTAGAGAGCTCTCAGACTACTTCGTGGGGATGCCTGACATAAACCCACTACTATCGCCCATAATCTACGCGATACCATTCCAATTCCTGGCATACCACCTAGCTGTGCTGAAGGGCTATGACCCCGATAAGCCCAGAAACCTGGCAAAATCTGTTACGGTTTTATGAACAATATTTTACCCATCAAGCAAAACACCAGCGTATAAGCACGCCACCAGGGCTAGCTGTGTCAAAGCCTCCAAACATCAGGATTAAACGATATATCCCTGTTGAGTTATTAGTAGTTTGAAGAGGACGTCATGGCTAACTGGCTCTTCATAGTTAAGGACCACGTTCATGGTGGGATTAGGATTCCCGCAGGCGATATTCTGCGTAATCGCGTTGAGCACCGCTTCTGGTCTCTCAATAGTCGGGCGCGTAATGTTAAGAGGCTCCAGCCTGGCGATAATGTAATCTTCTACGTTTCCAGTAGTGAGGGCAGGCTATTCGCTGGCCATGCCAAGATAGCGAGCAGCGCGCACCCAATAACGCCAGCGCAGAAGTTTAACATAGTCGGCAAGCCTTCCGAGAACTTTGACTACTCCATAGAGCTGGAGGACGCCGAGATTTGGCAGAAACCCCTGCTAGCCGAGGAGCTGGTAGGCCAGCTCTCGTTCATAAAGAATAAGCAACGCTGGCCCAGCGCTTTCCGCGGAAGCATAAGAGAGCTGAACGACGAGGATTATAATATGATTATCACGCTAGCCAAGATGAGGAGCTAGTCATACACGCTCTTTATCCCTAGGCTTCTGGCTAGCTCTGGTGTGGTGGCTCTCAGGTCTTCGTCTCCCAGCTCTTTTATTGAGTATTTGCCCAGCGCTGAGATGAGGAGCTGCATCTCCATCTTGAGAGCTTCTAGGAAGCGCTTAACCCCTTCCTCCCCAGCGGCGTAAGCGGCTACCACTATGGGCCTCCCCATGCCCGCAGCGCTGGCCCCCATGCATAGTGATTTCACCACATCACCACCGTCAATTATCCTGCCAGAGACTATCAAATCAAGCTGCAAACCACGCTCGCGCATCCTCTTTATCTTCTGGAGACAGGCCAGCGTCGGTAATCCGAGGTCTTTCAGCGCTATGACTGGGCTCATCCCAGTCCCTCCCTCTTTCCCATCAATCCACATGGCTTCCGCCTCCTGCTCATAGACAATCTGCGCCACCTCCTCCACATCCCGATAAGGCCCCGCCTTAACCCAAATCCTACACCGCGGATAGTTGTTCTTCATTAGGCGGAGCATACTGCGGAGAATATCTGCGGTGAATGTTCCAGGAGCGGAGTGCCTGCTATAAACTTCCTTCACGACAGTAGCTGGGTCGTCGTCAAAATGATACTTATCACGTATCTTGAGCGCTATGTCGCGTGATACGAAGGTCTCCCCACCTATTCCTGGCTTGGCTCCCTGGCCCAGCTTTATCTCAAACGCCACCCGCCCTTTCTCAATATACGGCGTGATGTCTGGGTCTGAGTAAACCTTGTTCCACAGCTCGTCATACGCGTCTTCCACGCTCTGCTGTATGAAGACTCCGCCTCTCCCCTCTTCGGCGTGCTGTAAGTATGTCATTACCCTCTCTTTGAAGCATGGCTGCGACTCCCTGCGGCGTTGGGCATATCCCCAGACGGTTGCCACGTTCTCACCAACGCCCATAGGTATTCCAGCTTCGGCAGCAGCTCTGGCAACCTGTAGCGATACCTTGTTAAAGACATCGGTTGAGCCCATAGATGCTATACAGACTGGCATGGATGAGCTGAAGCCGCCCACATCCACGCTGGTATCTACGTCGGTAAATACAGGCTCCCGCAGTATCTCCTGCATCTTCTTCAAGCGTAAAGGAGTGAAGAGCGGCGGCACCAGCAGTATTTTACTTAAGGTATCGTATCTTAGGGGAGCCTGCTCAAAGATAGGAGCTCCCAGTAACGCTTTGCCAAACTCTTCCTTCTCGCTAAACGGGAAGACCGCCTCCTTGCCTTTCCGCGCCTTCTGGGTAATCTCATCAATAGGGTAGGTTTCTATGAAGCTTCTAGCGGCGGCTATTTTCTCAGAGCCTCTGAAGAGCTTGAAGAATATCCTTAGCAGCGCGGAGGACAAAAGGTGGGACACCTAAAGGGGGGAGGTGCGGTTAGGGGGAATATACTCCCGCTATCTTCGGGTATGGGCGTGCTTCCCATACCGCTGATAGGCCGCAGAGGTATCTGGTGAGCCGCTCAACACCTATCCCAAAACCTGCTGTCGGCGGTATTCCCTCACGGAGCATGTCAAGGTACCAGCCATACTTCGCTGGGTCTTCACCGCTCTCACGCATCCTGGCAATGACCTTCTCATAACGATACTCCCGCTCAGCCCCTGAGATAGCCTCACCATACCCTTCGGGATAAAGCATGTCAAAATCACGTAGAATTCCAGGCCTTGACTCGTCCTCCATATCGTAGAAACCACGCGCACCCTTCGGGTAGTCTATTATGAAGAAGGGCTCGTCAAACATGCGGGATAGCTTCTCCTCCTGCTCCCAGGGTATCTCGGTGTAGTAGCTTACCTTCTCACCCTTTGAGCGCAGAAGCTCAACAGCCTCCCTGTGTGTTATTTTCTTGAATGGGGGCCTGAATTTTCTTAGGGTTCTACCCAGCTCCTCAAGATATGGAGCGGCCTCATCAACGACATACGATACTATATGCGCCACTAGGTTCTCCGCAGTCCGCATAGCATCCTCGTATGTTATGTTTGCCTCCTCTATATCCACCTGGACGAACTCAACCAAATGCCTTCCCGTCGTTGCTGTCTCCAGCGGCTCAAGCCTAACGTTGGGTGAGAAGAAGTAAATCTTATCAAGCGAGGCCGCGGCCATCTGCTTATACAGGATAGCGCTACTCATCACCTTATACTCCTTCCCATAATAGTCTATCGTAACCTGCTTTGCGCCCCTTATTCCAGGGTCTGTTACTGGGCCTATGATTGGTGGGAGTAGTTCTGTGAAGCCGTTATTATCCAGGTAATCGCGTATTCCTCTAAAGGCTGTTGCCTGCACTTTTAGTATAAGCTGCATCCTGCGCGTGCGTATGGTCTTGTAATATGTCTGTAGTTCTTGTATCGGCGGTTTCAGCATACCCTAACGAAAACTTGCGTGAAATATAAGCATTCATACTACCCGACCAAACCCTGTATGGCATAATAACACATTGTTTTGTTTTTTATCGTCTAAATGACTAAATAAAATGCTGTTAAGTAAATAGTTGCCGCACGCACATGACAAACGGTAGACGTTCTCCACAACTAGTAACTACATTTCTCGTGAATGTTTATTATGTGTTTTTGATGGATGACGATAAGCAAGGAGAAAGTTATGCTATTGCTGGATGAGTTCTGCCCTAATTGTGGTGGGAGGATTGAGGCGGAGCGCTTGGCGAAGGGTGGGGTATGTAGCTCATGCCTCAGCATACTTCCCGAACCAGCAACTCCAGAGACAATAATGCGCGCATTAGAGGAGCAGGGAAAGCTCCAGAGATACACGATAGTAGCGGAGCTTGAAAAGAGGCTCAGCGAGTTTAGGCACGAGTTCTGGAAGGCGCTGGGCTACGAGCCCTGGTCTCTCCAAGAAGTATGGGCGCGCCGCGTCCTGCTGGATGAGAACTTCGCCATAGTAGCACCAACAGGCGTAGGAAAGACAGTCTTCTGCGCAATCATGGCGCTCTACCTCATAAAACACAAGAAAAGCAGATGCTACATCATACTCCCCAACAGCATACTCGTAGACCAAGTATCCTCCAAATGCATGGAATTCGCCAAGCGCATGGGGCTGAGCGGCGAGGATATAGCATTCTACCACACGGGAATGAAGAGAAAAGAGAAGAACCAAATGCTCAAAAAGATAGAAGAAAACGATTACAAGCTCCTAATAACTACTGATAGATTTTTGGTGGATAAATTTGAGTTTCTTAAAGACAGGTCTTTTGATTACGTCTTTGTGGATGATGTTGATTCATTTCTTAAGTCTCCCAAGAATATTGATAGGGTTGTTATGGTTTTGGGGTTTGAGCCAGATGTTGTAGATAAGGTTTTGAGGCTCATAGAGCTTAGGCGGCGTCTGAGCTATGTGAATGATAGGAAACTTGAACATGAGTACGATATGCTGAGCAGCCATATTGAGCGGCTTAAGAGGGAGAAGCACGGCAGGCTCATAGTGGCTGGCGCAACGCTAAGACCAAAAACCACGCGGCGCGTATTGGTTTTCTCAGAGCTCCTAGACTTTGAGCCAGGCACCAGCCCCAAATTTGTCAGAAACATAGCTGACTTCTACCTACGGGAGGAGAAGCTCCTCTCGCGTACTCTAGCGCTCTTAAAGGAGCATGGGAGAGGCGCGCTTATCTTCACGCCTGTTGCGCGGGGTAAGAATTTTGCGCGGCGCTTGACCGAGAAGCTGGTTGAGAAGGGGGTAAGGGCTTACTTTTACGAGACCATGGAGGAGGGGATACTTGAGCGGTTTAAGGCTGGCGAGTTTGACGCTCTCGTCGGCCTATCCTCTGGCCGCAGCCCATTCGCACGCGGGATAGACCTGCCAGAAACAGTAAGATACGCCATCTTCGTCGGAGTCCCGCGGAGAGAAGTCAAAATAGAAAAGAACGAAATAAACCCAAATAAGCTATTCGCTCTACTAAGCAACGTCATTGACATAATAGATGAGGACTCCAAGCCGAGGGCTCTACAGATACTTCAGAGCTTGAGAAGGATAGTCCCTATGCGTAGAGACTCTGTGGATAGGGTTAGGGAGGCTCTCCAGTCTGGAAAAACGCCAGGCGGTCAATTGGGCTATTTGGTTAGGGTAGTTAAACAAGCGACGGAGTTCATTCAAGCCCTATTGACCCCAGATTTCCTCAAGAAGGTTGAGGAGTCATCAGACATAACCATACGCGTACGCGATGACGCGTTCTACCTAATCATACCAGACACCTATGGCTATTTGCAGGCTTCTGGGAGAACGTCCCGCCTCTACGCGGCTGGGGTTAGCCGCGGGGTGAGCATATTACTGGTTGATGATGAGAAGACATTCACGGGCTTAACACGCCGTCTGAAGCTAGTCCTGGAGGATTTTGATTGGATTGAATACACGGTGGAAGAGGCTAGACGCCAGTTCAGCGAGGTTGACCGCGATAGGGAGGTTATAGCCCAGATAAGGGCTGGCCAGATAACAATACCACGGACAAGCATAGCGCGCGAGGCCTTGATGATAGTTGAATCTCCGACCAAGGCTAAGACGTTTGCCAGGTTCTTCGGCAAGCCGTATAAGCGTCGTGTGGGGGACTTAACGCTCTATACAACGAGCAGCGGCGGAGTGATTCTCCAGATAGCAGCCACCATGGGGCACGTAACCGACCTCGCAATATCACCAGGCTTCCACGGCGTCTTGATAGATGATGGAAGGTTCATACCAGTCTTCTCACCCATCAAGAGATGTAGGAGATGCGGGTATCAATTTGTGGAGGAGAATAGCTGCCCCTCATGCGGCAGTAAAGATATCTTCTCCAAGCAGGATATAATTGAGGCTCTGCGTAAGGCTGCTCTCTCTGTTAATGAGGTTTACGTAGCCACCGACCCAGATGCGGAGGGGGAGAAGATAGCGTATGATATAACATCAGCCCTACAGCCCTATAACCCCAACATCTATAGACTGGAGTTTCACGAGGTTACGCGGAAAGCCCTTCTGCGCGCTCTTTCCGAGAAGCGTAAGGTCTCTGAAAACTTGGTGGCGGCCCAGCTTGTCAGGAGAATAGAAGACCGTTGGCTTGGGTTTGAGCTTAGCAGGCGGCTCTGGGAGAGGTTCGGCTCCCGCGGCCTCTCGGCGGGCAGGGTTCAGACACCAGTTCTGGGGTGGATAGTCAAGCGCATGGAGGAGGCCAAAAAACGGAAGACAGTACTGAGGACGGTCTTGGAGAATGGGTTAGAGCTATCCTTTGAAAGCCCAGCCGAGACCCAAGACCTGGATAAGGAGGCGCTTTTTGTTGAGATTGCTGACATCCGTGAAGAGGTGCGCGAGCTCAATCCATACCCACCATATATTACGGCAACACTCCTACGTGATGCATTCGCTTATCTACGCTTCTCGGTTGATATGACCATGCAGATAGCGCAGGAGCTCTTTGAGAGCGGCTTCATAACATACCACAGGACAGACGCCACAACAGTATCAAGCGTAGGCTTGAACATAGCACGCGAGTATATCCAGATGAATAAGCTGGGCGAGTTCATAGCGCGCACCTACGCCCGCGAGGGCGCTCACGAATGTATAAGGCCTGTAAGGCCCTTGGATAGGAATAAGCTCCAGCAGTATATACAGATTGGGATAATAAAGCCTACTGTAGCGATAACAGAGAGGCACCTCAGGCTCTATGACCTGATATTCAGGAGGTTTATAGCTAGTCAGATGGAGGCCGCAGTTGTGGTGAGTCAGAAATACAAGGCAAGAATCGGCGCTTATGAGCTTGAGGTTGATGCGGTTGTGGATGTGCTGCATCCAGGGTTTAACAAGTTGTTCCCGACCATAAGCGTATCCAAGAGGGTTGAGGAAGGCAGGTATAGGGTTGTTGATTTCAGCGTTAAGACTGTTCCAGCGGCCTGGCCCTACACCGAGGGAGACATAATAACGCTCATGAGGGAGAGGGGAATAGGCAGGCCAAGCACATACAGCAAGATAGTACAAGTGCTCTTTGAGCGCGGCTACGTCTTCGCCAACCGTGGCCGAATAATACCAACCAAGAGAGGACGGGCAATCTACCAATACCTAGAAGAAAACTACGGCAAGTACGTATCCGAAGAGACGACACGAAGACTGGAAGAGCTAATGGACATGATAGAAGCAGGAGAGAAAAACTACCAAGAAGTACTTGAGCAACTCAGGGCCCAGACCGAGGAAATAAGCATAAAACAAGCCTAAAACAATGGTGGGCCCGCCGGGACTTGAACCCGGGACTTGCGGGGGACTCTGTTCTTCTGATGCTGTCCCTCTCCGGCTCCGCAGGCCGACGCCCTATCCATTCTAGGCTACGGGCCCATGCGCTGGGTATCGTACCCTTAATCCCCCTTGTATGGCGTTAGGGCTTTTCTTAACGTTGTCGGCTGTGTATGGATGGGATTTATGTTCTTTCCTCTGTGGTATGGGAGTGTCAAAGGTTATTATTTTAGGGAGTATGGGCTCTGGGCTGGTGGCTGTTGAGGGCTGCGCTCCTAGTTCTGGGCTTCATTGCTGTCGCTCTCATTCTAACCCCTACCGCCATTACCCAGATTCAGGAGGTTAGCAGGAGTATAGAGCTTGTGGATGGTGGCCTAATATACATAACCGACAGCGTCTCCCCGCAGTCTCCGCAGGCCGAGATTAGGATAGGCTTTACCAAAGACATGGCTGATAAGCTCCTAGGATACTACGTGAGCGGCGCGGATGCTTCGGTAAGTCTTGAGAGAGGCGAGAACGGCGCTCTCTACTTCATCCTCAAGCCCGTTAATGGCTGGCCTTCAGGCACGGCCGTATCGTTAGTAACTGTTTGGCGTGATATGCTGGTGAAGACTGAAGAGGCGAATAAGTATCGTCTCATAATGTCGCTCACGCCGCTGATGGGGGAGAGGATTAGCGAGCTGCGCCTATCCGTGAAAGTACCAAGTAGCGCCACAATAACGGCAGCCGACGGCGCCGAATTCACATTAGACGAGAAGAAAACAACAGCCACAGCAACATTACGCGACCTACTACCCAACCAAGTTAAGGCAGGAAGAATAACAATAGACATAGGCGACATGAGGCTACTAACGATTGAAAGAGCCGAGGCGCGCATAGACATACAAGGAGGGCCTCAGGCAAACCTCTTCATCAGAATACGTAACGATGGGGAAAGAACCGTCAATGACATAGATATTTTCTTCCCGTCTGGGGCGTCTTTGAAGAGGGCTACAAACGGTATAGAGCCTCTTCAGACGCAGCTTAATGAGAAGGCCGAGAGGCTGCGGGTTATCTTGAAGCAGCCGCTTAGGTCTGGTGAGAGGGTTGGGATTTACATACAGTTCCAGTACAGCGGGCTGGTTGAGGTTCTTCAGGATAGGATAGTAGTTTATCCGCCGAGACTGCTTAACGCTACTGTGATGGATTACTTCATAACCATGATTACTCCTCCTGGCGACGTCAAGGCAATTACAGGCGAGGAGTGGGCGTTAAAGCCGTTGTACCAAGACCGTAAAGAGATAACAGTTAAACTCTCAAACCTGGTTATTCTACCGAGCACAAGCGTCGTGCTTAGCTTCAAGCCAGCCGCCATACCTTCAGCCTTGACACCAGCGCTATGGGCTGGGATAATTCTAGCAGCGGCAGTGACGGCGGTTGTTAGAAAGATGAGAGCGCCATCAAAGGCTGCGTACCGCATGAGCGGAGAGGCAAAAAATACGCTGCGCGAGGTGGTATCAATAGTCCAAGAAACACTACCCAGCTATCAACGTCTGATTGAAAACATAAGACCTGATTCATCTTCTTTCGGCTCCTCCCAAAGAGCTTTGTTTGAGGAGAAGATTTCCAGCGTTAGACGCGCAAGAGACAGGATAATGGAGATGAGGCGGAGAGCCGAAAAGGCAGTTCCAGACGCCATAAACGCTGTTAAGAATATAGAGTCTGCGTTTGATGACATTATTACTACGTTGCAAGCATTACAGCGTTCCTACGATGATGCCAGGTCTGGGAGGCTTACGAAGCATGTTTATGAGCGCGTGTTTAGCAGCTACCGTAAAGCTCTGAGAGCTTCGGAGAATACTGTAAGAGACGCTATAGCTGTTCTACGTAGTCAGCTTAGGTGAATTCGCTCCTCTTTATGTAATGCGCTATTTCAACAGCAGGGTTGCGCATGGTTTTTCTAAGCCGTTTAGCAAGCCGCGCATACCTTGCCTTGAAATAATCCACATCCCTGAGAACCTTCTTAACTTCCCTAACTAGGCTGGACACGTTTCTAGGCCGTTTTACAAGCCCGCGTCTAATGAGGAATGAGATGACCTCTGGCGGCTTTTTTGGATATATGGAAAATACTGGCACACCCATCAGGGCGGCTTCTTGCGTCATGGTGCCACCGCCCCCAATAAATGATGCGGAGTATCTCAGAATTGCTGAACCCGCCACAGGCTTCTTAACTATCTTAACACTAGAGCCCAATCCATCCTCAAGCTTCTTAATCTCATCATCGTAGCGCGGCATGACAACAATGTCATAATCACCTCCTCTTACCTCGGCCAGCTTGCGCACCAACTCTATGAACTGGCCTAGATGCTCTTCTCCCAGATAAGCGGCTTTAAACTCCGAGCTCCGTATGACTATGTAGTTGTTTTCCCGCAGGTCGTATTGTTTTAACACGCTTTTGTCATGCGGCATCTCGTCAAGCCACGCTATTGGGTCAAGCCCTTTGTATAGCGTGATTTCCCGCCGCCTGACACCATACTTAATCCAAGGAGCTTTCCCTATTATCCAAGGCGTGAATACTCGCCGCGAGAGTGGTGCGCATAGGCTATTCACTGGAGACTGCGGGGTGTCTGATGTTAGTATATGGGGGATTGCCAGGCCATAGGCTATCCTGGCCGCCTCTGGCGACCCGCTGGACACCGCTAACGCTGGTGCGCTGTTTATAACGTGCTCAGCCAGCTCCATGCTCCGCGCTATGCTGGCGCGGAGTTTTCCCTCCAGGCTACCCCCTCCATACTCGCCCACTATGATTATATCATCCCTCCCCGCCGCCTCTATAAGCGGCAAAACCTGCTCATACCTGCGTGAGGTTAGCATGACATCAAGTCCAAGGGCTTTTAGCCGCTTCTCTAGAGACGTGAAAAACCAGAATTGTTTTGGCGTAAGTATATCAATCCAAACCAGCATAGCGCAACCCTTGTTCTAAACCATTAGAGCCCTGCGATACCATAATTTAACCTTCTAAACTAAGAAAAGACTAAAACAAACACCATTAGCGTTGGACATTGGGATGTTGTCTCCACAGCTTAACACGTTATCTGTAATGATTTTTGTTTCTGCATTCATCATCACGCTAATCCTCATTCCGCTTGTTAAACGATTGTCATCAAGCATGGGAGCTATGGGCTATGATGTGCATAAGCCCGATAAGCCTTTAATACCCAAGCTGGGAGGGCTGGCAATATTCCTAGGCACACTAACACCACTAGCGGCTGTGGCGTTTATTTTCAATATTTACACAACAGTATTTTTGGCTTACCTCCTATCCGCAATCATCGCATCCTCAATAGGCCTCGTTGAAGACCTCCGCGAGCTTAACCCCATACTAAAACCCCTTCTGATTTCTCTGGCTGGCTTGCCAATAATACTATTCGGGGTCTATTCGCCTACTCCAGAGCTTCCATTCATAGGTCAGACTAGAATGTTCCTAGTATATCCTCTCCTCATAATAGCTGGGTATGCAGTCTTATCAAACGCCATTAATAGCACAGACGTGCTAAATGGTTCTATGGCGTTAATGTCCATCATAGCGCTCATCCCACTAATCGTCATAAGCTACGTGAGAGGCGAGTATGAGGCGTTCATTATATCATTAACCCTACTTGGCTCCCTCATAGCATTCCTGACGCAGAATAAATACCCCTCCAAGATATTCGCTGGAAACGTGGGAAGCCTCTTCGTGGGGGCTACGATAGCTACAATAGCGATAGTAGGCAAGATAGAGGTGGCGGCGATAATAGCTCTGATGCCCCAAATAATGAACGAGTTTCATATAATCTTCTCAATAGGCGGCCTTAAGAGCGCGCGGTACCTGGCTAAGAGGCCTGTTGAGGTTAGGAACGGCATGCTATACGCCAGCCGCGACAGGGATTCGCCAGTTACTCTGGTTCGGCTGATAACAGCCATACAGCCCATGACCGAGCCTACGGTGGTGCGCTACATGGCTATGCTCTCAGCGTATGCAGCAATACTAGCGTTAATAACCCAGTTTCTCCTTATAGGGTGATATAATGCACGACGGCAAGTCAGGAGCTAAGGTTTTCCTGCTACTCATACTGCTTACGATAATCTGGGCACTCTTCCTAGGCGTCTCGGTTATCCTGAGCGTGCTCATAACGCCGCCAGAAGGACAGGTGGCTGGCGACACGTTCATGTCTGTTGCGAGGGTTTTGGTTGGATTGTTCGCTTTCGCTGTTTGGGTGTTTGCATGGGAGAGGCTTACCGAGTTCTGGCTCTATAAGATAATGCTGAGGGTGGAGTGAGCTGCCGCGGGAAAGCGATATACTGGTAGTAGACCTTGATGTGGGCGGTGTGGAGATAGCGTGCAGAGCAGCCTTGTCTGGCTTCCGAACCACGTTCTACGTCCCAAACCCATTCATAGCCTCGCAAGCACTACAATACCAGCCATGGATGCGCGAGTTCATCAAACGACGCGAATTCATCAAGCTTGTATCTGACGAGACTCTCAAAAGCAGAACATCCGTTGACGGAGAGTTTGAGGTGGTATGGGTGTCCGCTAACATACTATCTCCCGAAGGCGAGAGATTTAGGGATGTGGAGAACCTCATACGCGGGCTTGGACAGCTGAATATAGCGTGTAATTGTATATTATTGAGCGGGCTCAACCCCGTCGGCTCTACGGCCAAGCTTATTGAGCGAATTAAGCTCTACGAATTCGCCAACGATGTGGAGATAGGATATTTCGGATGTCCGCATAGGATATTGGGCAAGCAGCCAGCTTACTGCGCTGACGACAGCAGGCTTGCCCAACTCATCAGGAACATCTTCGGCAAGGAGATAGTTTATCTAGGTAGCCTGGAGGAGGCGGAGGTGGCGACCATCCTAAACCTTCTAAACACATACGTTAATTCTGCCGTCGCCCTAGAGCTTGTTGCTGCGGTTGCGGCTAGACTTGAGGGGTCAAGACTCATACCAGGATTCAAGAACTATAAGGACGAGGTGCTCGCCGCCACGCGGTACCTATTTGGGTTTGAGAGGAGCAGGCCCCGCCTCTCAAAGATTGTTCTGGAGTCCATGCGCATTCACAGGATTCTAAGCCAGGATACACTCATACGCGCTAGGCGGCGGATTAACGAGCTGGCCAAGAAGAAGGGGGAAATCAACGTGCTGGTAGTTATAGACTCCAAGGAGGATAGAAACATAGTCGCTGGAGTTCTTCCATCCAAGAGATGCAGGGTCTCCTACAAGATGTCTGACGAGCTTTCAGACGAAAAAAGCATAGATGGCATTATTCATGGGTATGACGTACTGCTCCTCTACACAGAGTTTAGCTATTTGGTGGAGTCCATGTCAAGGATGGGGAGGGAGAGTCTCACTGTGATAGATTTGAATAAGCCGTTTATTGATTAGGTGTGGCTTGGACATGGTTAGGGTTGCTGTAGCGGGCGCTGGCTTCTGGGGCAGAAACCATCTAAGGATACTTCAGGAGTTGGAGGGATGCACAATAGTAGGCGTCTGCGACATAGATGCCACACGCGCGGAGAATGCTGCCAAGAAGTATCAAATACCAAAATACTTCACGGACTACGACACGTTATTAGACAGAACAGAGCCAGACGCCATAACCATATGCACGCCATCAACAACCCATGCCGAGCTTTCTCTAAAAGCAATAGAGCGCGGAATATCTGTATTGATTGAGAAGCCTATGGCAACAACCATACAAGACTCTATAAAGATAGTTGATGCAAAGAAGTCCAGTAATACTGTTGTTATGGTAGGGTTTCTTGAGCGGTTTAACCCAGTGGTCAAAGCTGCGAAGGAGCTTCTCAATAAGGGTGAGATAGGAAGTATAATTCTCTCGTATAGTAGGAGGATTGGGAGCTGGCCTGAGAGGATAGGCGATGTGGGGGTTGTGAAGGACACGGCAATACACGACATAGACTTAACAACCTACATATTCGGCTCCATCCCTCTCCAGGTGTATGCGCGCGGCGGCTCTCTAAGACACAGACTTGAGGACCACATACAGGCTACCCTCACATTTACCAACGGGAGAAGCGCCCTTATAGAAGCTAACTGGCTCACACCGCGTAAGAAGAGGGAGATGCACATAACGGGTGATGATGGCGTGATTAGCCTGAAGTTCATAGAGCAGGAGCTTACGATAGAGAAGGCTGATGCGGTTAAGATGCCTATGATAAGGTATAGCGAGCCTCTACGTCTTGAGCTGGAGCATTTTATAGAGTGTGTGAGGAGTAAAAGGGAGCCGCTGGTGGGTGTTGGTGATGGCTACACCGCCGAGCTCATAGCGGAAGCCATACTCCACTCGGCCAAAACTGGAAAACCTGTTGAGGTCTTATCATACGAGGAGGAAGCACTTACCTCATAATGAGCCACCTCACGCTATACTGAGAAAATGTTTAATCATCGCAGTTTGTTCATTTCTTTGATGAAGAAGGAGATGCGAACAATCTACTGGGACAACTCTAGGTCTGAGGTTGTTATGATAGACCAGACAGCCCTCCCCCAGAGGTTTCGCTTTGTTAGGTTTAGAGACTACCGCAGCGTCGGTGATGCGATTAAGCGCATGGTTGTTAGGGGAGCTCCAGCAATAGGCGTTGCCGCAGCTATGGGACTCGCCCTCTGCGCGGTAAAATCCAACGCAAAAAGTAGGGAGGAGATTCTCAACGAGCTTGAGGAGGCTGCCAAATATCTAGGCTCAACAAGGCCGACCGCCGTTAACCTATTCTGGGCTATTGAGCGGGTGATGGACAAGGCGCGTAGGGTTGATGGAGACGTTGATGATGTACGCCAAGCTGTTCTCTCAGAGGCTCTGAGGATGGCTGACGAGGATGTGGAGACGAATAGGGCGATAGGCAGGTTTGGCGCCGAGCTACTAGAGGACGGCGATAGGGTGCTCACGCTCTGCAAATGACCCAAGCCGTCTCCGCTGGGTCAGCAGAGTGCGGGGGCACTCGCCACAGTAGGCTATGGGACAGCTCTGGGTGTCATAAGGGCTGCGGTTGAGCAGGGGAAGAGGATAGAGGTTTACGCTAGCGAGACTAGGCCGCGCCTCCAGGGAGCGCGCCTCACGGTCTTTGAGCTAATGCGCGACGGGATACCCACAACAGTCATAACAGACAACATGGCTGGGTTCCTAATGTCGCAGGGCAAGGTGGATAAGGTGATAGTAGGAGCTGACCGCATATTGGCGCAGACGGGCCATGTAATCAATAAAATAGGAACATTAAGCCTTGCTGTTAATGCGAACTACTTTAAAATTCCCTTCTACGTCGCTGCCCCCATATCAACGGTTGACCTAAGAAAACGGGTTGATGAGGTCGTTATTGAGCATCGCTCTGAGGATGAGGTTCATTATGTTGGTCGTACGAGGATAACTCCGCGCGGTGCCCGCGCGTTAAACCCTGCTTTTGACATAACGCCGCCAGAGCTGGTCAGCGCCATAATAACGGAGAAAGGAGTATTCCAGCCGCGTGAGCTTCTAAAATTCCTTACGGGCTAACCAGTGAAAAACTGTAGTAATAGTATCAGTGTTATGGCGAGGAGACCTACCAAAAGCATCTTTATACTCATAGCGAGTATGTTTTGGCGCGATACTTTGGCTAGTATGGTTCCTAGGGTGAATAGCATGGCTAGGGCTATTGCGAAGGCAGCGTAGAGGGCTATTCCCGCTATCTCTGGGTAGAATAGCGATATTATGTAGGGTAGGAGCACGGTTGTGGCTGCTGTGAATGAGGCTAGGCCATTAATGAGCGCCGCTATCATCGCGCCATAGCTTCCAGCCTCGGCAACTATGCTCTCATCCATGTCAGCCAACATAGCTTCCTCAATCTCCTTCAACCTCTTCTTACTCTCAGCGGTCTCGGTCATGAAAGTTCCCGTAACCCCTGAGATGAGCATGGCCACAGCAGCCCCTATCCCAGCGGCCACTATTGTTGCTGGGCTTGTGCCCCTCACAAAGTTAGCCCCAACAACTATCCCGAAAGCAGCTAGAGTTCCATCAAAAACGCTTAAGACGAAATAACGACGCGCAACTATATCCTTACCTGAGTATTTTAGGAAGCGCGAAATACGTACTAGGAGAGCTTTAATGAGCCTTAACAATCATACGCTCACCAGCCGTGTCATGTCATCTATGTCTTAAAGGCCTCTCCGCCACTACCTGGTCAATACTATGTATGGCTGCACCCATTCTCTTTATAGTCTCCAACAGCTTCTCTAGGTTTATGTCATTTCCCTCTACTGTCAGTTTGACCGATTCAGTCTCGGTATCTACTTCAACAATTGTTGCATCAACGCGGAGGAGGCCGTCAACGTTTGCTATTTCTTTGGCGAAATCTACCAGCGGGGGTGTGTGGGGTTTCAAAATATCTAGTACGATTTTAGCGAGCTTGACATCCTGTTTATCGGGCATCTCTTGTTGGCGCACCCATTTACTAAAGGCGTTAAGTCTCTGTAATAAGTTTGACGCTTACTATTAATAAGCTTTAGACGTTATTTGTCTTAATGCTTTTAGAGCCGCCTCCACATGGGAGGCTGGGTTAATGGATTGATGGATGTATCTTATTACGCCGTCTTTATCTATTACGAAGGTTATTCTTTTCGTAAATAATCCTAGGAAGCCCAGAGCTCCGTATTGGCGTGAAACCGCGCCATCCTCATCGCTTAGGAGTAGGTGAGCTAGCTTATACTTCTCTGCGAAACGCCTATGTCTATCGGTGCTGTCTTTACTTATCCCGATAACCACAGCGCCAAGCTCCTTAAACTCGTCCAACCTATCTCTCACTAGGCAGTTCTCCCGCGTACATCCAGGGGAGCCGTCTTTAGGATAGAAGAAAAGAACGATATAATGTCCTCGCAGGTTGCTTAGCCTAACTACTCCACCATCATGCGAGGGTAGGGTGAAGTCTGGAGCCAAATCGCCAACCTTAACCCTGCTCATACCTACCCCCAGCTAGGAAGTATAAGGTTATGTGCGTTGCCCATTATCACTTAAATACGCATATGGCGTCGTCTTGACTATGCGCTTCACATGCCCCATCTGCCGTGTGGAGAAGGAGAGCGTTATGATGAAGGAGCTTCCGCAGGGCGTTATCCTGTTCTGCGACAGGGGACATAGCGTAATGGTTGAGCGGAGCCAGGTCAAGAAGAGCGTAAAGCCTTAATAGATTCATAGATGCATGCTAGTCGGTGATGTGAGCGGGTATTGCTGAGCGCGTTGATGCGCTGTGAAGAAAAATACCCGTGCTGATAATAATCCGCTGAAGAGCCTTCCTAGAACTTGTAGCCGATCTTTCTCAGGAACTCCCTCCTCTCCCTTATATGCTGCTCGTCTTCTATCCCCTTAGACTTGTAGCCATCCACAACCCCTATCACACCACGCCCCTGCTCGGTCTCGGCCACAATCACCTGGAGGGGATTAGCAGTCGCAGCTAGTATTGTGCAAACCTCAGGCACGCTCTTCAGCCTGCTCATAATGTTAATCGGATACATCCCGCGCATTATTATCAGAAACGTATGCCCACAAGCTAGGCGTAGCATGGTCTCCGCAGCGAGCTTCCTAAGCTCCTCGTCTGTCCCTTCATGGCGCACCAAGCAAGGGCCGCTTGCCTCCGCGAAGGCAATCCCAAACTTAGCCCCAGGGACGGTATTCACTATCGCCTCGTAGATGTCTTCCACGGTTTTTATGAAGTGGGATATTCCGAGAACCACATTACAGCCTTCTGGAGGCCTTATATCCACTACATCCAGCTTTATTGAGCCATTCTGACTCATCAGGCCTCATACGCGTTATCGGGGGTATAAAGGCGTTAAAAGAGCGTGGGCAGGGGGCTTAAATCTGGGAACTCATAGCTATGCACAGGCCTGACCTTAGGTGTTTCGTTTTTACGGTTTATCCAGACTGTCTTAAAACCAAGATTGCTGGCTGGCACTATGTCATGCACGTAGCTTGCCCCCACATGGATTACCTGTTCCTTCTCCAGCTTATGGGCCTCCAGCATCCTAATCCAGTGTCCATGCGCGGGCTTATAGGAGCGTGTTTGCTCAGCAGTTATTATATCGTCAAACTCCACGCCTATGAGCTCTACGGAGCCTTTGATTAGGTCGTCATCCACGTTTGAGAGGATTATGAGCTTCAGCCCCTTCTCCTGAAGCCTTCTGAGCGTCTCTCTAGTTTCAGGAAACGGCGGCCATCTAGGAAGAGTCTCAACAAGCACATTCTCCTCATCAATTGAGGGCTCTACACCCATTTCTTCAAGCAATTTACGCGTAGATATTCTTAGAACATCTTTATACTTTCTATACGTCTCCCCCTCAACTTCAAGCTCTATCTCAATATATCGCCTAACCATCTGCTCAACATCCACCGATAAGCTGTGCCGCGATATAACTCGCTGGAAGGCATCATGCATACCTTTTTCCCAGTCTATTAACGTCCCATAGCAGTCAAAGCTTAACGCAACTACACCCATCTTTACTTCACCTACTACGCTCAATCAAGTACTCCGCCAGGAGCCTTAGGTTGTTCTTCGCATCGGAAGGTGGGAGAACCTCATCAGCCCTAGACCACGATTCAAGCATCAACCTCCGCGCAACCTTCTGCGCATATTCTATAGCCCCAGACTTCTTGATTAGCGATATGGCCTCCTCAATCTCCCGCTTATCCGTCGTATGCTTATCCAGTATCTGCTTAAGCCTCTCCCGCTCATCTGCGGGTAGGTTTCTAAGAGCATATACAACCATCAATGTTCGTTTTCCTTCGGTTATATCTCCACCAACCTCTTTCCCATACTTGGCCTCTTCCCCGATGAGGTTGAGGAGGTCGTCCTGTATCTGGAAAGCCACCCCGACGGTCTCGCCGAAGTCGGATAGAGCTGCCGTGGTCTTGGCGTCGGCGTCAGCGAATATACATGCAAGCTCTACAGCGAACTTGGAGACCGAGCCCGTCTTGAAGGCGCACATCTGTAGATACTGGTTCTCGCTTATCTCCCCCACCAGCCCACGGTGCCACGCTATATCCATAGCCTGGCCTATGCTTAGATACGTCATCTGACGCACATAAGCCTGAAGTATCCTACACCTCTTCCCCTCCTCCACATTCTTTAGTATATGTAATATTGGCAGGTAATAGAGCGTGTTCCCAGCGTTTATCGCTATATCAACTCCGTATATCTTGTGTATGCACGGCTTATTACGGCGCATCTGGCTGTTATCCTCAACGTCATCAACTATCAGCGTGGCGTTGTGGATTATCTCAGGTATAGCCGCGTATTCAATCACTTCCTCCAACTTACCGCCTAGGGCTTGATAGGTGAGCAGCATCAAAGCTGGCCTCCAGCGCTTACCTCCCCGCGTTATAAGGTCCCAGAACGGCTTTGTTATTCCCTCATTAACCGCTATCAGCTCATACTCGTATTTGGGCTCTCCCAAGTATGATAATAGTGAGCGCATATCAAACTCTTGCGGCACTATCTTCCCTATGGCATTATCAATTAACTTGCTATAACTTGCTAATAGCGCGTTAACCTGCTCTTCCAGTTGCATGTGCGTCGCGTCGTTGATATAATTCCACAATTATAACTTTTCAGAGCTTGAGGCCGTTGCGCTTCAGGAACGAGGCGATTACGTCGTAGGTTTTCTTAATCTCCTTCGTCAATAATGTTCGTTCCATCAAATATTCAGTATAGCTACCATTCCATTCTGCGTATTTTCTCAGATACCCCTCGGAGGCGAGAGTTCTCTCTGATAAGTCAAGGTAGTTCTCTATATCTTCAGCCTGTACAGGCTTATACGAATCTATATGGAGCACGTGCTCCAGCGGCCAGCGCGGACGCGGAGGCGGGTTTTCACCCTTCTCACCCACGCAAAGTATGGCAGCAGGTATAACACCATGAGGAAGCTGGAAGAGGAGCGCCATCCTCTCACACTCAAAGAGAGCACAATCCAGCAGAGCAGAGCCAAGTCCGAGAACCTCAGCCGCTATGCAGATATTCTCAACCATAAGCCCAGTCTAAAATACGCCATAGAAAGCCTCTACGGGGAACTTGTCCTCGCTTAGTATGTGGTGGTGGCCGAGGGAGTTTAAGAGCGCTCTAAGTCGGTAGAAATCCACACAAATGAGCAGTACTGCGGAGGCGTTGAGTATCATGGAGCGTGTAGTCTCGCTATCGCACATCTCAGCTAAGCTCTTAATCCTCTCCTCATCCCTAACCCATACAATAGAATACGCCTGATAGTAGCATGGAGCCCTCTGACCAGCCTCAACCAGCATCCTAACAATATCTTCAGAAAGAGGCTTACTCTTGCTAAAACGCCTAATAGTCCTTCTAGAGTAGATTATCTGCAGAAGGCTAGGCCTACGCCTCATGTTCTACCAGACCGATTATCGTAATGGCCGCTTATAGATAAGCTATGCTCATAAAAAGAGAAGAAAATAATGATGCGGGTTGTTAAGAGGTGTTGGGATACACCGTCTTTATTCCCAGCTCCTCCAGTAGGTGGTTTAGCTCTTCCTGATGGCCGTTGCCGCTCTTGGGGTTTGCAGAAGCCTCGTTTGCCATCTCGTTAATCTCAACTAGCTGGGGCGTGCTGGAAAGCCCTGTGAGTATCAGCGATACCTGAACCGTTGATGAGTAGAAGTTGTCTATACGCGCTCCCCAGATTACCAAGCCCTCCTCACCCATCAGCTCGGAGACTATCTCAGCAGGCCGCGCAGCCTCAGCGAGCTGCATATCCTCGCCGCCTGTAACATGCACTATGGCTCCAGACAGGCCTTCATAAGAGGCGTCCAATAACGGTGATTGAAGAGCGTTGAACGTTGCTTCCTCAGCCCTGTTGGGTGATGAAGACCTACCTATACCCAGCGACGCCAACTTGCCGCGCGATACAATTGTCTTAAAGTCAGCATAGTCTATGTTTATGAGACCTGGCCTTGATATTGACTCCGTTATGCTCTGAATCATGTTGCTTATAACCTCGTCAGCCAGGCTGAATGCCGTCTTAAGCCCATGCTGTGGATATAGTTCTAGTAGCTTGTTGTTATCCACTACTACGACGGTGTTGCATTCTTTCTTAAGCTCCTCAAGCCCTCCAAGCGCTATGCGCTTCCTCACTATACCCTCAAACTTAAACGGCAGCGTCACAACGCCCACTACGGTGGCTCCCTCTTCACGCGCCACAGAAGCTATTATAGGCGCAGCGCCTGTCCCAGTTCCTCCACCTAGGCCAGCTGCTATGAAGACTATATCCGCATCCTGCACAACCTTCCTTATGTCTTCAATAGCTTCCTCGGCAGCCATCCTGCCCTTCATGGGGTCGCTGCCTGAGCCGCGCAGCCGTGTTACAGTCTTGCCCAGCAGGATTTTCTTGTCAGCGCGCGTTAGGTCAAGATGCTGTAGGTCGGTGTTAACGGCGACTGTGAAGACATCTCGGAGGCCGTTGGTTACTAGGCGGTTTATCGTGTTGCAGCCAGCTCCGCCTACGCCGACCAGTCTTATCCTTACTTCCTCCAACTCAGGTTCAGGGTAGTATGGCTCACTCACTCACCTGAACCTCCTCGCGTATGAAGTCTCTTACGGCCATCCTTATTGCCTCGGCTCGGTTCGGATAAAGACGCCGCCTAACCAGCTCGTCTATAGCCTCAAGGTACGGTTCTGGCAGGTGAACTGTTACAACCTTCATCCTTTCATCCTCACCTCCTATCTTGAGGCTGCGCTGCTCACGCGCTTATGGATAAGGCTTGGTAATACTACCGTACCTCTAAAAACCATACCGAAGCCGTACTTTCAGCCACCTCCCCCACGCAAAATGAAAATTCAAACCCAGATTCTAGTATAGTTCTAATCAGTTTCTGACATTTTTCAAAAGAATAGGGGGATGTTCTATTACTTCAATATGGTGATTGAACCGCTAAAATATGGGGCTGGTTTTCTGTTTATTGGGTATATGGGAAGGTATGAGAAAGTAGAGGAGTTGATTAGTCTAGTGGAGAAGCTTAGAATGGATGTGGATGAAGGGGCGGTTATTCTCGTGGAGGGAGAGCGGGATAGACATGCCCTAAGCATGTTGGGCGTATCGGGGAAGGTAATACTCCTCCGCGAGCTCAGGAAAACAATCTTCACACAGCACATCAACAAACGAGTAATACTGCTACTGGACTTTGACAGCGAAGGCGAGAGAATGACTAAACGCGTAGTAAGGGAGCTAACGAGCCAGGGAATAAACGTAGACCTCTTCTACTACCGCAGACTCTCAGCAGCAAGACGCTTAGGGATAAACACGGTAGAAGAGCTGGGCCGTTATCTCAAGAATATATGAAGCCTCTTGCTTAGTTATTTCTTCTGGACCGTCTGAAGTATGGAGTTTAGCTCCTGTGTGGCGAAGACATCACCCTTTATCTTAAGCCTTCCTGAGAAGAAAGCCTTAACAGGATCCAGCTCTCCTTTCATCATAGCCAGCAGGTCTTGGTGCGACGCTTCAAGTGTTGCTGTTGGGTTTGGGTGTAATCCCTTGCT
>WAQC01000014.1 GCA_015520425.1 Candidatus Pelearchaeum sp. | reverse complement strand
CCTTACGACGGTCTGATCCCAAAAAGGAAATTGAGAGTCTAAAGCAATAGTAGCAACGCGCGTTATTATCGCTAACTGATCCCAAAACGGGAATTGTGAGCTAGTTTTCTGACTGTCTTAAAGAGCAGCGTTAGCTGAAATGGCTAAACTGATCCCAGAGAGAGGGGGCGTTGGGGTTTGTGGTGTGTGAGCTCCCCATCAAGACTCTTTCTACCAACATGAGGGGACGCTGTAGTTATAATGATGGGTGGGGATTTTCTAGAAAATCCATACCGCGCATAAATCTCCCAACCCCAAACATAGCAGTACTCTCTCCCCATTCATCGCTCTCTAGAGTTTATCTATAAATATAGTCTGGCCATATTACATTTTCCTCCATGAAATTAATAGGTGCGTCCATCAAGCGTGTTGAGGATTTTCGCCTCATAACTGGCAGGGGGCTGTATGTTGATGATGTCAAGCTCCCCAACATGCTTTACGGCGCTGTCCTCAGAAGCACATTCGCACACGCGCTTATACGCTCAATAGACAAATCACAAGCCCTAAGCCTCAGGGGTGTTAGGGCGGTATATACCGCGGAAGACCTGGGGAACATAAACGGCCCACTACCCCAATCCGTCTCACCACTACCCCAATACCCAATACCACACCAAAAAACACACTACACACTAGCTCCTGGAAAGGTTAGGTACGTGGGCGAGCCAGTCGCGTTCGTCGTAGCTGAGGATAGATACACAGCACGCGACGCGCTGGAGCTCATAGAAGTAGAATACGAGCCGCTACCACCAGTGGTTGATGTGGAGAAGGCAATAGAGCCAGACGCCCCACTAGTCCATGACGACGTACCAAGGAACATAGTAGCCCAACACACGATAAGCGTGGGAGACATTAACCAAGCATTCGGCACAGCAGACCTAGTAGTTAAGGAGAGGATAGTATTCAACCGAGGAGCTGGCCAGCCAATAGAAACACGCGGCGTAGTAGCGAGCTACGACGAGAGGCTGGGCTACCTAACGATATGGGACTCCACGCAAGCACCAATACCAATAAGAAACGGCCTGGCAAAAATCTTCGGCCTGCCAGAGAACAAGATACGCGTAATAGCCCCAGACGTGGGCGGGGGCTTCGGCCCAAAGATAATGCTCTTCTACCCAGAGGAGGTGCTAGTAACATACGCGGCGCTCAAGCTGGGCAGGCCAGTAAAGTGGATTGAAGACAGGCGCGAATACTCCATAGCGGCCAACCAGCAGAGAATACAGATACACTACGTAGAGGCAGCGTTCAGCAGCGATGGAAAACTGCTGGGAATCAGGGATAGATTCCTCGTGGATATGGGAGCATACACCCCATACGGGATAATGGTCCCGATAATCACGACAGGCACGATGCCAGGCCCCTATAAGATAGGCTCATTCCACGTGGATTTCACAGCAGTCTATACGAACAAAACAGTTGTAAGCCCAGTCAGGGGCGCTGGCAGGCCAGCAGCGGTATACGTCATGGAGAGAGTCATGGACATAGCAGCGGCCAAGCTCGGAATACCGCGCGACGAGATTAGGCGGAGGAACCTCATACAGCCAGAGGAATTCCCATACGACACTGGGATAATCTACCAAGACGGCGGGCCCGTGAAGTACGACAGCGGCAACTACCCCATGATGCTTGAGAAGCTGCTTGAAGCCCTTGACTACGCTAGCTGGCCTGAGCGGAAGCGCAGGTATCGCGAAGAGGGCCGCTACGTCGGCCTCGGCTTCGCCCTCTACGTTGAGGGGGCTGGCGTAGGCCCTTACGAGATGGCGCGCGTCCGCGTAGAGCCGTCGGGAAGGGTGAGCATAGCTACTGGCGTCGGGACGCAGGGCCAGGGGCACTTCACAACCCTCGCACAGGTCGCCGCAGAGGTTCTAGGCGTTGCCGTTGAGGATGTGGATGTAGTAACAGGCGACACGGCACAGATGTCGTGGGGCATAGGAACCTTCGCCAGCAGGGCTGCCACGATAGCGGGGAGCGCCGTCTACCTTGCTGCGCAGGAAGTTAGGAACAAGGCAGCAGAGCTAGCGGCGAAGAAGCTGGAGGCAAACCCAGCAGACTTGGAATTCGCCGATGGGAAGGTCTTCGTACGCGGTGCGCCAGAGAGAGCCATAACGCTGGGCGAGCTCGCGGTGCTAGCGCACCCAATACGCGGCTTGATAGAGCGCGAGCCTGGCCTTGAGGCTACAAAATTCTTCAGCCCACGACAATCCGTCTTCAGCAGCGGCGCCCACGGAGCAGAGGTGGAGATAGACCCCGAGACGGGCGAGATTAGGATACTCCGCTACGTAATCGTACACGACTGCGGGACTGTTATTAACCCGATGATAGTTGAGGGCCAGATAGTCGGCGGCCTCTCCAACGGCATAGGCTCAGCGCTCTACGAGGAGATACTGCACGACGAGAATGGCCAGCCCCTAGCTACGACGTTCATGGACTACTTGATACCGAGTAGTATGGAGATGCCGCTTGAGGTTGAGGTTCATCACCTTGAGACGCGGTCTCCGCTCAACCCGTTGGGCGCTAAAGGAGTTGGTGAGGCGGGTGTGATACCCGTCGCAGCTGTGGTGGCGTCAGCCATCCAAGACGCGTTTGACGGGAGGGTGGTCCCTCTGGAGAGCCCCCTCACGCCACCCAAGCTAAAAGCCCTCCTAGAGGCTCAGAGAAGCTAAAAATCCATTCCACTTTTTAGAAAAACCATACCCAGCAACCCCACCCATCCAGGCCAGGGATTAGGTTATAGCGTGGCTATTCTCGCATAGGCGGTAATGGTCTGGAGAGTAGGAGTCATAGGTGCTGGAACAATCGGCAGAGAGCTTGGGAGGACTTTCCACACAGTAGGCTACGACGTAACGTTCTACGACGTCAACGAGGAAGTGAGCAACAAGCTTCAGAACAACGGCTTCAACGTTGCGCGGAGCCTAGACGAGCTCGTGGCAAGGACAGACATCTCATTCATCTGCGTACCCACACCGACAAACGGGGGAAGGTTTGACCAACGCCACGTAGAGGAAGCGCTGGGAAGCATGATAGAAGTCTTCCGCCGAAACCCGACGGAACACTACCACGTAACAGTCGTCAAGAGCACAGTCCTCCCAGGCGTCGTTGATGAAATACTCAGAAGAAACCACTACTGGGAAGTGAGCAACAAGCTTGGAATATGCATAAGCCCCGAATTCGTGCGCGGTAAGATAGCTTTCATAGACTTTTTCAGGCTCCCCTTCTTCGTCGTCTCAGGATATGACCCAGAAGCAGCATCAACTCTTCGCCGCTTCTATGAGGATTTCAAGGGGAGGAGCTTCGCCAACTTTGAGATATTTGAAACCACGCCGAACACGGCCTGCCTAGCGAAGTATGTTTCCAACTGCCTGTTGAGTTGTAAGATTTCCTTCTTCAACGAGGTTGCCAAGCTCTGCGAGGTCTTGGGGGTAAGTCCATACGACATAGTGAAGCTGGCGCTGAGCGACAGGTATCCGACGCACCACTGGTATCTGGAGGACTTTCTCAAGGGCGGTTTTACGGATGAGTGCCTACCAAAGGATTTGGACGCGCTTCTATCGTTTGCGCGGGAGCTGGGGCTGGAGCTCAGCCTGCTGGAGAACGTGAAACGCATAAACGACGATAAGGTAGCTGCTACATGCCAGGAAGATGTTGAGGAGGCCGTATAGAGCCTCCAATAAAATATTATTTATCTTATCAAGCTTACCTACTAGCCAGAGCTACACGCTCCTGCTCCATCTTCTTCCTAACAGCGAAGCTCTTTGCATCGTTCTCGGCAGCTAGAACTATCTCGTCAGCGAGACATTCATCCACAGTCTTCCTATTTCTGAACGAGGCCTCCCTGGCTGACTGCGCTATGTAGCGCAGCGCCAAATCAACCCTACGTTGCGGGCTTATGTCAACGGCCTTGAAATACACTATCCCACCATAGCTTAGGCGTGTAACATCCTCGCGTGGTGCTGCGTTCTCAATAGCCCTAACTAGAACCTCAACAGGGTTCCTGCCAGTCCTTAGATGGACTATCTCAAGAGCGTTCTTGACTATCTTGAGAGCCTTAGTCTTCTTCCCACCGTTCTTGCCTGGCCGCATAAACATGTTCGCGAGCCGCTCAACTATGTTTACCTCTGACTTCCCGAACCTGCGGTGCTCGTGTCTGCCCCCGGAGTGGGGTATGAGCATGGGCTTTAGGCTGATGTAGCGCTTAAGCCCCTCATCGCGCACCTCTATGTCCTCAACACTCCACTTGCCGAAGAGCTTGAAGTCCACCATGATTCTCCTCTAGCATCCTCAGGGTGGAATAGCGCCATAATAACCTTAACACGCTCAAAGCCCAAGGCCTAGCTACTCCTCTCAAACATGGTGGCAACATTTATAAAGACATTCTTTAGAGCGCGCTCCCCGCCAGTCTCTCACTGGACTATTATGTGGTCTATGTCAAAGTGTCGTTTGGCTAGGTATCTGGCCAGGTCTATTGTCCTGCCGTCTTTTCCTATCGCTATCCCCTTGTCGCGCGGGTTCACGTTTACGACTATTATCTTTCTTCCGTCTGCTCTCTCGGTCAGCCTCACGGGCTCTATTACCTCCGCTGGGTGTAGCGCGTTCTTGACGAAGCTCGTCGGGTCGTTGGCGAACTCTATGACCTTGATGCGCTTCTTGAGGAGGCGGGCTATCTCCTTTACGCGCTGCCCCTTTTTGGCCAGAGCCTTCCCTATATCCCCCTGCCTCACCAAGAAGACCAGCAGGTCTCCATCCTCCACGCAGTCAATAACAGAGGCACCTGTAGCTGCCTCAAAGAGCTGGATATAGCGCATCTCGCGTTCTGTGAGCTTTATGCCCTCACTCAACCTCAGACTCACCGACGGCCTCCATTATGCTGGAGCTGCCTGGGTCTAGTACCGCGATGCAGGCGGTGCTGAAGGGCTTTCTCAGCGCCAGCCCCAAGTCCTCTGCTGAAAGCTCGGTCTTGAGAAGGGGGACGCCAGATACGTTGGAGACCATCTCGGCCTCCACCTTAATAGTCTCTGGGCAGTTGCGCGCGAGTATCAGCAGCCGTGCGCGCTTGTTGAGCGCAGCTATCTTACTCTGCCTAAAGCCCACAACGTACTTGCCTGTCCTGTTAATGACCGCCAGCTCCTGCCTTATGTCCATGCCTACGACACCCTTTAGCCATGCTAGAGAAATCCTAGATTCGCTACGTATGACTGGAATATAAAGGAATGTCTAGGTAATGAGGGCCGTAAAGACTGGAATAGGGCTCTCAGCCTTAACTTTATTTATAGTGCTTTGCTTGGTTTTTCTTTTTGGTTCCCCGTTGTGTGCGTGTGTGTCCATGTGGGGTCGGCCTTCGCCGCACCCAGAACACCAGTATATATTCCTTCTGTAGTGTCTTGCTGGATGGAGTAGCGAGCTATCACCATCTCGCCGTGCCTGCGGGCGCTAAGATACCCCCACAGCCACCCTCCAATACACGACAGGTATAACCTCTTCTTGAGACGGCCTCAGACAAACCCCCGCGTATGGCGGTCTCTGAATCACGCGCCTGTCAGCCCTGTGTAAAGCTATGGCCTAGGTTCGGAGAGGCCGTAGGATAGAGAGTAAGCACGGGGAGGAATTAATTATCTATAGTAGTTAGCTCTATCATGTCTCTGTTTTCTCTCAAGGTGTAAAAACATCACAATCGCCGATGATGTTAATGCCCATGCCGCTGCTCCCAAAACTCCACTAGCACCCAGCTCAACTGGTAATTTCGTAATTATTACAGTTGTGTTCCAGACCGCATTTAACGTTCCATGCAGGGATATTGCTGGCATTATTGTTCCTACATGCCGTGTTAGCACTGCGTGAGGTATCCCAAGCGCCGCTGTGAAGAGCGTGAATGCGGCTACACCTTCAATACATTTGCATGGATTGTTGTAGCCGAGTAGGAGTATTGCCGACGCATGCCATAAACCCCAGACAACGCCTATTAGTAGAGTAGCTCTCCAGAAACCTACAGACTGGCCCAACACGTCTAGTAGGTATCCACGCCACCCTATCTCCTCTCCAAAGGCCGCGATGGAATTAACGGATATTCCCGCCAAATACGCCGCCGCAAGTGATACAATTAGTAATGTTGTAGGCTCTATGGATAACGCTGGAATGTTAAACAACTCCAACAACGCTGAAATATCCAAGGCTTGCATCAGCATTAGGAGGAGTATGTAGATTCCAATTGTCATGTATACGAGTAGGGGTGCAGCTAGGAAGAATAGCATGGAGCGGCCTGATATTTTTAGATAGTTTCTTATCGTTGAGAAGATAGGGGCGCCATGAGACCTAACCGCAAGCAGGGTGGCCAGGGCAACAACATACATCCTGGCAACGCCCCACGCAAACAAGACTAGAGGAAGGAAGTATCCTTGTGTGAGCATGGATGGGGAGGTTAGCTGCGCCGCTCCAATGTCTAGGAGGAATGCCCCTATGAAGGCTGTGGAAATAAAGATGGCTATCGGTCTTAGATTAGTCCTACTCATATACATCTCGTTTATGCCTCCTTCTGGCTGGTGATGAACTTCCCGCGGAAGCTGGCCGCGAGCTCGTCAAATTCTTCTAGGCTTATCATGAATAGCCTTCCGTCCCTAGTTTGGATTACTAGGTTCCTGCTGTCTGTCGCCAGTATTATGGCTGACACGCCGTTAGAGAGGGTGAAGCGGCCTACCCTGTAGTCAAGGAACTCTATGCCCAGCTCTCTCATTACTGGCTGGTAGTCATTCTCTACTTTCCAGTCAATTATGTAGGTCTTCTCTATCTCGTCCCAAGCTATACTAGTGCTTATGAATGCTGGCGGTGCTTCTATCGTTATGTAGTCTTCTTCTATTGAAATTCTCACCATGTAGGAGGAGGCTACAACGAATCCGAGAACCGATGATATTATGAAGAATATTGCGGATGCTATTATTGTGTATCTTAGTCTCTTGGTTCTCCAGCCCCACATGACCAAGAGCAATCCCAAGGAGGCTAATACGAGAGCCAGCCCTCCGAAGAGCGCGACAAAGCCGATACTTGGGGCCACGTAGAAAATCTGGCCCATCAAGGCTACCTCCTGCTTATCAGGTATTCATACCACCTACGGTTGCTGCTGGTCCGCGCCACCCTGCTGAACCCTATCCATAGATAGATTGTTTTCTCCGACATACCTTCCCTGAAGGTTATTCTCAGGGGCTTGCTGAACAGGCCGAGGCCGCGGTCGTCATGCCTCCTATACGTATCATCAAACCCATAATGTACTTCCTTTATGCTTTCCAAGGGAAATGCGAGTACATGTTTTTCTTTTGTATCCTTATCCTCGCCGCGGAAGAAGATGGAGTCTTCATGCAGGATTATCTCTCCCGTGTATTTGTGGAGGGGGAGCATGAAGCTTGTATGAGCCGCCATCCAGTCGCCAATGCCAATCTTCTCTATATCCTCCTTGTAGGCGAGGAGGGCCTTCTCCCTCCAGCCCGAATAGTTGCCATGCCTCGTCTCCCAGTCTATGCGCATCCTCTTCACAGCATCTCTTACCGCGTCGGCTATGTTGGTATACTCGCCCTCCTCAACTAAACGCTCCAAGAAAAGATAGTCCTGCCTGGGAAATCTAACTGTAATCCTGAACTCACGCTCTTCCTCCGCCAACCCTTCCATACCTCTAAAGAGGAAACAGTACACCAGACGCCTTTAGGCTTTCTCCGTCATAGGCGGGCATACGCATGATGACAACAGCGGGCCGTTCTTCGGTTAAATATCCTTAAGGCTAGAGTACTCTCAAACCTTGTTGATTAGAAGCTATACGACAACTGCATGAAAGAGTAGGTGCCTTCCTTAACGAGGTGGTGATTCTGCTATATTGAGGAGCAACCGCATGGCTACTCTCTGATATGCCTGAGACTTTGACCTTCCTCAATGAAGAATTGTTGGAATGTAGGCAGTTTGCTTATACTGGCTACTTTATGTAGGATACGCTATCGCTATCAAAGTCCTTTACTATTATAGCTTCCCGCTCTGTTGGTATTGGCTGTATAGCCTTTAGCTCTGGGTAGAGCTCAAAGAGGGATGTGCTGGCTATCTTTGATGCTATATGCTCCTCGCCTAGCTCTAGCTGGACTAGATGCTTGACCTGCTGTCTTGTCTGCTGCTCGTCTAGGCCGAAGGTGTGTAGGTATTCGTGGAGGAGGACTACGAAGACGTAGCTATTCAGCTCTATCCGCTCGCGCACTAGGCTTACGAGCGCGTTCAGGATTAGCTTGTTGAGGACTATCGCGTTTGAGCCTATCGCCGTGTATGCCGCTATGTGTGGCGGGAGGTCGGCCAGTATTAGCCCTAGCCCAGCGCGGTGGAGACCTAGGCGCCGCTCCACAACACGCTTAACCAGCTTGAAGACCTCATCAAACGTTCCAGCTTCTCTGAGCTGGCTGTCAAGGTTCTTGACGCCTTTCAACCTACTTACCTCTCGTAACCTGCTTTACATATTCAACTATTTATATCCGTAAGCATTACTCGGAAACTAAATGACACTAATCAACCTAGATGACGAGCAGAAACGCGCTGACGGCGAGGTATGCCCCATAGTTGAGTCTATCCGCATAGTAGGGAGCACGTGGAAGCTGATAATCATACGCTACCTACTTGACGGGCCAAAGGGCTTCAACGAGCTATTGCGCGCTATTCATGGGCTGAATTCTAAGACCCTCTCACGCACCCTTAAGCAGCTGCAGCAGGATGGGCTTGTTGAGCGGCGTGTCGTGGCTCTCCAGCCGTTCAGCGTGGAGTATAGGCTTACCGAGAAGGGGCAGGCTCTCCAGCCAGTGATTCAGGCACTACGTAAATGGGGCGAGGAGTGGGCCCTAGGTAGATAAGAGGGGAGCGCCTACCCTCCTATCGTGTGCATCGGCCTTATATGCGGGGCCAGCCTCTTACTGCTCAGCAACGCCTCCACGCCAGGGGACTTCATGTAGAAGACCCGCCTTATGAATAGCTCCAGCTCCTCATCAGACGCGCCGCTCCTAATCAATTGCTTTATGTCATATTCGTCGTTGCTGAAGAGGCATGGGACTATCTTACCATCTGCCTTCAGCCTTATCCTATCACAGTCTCCGCAGAAGGGCTCGGTCATTGATGTTATGATGTTTATCTCGCCTGGTGCGTCGTCTGCGAACCTATACACCTTGGCTGTGCTTCCCGCCTCGCGTGGCATGGGCTTAAGCCCATAGACCGAGCTTATCCGCTCAACTATCTCGCGCCCACTCACCACGCGCCTAGTATCCCAGAGACGCTGGCCATCAAACGGCATATACTCAATAAACCTAACAACGGTGCCAGTCTCCCTGGCAAGCTCGGCGAAGTCCAGAATCTCATCATCATTACAGCCGCGTGTTACTACACAGTTTATCTTGACTGGCCTCAGACCAACGCTGAGCGCAGCCCTTATCCCGTCAACCACGCGGCCGAAAGCCCCCCTCCGCCCAACTATAGCATCGTATCTCTCTGGCTTTAGGCTGTGGAGGCTCACCGTAACGCTCTGTAGCCCAGCCTCCTTAAGTCTCCTCGCCTTCTCTGCGAGCAGGAAGCCGTTGGTCGTCATGGAGAGGCTCTCAACACCATGCGTTGAGGCTATCATGGCTACGAGCTTCTCTATATCATTACGCACCAGCGGCTCTCCCCCAGTCAGGCGTATCTTACCAACACCCATAGACGCGAGAACACCAACTATGCGGGTTATCTCCTCATAGGTTAGAAGCTCATCATGCGGAATCCAAACAGGGTTATGGGGCATGCAGAAGCTACATCTAAAATTACACCTATCTGTTACCGAGATTCTAAGCTTACGCGCTACCCTGCCGAATCCATCAACCAGGGGAGGGCGGCTGGCGTGGCTACTCATCTACATCCAATAGAGCTAGGGTGGTTTAAAAGCATATTTGCGAACATTTATGGGGTTTTTGGTAAAGAATAATGCTGTTGTTAGCTGTTTTTTGCTGCTTTCCTTGCTGTGTTTCCGTCTTTCGGGGGTAATTTCTTATATTGATGCCTGGAGCGTTGAGAGTGGTTGACGCTGGTAACGGGTTTAGAGCCGCGCGAGGATATTGGGATAGATGAGCTGGCAGATTACGTCTCCTTCTTGAAGGATGACAGGAATTCCATGGCTAAGCAGAGCATGGTATGCGGAGACTCTCAGAACCCAGTCAGTTCCTTCGGGGAAACAATAGCATTAAAGTACCGTTTTACATATGACACGATATGTAATATTCAGCTAGTTTTTGAACAGGGGTCACTTATAGATTGGGCTGGAGACGGCATAGTGAGTAGATACGTCTCTACTACTGGCTTCACTTATGCCCAAGGTTACCTATATGACCTTCTAAGCGACCTTTGGTTAGTGGATACCGCTGAGGCCCATGCACGGTTATTCGGGTATGATTCTTCATGTAGTGACCTGCCATGAGGTACGAGCTTAAAACAAGATCATTAACAATACTTACAATGATAGCTGTATTAACTCTCATCGCTATCGGGTGGCTTGTAGCAACAAGAGAAGTTAGTTATTCACAGCAGGCTGGCGAATCTGATATAGACTCTAATGTGGGAATGTCTTTTGTGTGGTTATCAGGTAACAGTTGTTTTGAGTATTCCTTTAATGGGTCTTCTTCCCTATTTAGTAAGCGTTCAGAGAGCCCTAGGATTATTTTTGCCAACGGGACTATACTATCGTATGGTGATGCTGTAATTAGGTGGTGTGTTAAAAGTATAGATGCTTATGTTATAAGTGTCAATTACAGTACTGTCTTTCGTGACGCGGCCTATGTCTATCTTCAGGAGAGAATGAGGAAGCGTGTTGGTGATGTTAGTATTGCGGTGGAGCTTCTTGTTGATACTCGTGATATGACCGCGAAGACGCTTGATGGTAGGGTTTTGGGTAGGTGGATATACCTATACAGACAGGATGAGCTTACACTAGGCAACCGCATCACGTTCTTAAGGGACTACATAATATGGCGGAGCGTTGAAGCGTTGGCACCGTTCATGAAGCCGATAAGGGTGCTGGAAGACAACATCCTAGGTGGGAAGATTGGAGAATTCAAGGGCGATGTGATAGGCGTAGTCAAGGGCACATATCCATACGGAGGACTATTTGAAACACCCGCATACATCCTCAATGCAAGCAAAGTTATTCTAATAGAAAGCGAGCCTATAGGTAGAATACTACAAGGAGACACCCTAGTAGTAAAATACTTTATAGAATTTAGTGCGTATATTGATGCGGATAAAGGACTCTTACTGGGAATTGATACATGGGATTTTGTAGACCCGATATGGGTTGGGCTATACGGTGTCAAAGACTCACTAAGCCATTCCATAGTTCTTACATCAATTCGCTGAGAAATTAGTAGCTACTTTTATGTCGGCATTTAAAGTAATGTTTTATTACATTACGTTCTTCCTAGATAGGGATTATGTTGTATTGAAAGTAGAGGCCGGGATCTCGCTGAGATGATTTTCCAAAGAGCTAGTAACGGTCCTGCCGAGATGGAGTTCTTGGTTTATTTTAGGAGGAGGACGCCTATTTGTCTTGATGCCTTCTCTGCTAGTTTTTCGTCTGCTGTTATGAGGGTGGCTGAGAGCTTCTTTGCCGCGGCTGCGTAGAGGGCGTCGTATAGGGTTATCCCTGTCTGGAGTGCTGTTCGGAGGGCGTCTAACGCTATGTCGGTTGTTGCTACCAGCCGCATCCTGGAGGTGGTGGCGAGCAGGTCTTGGGCTGCTTTCAGCGCCTCCTCGGTGCCCAGGTCACGGTGGAGCGTGGCGTGCTTCCACAGCGTGTTTAGCGCCTCCGCCAGCGCTATGTCTGAGGTGTATATCTCCTCCCCTCTAAAGAGGGCTTGCTTGAGCAGTTCCCTAGCCTCGGCCGACGCCCTCTCCTGTAATACGAGCTTAACGAGCACGCTGGCGTCGCACACGATTGTCAACGCTCCCTGTCCTCCCTTATCAGCTGTGTGGAGTCAATTCGCGTCCTCCTCTTCGCAGCCCTGGCTTCCATCTCCTCCAGCAGGCGGAGCAGCTCAAGCTGCCTAACCCTAGCCTCAATGAACGCCCTTATCTCCTCCCCCCACTCCACGCCCAGCGTCGCCATCCTCTTCTTAAGCTCCGCCGGAATACGAAGCGTATATACCTCCGACATACTCCATATAATACAGCATGAAACACGCTAATTAACCTTCCTTTTCCATAGTCTAGGTTGATTATCTCTCCCTTCCGCGAGGACGGTTATCTTCAGCTTCACGACGAATAATCTATGGTTGACTAGCCCGTTATTCTACTCCAGCTAGTCGGAGGCCCCCTTTTCCCTCTACCGCTATTGTTAGGCTGCCGTTCTCTGGTAGTGCTATGTCAGTGTCAGGAGGGGTAGGTAATTCTACTCAAAGTCCATCACGCTGTATATCTCGCGGGGCATGTCTGGGCATCTCTTATCCATCCAGTATTTGCTCTGCTCAACCTGGGATTTTAGTAGTGCTTTGAATTCTTCCATGGTTAGGTGTGTGGTTGGTTCAAGCTCTTTTAGGCGTTCTTGGCTTATCCCTGGGACTTCTGCTGGGATTAGGACTTTCTCGCCCCATATTGGGTGGGGCTTCCACTTAACCGCGCCGCGCGCAGCTTGGAGGAGGAAGAGCTCTGTCTCCTCAATCGTAGGCCTAGTGCCGCCCACAACCTTAAGAGAGCCATTCACCTCAACCAGCTCGGGTTGGGGGGACATTATCACCCTATCGCCCAGCTTAACCTCGCTCCACCTATACTTGGCAACTATCCTGCCAGTGGTGTTTAGCTGGAAGACATCAATCGGGTCTCCTCTCTCATGTCTCTTCTTCAGAAGCTCGTAGAACCTTACCACGTGCGCGGTGTCCGAGACGCCCATGGTGAATTCAGAGTAGCGTGGGACGAAGCGGACTTTTCCTATGAGCTCGCGCGCCTGCGCTAGGTGGCCGACGGTTCTCCCATCAGCCAAGACCTTCGCAGCGAACGCTGGGTCTGCGAGCTTCACCCACGCGTAGTCGGTGAAGTAGCCAGGAGTTAGGAAGACGGCAGTGTTGAGCGGTGCTGTTGAGTCTATCTCGCCGTCAAAGTATCCTGTGTCGTCTAGGTAGATTACTGAGCGCGCGTTTTTGTTCTTTAGGCCGAAGTATTGGAAGAGCTCTCCCGCGAAGCTTGGGTTTCCATTCATGTCAAACTCCGTGTTTTCGTGTAGGGCGCGTGGGCTTACCGCTGCGTTCCACATGGCTTCCTGCTCTGGCGTGAGGTCTTCCGTCTTCGTCCACGAGCCGCGCTCAGAGCCGTAGACCCGCTCCTCACCAACAGCTATTATATCATCATTCCTTATGCGCTGCTCCCTCACATAGTCCAGCGGATTTATGCCAAACTCGCGGACATACTTCTCCACGCTGCTGGGAGTCCAGACATACATACCATGCGTGGATTTTCCAGAGCCCGTAAGCCCCCAGATAGCCATGACGACAGTCTTCCACTTGTTATCAACGGTCTTTACGCGGAACTCGCGGAGGGCTGCATGCTCTCCTGTGTAGCCTCGTTTATATACGTGGTATATCCAGTGGGTTAGCGCTGCTTTCTTCACCTCTCCCTGGTATGATGAGGCTGTTATGATTGTGAAGTTATGGAATGGGAAGCGCATGACCATAAGGAGCCTGTTGGTGTTTGGGATTATTGGATTGCCGAGGTAGTGGGGTATCGCTATTATCTCTACGTCAGGCTCACCATCGGGAGGAGCTGGGAAGACAAGCTGCCACCACCTATACGCTATATCTGGAAACTGGGGGTCTACATAGACGCGGGTATGCATCTGCACTGGGCCGCCTGGCTTGCCAAGGTAGCCGTCAACCTTTATGAGCGGCCCCTGGGCTAGGATGTGCTCCAAAACCCTTAGCATGAGTATCTTGTGCTCTCTGGAGAGCTGTGAGTTATCCTCAATTATTACAGTGCTCGCGGCTGAGCGGCTCCATATGTTGGACGCCCAGCCCAGTGAGCCGTTCTTGTAGTGTGTTGCGTATAGCTTGGCTCTATCCAGCAGGTCTTTGGGGTTGTCCCATACCGCGCGGAGTCCTGCCTCCTCCTTAAGTCTGAGAATCTTATAGAAGGTCTCCTTAAACCTCTCTATATTCAGCTCATCAATATTTGGAATCAATTTCCTAACCTCCCCGCTAGCGGTGTTGGGCTGTGTATTTTTAGACAAACACTCTTGGTAAGCGAGGGTTTTAACTATTGCTATTTCCTACTATTGCTCCTTCATCAATATATCTAAAGGATAGTTAGTGTTAGTGGGTTAGTTTCTTGAGATTTTTTACTATCTGTGTGGTAAACCTCCGCGGGCTGAACCTGGCCGCGAATCTGACGGAGTTTCTACTTAGTCGCCTCCACTCCTTCTCTGGTAGGGTTAGGGTTTTTTCAATGTATTTTACAAGCTGTTCATCACTCCTCGCTATGTATCCTGTCTGCTTGTGGCGCATGACCTCGCAGAGGCCTGCGGGGTATCTTACTATCACGGGGCATCCCTGGCTCATCGCCTCTATCGGCGCCATGCCGAAGTGCTCACCTACCCTTGGATGGACATAGACCTTGGCTGTGCGGTAGAGCTCCAGTAGCTTCTGGTCTGAGACCGTTCCCAAGAACTCAACACCGTCAGGCTGGTCAAGCTCGCCGCGTAGCTCATCAAAGTAATAGCTGTGGCGCGGGTCTGTATATCCAGCCAAGACCAGACGCGCGTCGGGTATCTTCCTCCTTATGCCCCTAAACCACCGTATAAGCTCCTTCTGCTGCTTCAGCGGCACAGTACGCGCCACGTATATTACTGTGTTCTCACGCTCACCGTCAGGCTCAGGCTTGTTGTCTATGAAGAACCTGCTTATCGGCGGGTATACAACAACAGCGCTACGCTTCCAGTGCTGTCTTATGGCGCGTTGTGTCAGCTTGGAGTTGCAGAAGAGGAGGTCAGCGCAGTGAACCAGATTGTCAGCCAGCATGGGGAACCTATAACGCTGGAGATACTCGTTGAGGTTTATGTCTGAAACTTCCTCGTCGTATGGGAAGTGGACGTAGACCGCTGTCTTTATTGGGTGTGGTGTCATTTTCATGAGCGCAGCGTATGCTGTCTCCTGTATCACGACCAGCGACGCGTCTGGCTTGAATTCGTCTATGGCTTTTTTCAGAGCCTTATAGACTGATATGAGCCTATCGGCCAGCTCATCCCCAAGGAACTGGAGTCGGTCTATCCAGTAGAGCCTTATCTCATCACGTCGCGGGAACCAGCTCTCCTCCATTGACGCGGTTACCAGTCCTACCTCATGCCCCATCTCCAGCAGCTCCGACACTAGGATACTCGTCATTCTCTCCGAGCCGCCCAGCATGTCCAAGTGAGGATGAGCCAGCAGGAACTTCATACTCTTACTCACATCCGCACTAGTATTAGGTGTTAAGATTGCCCTCCTAATTTAACCTCACCCAATATACTGTTTAAATTGTGTAGGCATAGGCTTATGTGGCTTGATGCGGGCTGTTTTCATGACTGGGTACGGGAGGCCGCTGGAGGTTAGGGAGGCTGAGGTCCCCAGGCCTGGGGCTGGCGAGGTCTTGGTTAGGATTGAGATGACGGGCGCGTGTTACAGGGATATTCTCACGGTGGAGGGGTTCTTCCCTAAGGCTAGGCCGCCGCTGATACTTGGCCATGAGATAGCTGGCAGGATAGCTGAGCTGGGCGAGGGCGTGGAGGGCTTCACCAAAGGCGAGCGCGTGGTCTCGCTAACCTACACGTATTGCGGCCAGTGCAGAAACTGCAGGTCAGGCAGGGAGAACATCTGTAGGAACAGGCTCTGGTACGGCGAGGATATGGACGGCTCATACGCAGAGTATATCCGCGTAAAGGCTGGCTCTCTGGTCAAAGTCCCAGAAGCGGTACCGCCAGAAGGCGCGGCGATAGCCGCGTGCGTAACTGGGATGCTCATCCATGCTTTCCAACGCGTGGCCAGGCTCTCGGAGAACGAGACTGTGCTGGTTACTGGTGCTGGTGGGGGTGTCGGGATACACGCTGTACAGATAGCCAAAGCACTGGGAGCGCGGGTAATAGCCCTGACGAGCTCTCCGGGCAAGGTTGAGCAGATAACAAAAGCTGGGGCTGATGAGGTCTTGGTTCTCGGTGATAAGACGCTTGAGGAGATTAAGCGCATCACGGGCGGCGAGGGCATTGACCTAGTTCTGGAATCCGTAGGCCAGCCGACGTTTAGTGTATCGTTGAGAGCCTTGGCGTGGGGTGGCCGTATAGTTAATGTGGGTAATGTCAGCGCATCCTCTGTTGAGATTCCGCTAGGTCTTGTAATACTTCGCGAGAATATGGTCTCTGGCTCTATAAGCAGCACCAAACAAGATGTTGAGCAGGCGTTGGAGATGACGGCGCGGGGTTTGGTAAGACCTATAGCCACCGTGCTCCCGCTGGAGAAGGCTCAGGAGGCGCATGAGCTGATGAAACGCCGCGAGAGTGTGGGGAGGATGCTCTTCAAGCCCTAGCTATGATTTACGAGCATCATACCCAACTATCCTAAGCATCCAGTAAATCACATCCCTCTCAGTAACTATCCCAACAAGCCTCCCATTCTCAAGAACTGGAAGACGCCTAATACGATTCTCATACATGAGCGTAAATGCTTTCAGTATAGGCGTATCAGGTGCGCAGGTTATCAAGGGGTTAGACATCATCTTCTTCACTGGCATGTTAAACAAATCTCTATACAAGACCAGGCCCCTCAATATATCTCGCTCAGTCAAGATACCAACTGGAGAGTCGTTGCGCATAACCACTACAGAGCCTATGTCATGCTTGTTCATGACGCGTAGAGCATAGCTTATTGGCGCGTCCTCGTCTACGCATATGACTGGTGAGGACATGATGTCGCGGAGATAGCGCGGGAGGTCTATTATCATATTGATTACGCCGTGGAGTAATAATATTAACCATAGTAGCGGAATGTTGCTATCCTTCTGAGGGGGAGGAGCCTAACATTATATCGCATGCTTCTGCCTAAATGTTTAGGCTATAATCGCTGGATTAGAATAACATATACGGTTTTCTTCACCCTAGCTTGGGAGACACTGTGGGGCCAAGTTTATGGTGTCTTGGATATTTCTGGAGTATTAGCCATGGCAGCGGCTAGGGTGTTTTCTTAAACTCTTTAACTATCAGCGCCCACGTTATACTTGCTGGATGGCTGGCGAGGTTGAACGGCTCTCCACGGGTGTCGCTGGGATAGACGCGATGCTTGAAGGAGGAATACCGCGAGGCTTTCTAGTCGCTGTAACGGGAGAGCCTGGATGCGGAAAGACGATAT
>WAQC01000013.1 GCA_015520425.1 Candidatus Pelearchaeum sp. | reverse complement strand
GTGTTTTGATCTTGAAGATATGTATCATAACGTTAATTTCATTCTTCTTCAGGTTTTTGTTGATTTATCAAGGTTCACATGCTTTTATTACGGTTATTAACGTATTTTCTGGGAAGGCATCCAGCTCCAAGCAAACGAAGTCCCTTTCAGTGGTCTTTTCTAATAACATAGTGTTGCGAGTTGTGTTTAGTGTATTGCTGCTTTAGGCCTCAACGTCTCGCTATCTTCGTGTTTATGGCGAGAGTTTGGGGAAGATTGCTTGTTGTGCCATTTCATCTAGGTTGTGTATAAGCTTCCCTAGTATGCCCTTTATTCCTTCTTTTAGCCTTTCTACATCTTCTGCCGAGACGGGATTTAGGCCGTGGGCTGCTATAGATTCGTTCCTTCTATTTAGGGCGTCTCTCACGGCTTCTCCTTGGAATATCTCTGCTATAGGGTCATTAAACCTTGCTAAGAGCTGGTAGGCCGCGCTTAATGGTATACGTATTCTCTCCTTTTCATCTCTGTATCTGTTTATAGTTTCATGCATGTCTGTTGGTATCTTTCCTATGTCTACGTTGCCTGTATCTATGTCGTATTGGTGGATTAACCTATATTGGGCTGCTAGTTCTGCAAGCCTGTATAGCCTAGCTAATGCATCTACGAACCTCCCTTCCTCCAACCTTCTATTAGCATTCATCCATAGATCTACTAGAAGCTCTCTGCATAGTCTCTGTCTAGGCTCGTTTGACGCTAGTGCCTTGGCTATTCTATTTACCCAACCCTTATTCGCGGAGATCTTGTTAGACCATTTCTCCATGTCTTCCCGACTGATCTTGTCAAATGTATCTCTAGCTGTTTGATGATTGAAGGAATCCCACTCGTTGTATGCATCGCATAGCCTGCTTAGGCTACTTAGCCTAGGCTCAACGGAGCTATGCATGCGTTCCTGGAGGCTTCTCAGTATTTGTGATGCGGCCTTGAATTGATAGCTATTGAACAAACTTATGGCCTCGGAGATGTAGCGTTCTGCTAGAAGCCTGTTGGGCTGCTCGGATATCACCCTCTCTGTGCCAGAAATCACTCTACGTGTAGCCTCGTCACGCCTTCCTGCTACATAGACTAGACTTCCACAAGGGGCCATTATAGCTGAGAACAGGGCGCCGGCCGACATAGGCTTAGTTCCCGAAGTATAGTCTACGACTATGTTGTTAGGATGATAGCCTTTCTTGATTAGCCACTCTATTGCGTCTCTAACTGATCTATATGCCTCGGCTACGTTATCTTCATTGGAGATCCTTTTGTAACAATGTTTAGGTATTTTAGCATCCATTTTGTTAAGCTCTTTCTTGATATCTTCTAACTTCTTAATGCTATCTTCAGTTACTATGAAGATGACGTAATCTGGGTTCTGATTTTTTATAGAGAATGCTATTGCATGCTCAACTCCTGGAGTAGTTCCTAGAGTGATTATCATGCCCTTCTGCATATACCTCTAATCTTGACGTTTCAAAATAGGATAAAAATCTTCTAATTGTGTGCCGCATGTTAAAATTTTGGTTTGTTGTTGTCGTGGTTATATTTACGTGTGTGAGTTGGATTGGGGGTTGGTTGGTGTGGTGATTAGAGTTAAGAGGGTTTATGATGAGCCTTCTGGTGGTGATGGCTGTAGGATACTTGTGGATAGGTTGTGGCCTCGTGGTCTTGGTAGGAGTAGGGCTAGGGTAGATGTGTGGATGCGTGAGGTTGCGCCTAGTGATGGGCTTAGGCGCTGGTTTGGGCACGATGCTAGTAGGTGGGAGGAGTTCAAAGAGCGTTATTTTAGGGAGCTTGAAGAGAAGGATGAGCTGGTTAATGCTATTCTGGAGCTTGAGAGGAGGATGGGTGTGGTTACTCTTTTGTTCGGTGCTAGGGATTTGGAGCGTAATAATGCTGTTGCGCTTAGGGAGTATCTTCTCCGCCGCGGTGAGCGCTAGCTATTTTTCACCACCATTTTTACCGCATTGATTAGTTTCTGGTAGTTTGTTGAGTATGCTAGATGTGATGTGCAGTTGCAGTCTGTTGAGCCGAAGCCTTGTATGTAGTTTTTCGTATGTTTTATGAGTTGTGTAGCTATTCTGCATTCGTTCTCAGGTTTTGGGTTCCATGCTATTGCGCGTATGTGTGTTGAGTGGAGTGATGTTAGGGTGTCTATGTGCCAGTGTTTTCTTTTCTTTCTGTGTTTTAGGTGTCTTGCTATGCGTGCTCTTAGGCCGCGTTTTGCGGAGCCTACATAGGCGTAGTATCCGCGTGTTAGTTTGGTCTCTCCCAGCGAGCCTATTTTGATTGTTTTTGTTTGTTCTAGGGCTATTATGATGACGTAGCTTCCTGAGTCTGGTAGGTTTGCTGGGTTTTGGTTAAGAAAAATATATGGGGGATGTTGCCCCTTGGTTGAGGCTCTTAAATCCCGACGCCTCAAGACCTTCTTAGAAGTCCTCCTTGATTATCGTCTTCCTGCCGTTGGCTTGGCAGCGTTTGACGGCTCTGTTGACCAGCTCCTTGACGGCGGCGTCGAGACCTTCTAGGGCGTCTGAGCTGAGCCGCATACCCTCTGGGAGTAGCTCCCTAACTCTAGACTCCACGATTACGAAGTCTTTCGCCATTTCAGCTCACATTACCCGCTTAAAAAGCGGTAAAATAGGTTTTCTTTTCCAGGGGTCTGTAAGCCATATCTGGCGCATCTTAGCCCCTTTTTGGGGTATTTAACTCGTAATACGCCTCAAAAACCTAACAAATAAGCCCCTATCCTAGCCGCCTGGAGAGGAGGGTGAGTGTATGCAGTATTTTATGGCTGTTAGGATTGGTGAGCAGGTAGCTGCGCGTGCGCAGCAGAGGCTCCTCAACTATGTCCCATCGGCATTAGTGGCTATGATAGTTAAGGAGAAGGGTGATGGCTTCCAGCCTGTTGGTGAGGAAGACCTCTTCGCCGTGCTCCCCGTGGGTGATGACGAGTATATCATAGCCCTATGCGACTCTGATGGGTATGCTAAGGCAATCTCAATGCATCTCTCTAAGGAGGAGATGGAGAAGACGGTTGAGAAGATGCGCCGCGATGGGATTCAAGAATTCTCTGGCAAGGTTATACTTCCAATCTAGAGCATCTTCTTGAACGTCTCAGCATCCATGGCCATGGACACGTTGTTGAAGAGTATAAAGCCCTTCGCGGAGTGTTTCATCTCCTCAAACACATACTCACGTAGTTTCTCCAAGTCTTCGCGCGTGTAGCGGTATGAGTAGTTGACCTCTCCTTTCCCTATGCCGTGGAGACGTGTGTAGAATATTTTATGTCGCGTAACGGGTTTCCAGCGGAAGATATCAACGACATGAACCACGTTGTATCTCTCGCATATGCGGCGTACCTCTTCACCGTTCTCGCGCCATGTGCCGCGTGGCTCCCATCCTAGTATGAAATCCTCGGTTGAGGCGTTGGCGAAGAAGCGTTCAGCGTTCTCGGCGTTCTCTTCAGAGTAGCCGAAAGACGCTGGTGTCTGAATCACCACAACATGCGCACCAACGGCATGCGCTATCTCAACGGTTTTTCTCCATGCTTCCATATTCTCCTTAGAGGGCTTTAGATTTCCATATAGATGCTGCTTGCTCTTGGGAACTGTTATCCCAGCGCGTTTCCATGTTGGGCTTGCAGGCGGGTGCGTCAAGGCTTGCCAGGCCTTCATGTTAAAGACAAAATCGTCTGGAGCCTTCTCCCTCCATTTCCGCGCGGTCTCTACGCGTGGAAGCTTATAGAAGGTCTCCTGAAGCTCAATAGTCTTGAACTGCTTATAGTATGCTTCCTTACCGCCGCGGACAGCCCAGCCGCAGCAGCCTACCAAGATGCTTGACATGCCCGTAGCCAGGTAGAGTAGTGGGCGGATATTTGCGTTTAGACTATGTTTCTGGAGCTTATGTAGTGTTGGGCTAGTTTTCTGAGAGCTGCCCTGAGATGTCTATTGACTGTTGAGGTGGTCAGCCCTAGGCTTGCCGCGATTTGGCTTAGGTTTGCTCTACGCGGCGAGTCAAAAAACCCTAGCTGGAGAGCGGTGTTTAGAACAGCTACCTGCTTGTCGGTGAGCCTCACCTCTCCCTCATACTCCCTATTCTCCAGCACCTCAACACGAAGCCCCCTATCTCGCATCTCTGAAACAATTTGACGCCCCGATATGGGGCCAGCGACCACAACTCTAACCAAGAGACCAACACCATCAAGATAAGCAATCCAGTCAGGTATGCACTGGGACTTGGAGAGCACTTTGCATGAGGTACAGCTGCTTGATGTAATCCAGATGTGATTATCGTCTAGGACTATGGGCTTGACGCCTGCCTTAACCAGCTCCTGCGCGTCTATCGGCTTGTCAATCTTTAGCAGGTGGTCCGAGTTGTTCTCACCCACTTTCAGCCTCTCAATCATTCCTTGTATAGCTCTTTGCTGGAGGAGCCTAATTACGCTACAATCACTATTCTTGATGACGACTGTCAGTACGCGTGTGCCTAAGTGCCTAGTCAAACCATTAAAAAATAATGTTGGGTGTTTAAACTGTTTTGGAGGCAACACGGGGCTTTGAGGGTAGGAAGATTCCTATCAGCGCCTTTATCCCTATCGTCCTGACTACGTTGAGCAGGAAGACTGCGAAGCCCGCTGCCATTAGGAGGGCGCCGATTATCGCTACAGTCATGTAAGGCTCATATGGGCCAAGCCCCATCGGGTAGAGTGTTCTTCGTAGCATTCCAGCGGAGCCAGCTAGGCCCATGCTGAGCCCCATCACTAGGCCGCCTACGGTCATGAGTATTAGATGCACATCAGCCAGCCTCTCATTGAGTGATTTGCCCGTGAGCATGGGGAAGAGCGCATATATCGCTGCGAATATAGTCAAGCTCAGGCCGACGAGGAGCTGGACGTGGCCGTGTATCCCGATAACCCACTGCGTGTTGTGTAGGTAGCGGTTCATAGAATAGTTGGCCTGTATTATCCCAGCCGTTCCCCCTATTCCGTAGCCAAGTATAGAAGCCAGGACAAACTTCAGGGGAGCCGAGTACCTCACAGGCCTGGCTAGCCAGATGGTCATCAAAACAGCGAATATCGTAAGCCCCATCGTGAGCAGCTCGCCCCACGTGAATAGCTGGCCCTGTATCTGGAGGAACAACGGCTGTGGCGTGTCAGCGAGCATGTGATGGTTCCATACGAAGAGCGAGACCACTAGGTCTGCTAGTATGACTGTTCTCACGACACTCTCGCCATAAAGCGGCCTACCGAGAAGCAGGGGGACAAGTAGATACCATGTGCCAGCAGTGAATATCAGCACGTTACCATCAGCTATTAGGTCAAGCCCCCACCAGAAGACGTTCTTATAGATTAGGGGGTCTATGATGTTGAAGCTCAGGCCAGCTCCTGGAAGTAGGTATGAGAGGCCGAATATTATTATGAGGATTCCGAATCCTCCCATCACGAGGGCGTTAAGCGTTGTATCTACACATCCTCGGAAGACCGCTACTACGAAGACGGGGTAGTTGAAGACCTTCTCCACGTAGTTGGGTATTCCGCGTATCTTTGCCCGTAGCTTGTCTAGGTTAAACGCTGTCACTAGCAGTTCCTTAGCCACGTACGCGGCTCCAGCCCTAACGTTCTCCCCACCGTTGGCAACTACTTCCTGCTGCCTGACGGGTAGGAAGATTGTCGCGAACATGTTGAAGAAGAATGTTAGGACTCCGAGGATGATTAGCGCTGCTCCGAGGCCAAATGCTACTAGGCTAATCGGCTCCCATCCTGCTAGCTCAATAGCGGCTGGGAGCGGCCAGTATAGGGTGTAGAGCGGTGCGTAGTGTGTTATGAAGGTTGTAGCCCAGACAGTTGCTACGCCGATTGTCATTAGCCAGAAGCTCGCGTACGCGGCTCTCTTACTGTATATGTCGCGCTTCAGCACGTAGGGGACGAGGAAGTAGAAAGCACCCATCACAGCCATGTATGCCCAGCCATAAATTCCGACGAAGGGATGCGCAGTCATAATAGCGTAGAAGTGCTTCTCAGTGAAGAACTCGGTTAGCATGTTGGAGATTCTAAAGCGCATAATCGTCCCTTCAAGACCAGCGAGAGCGAAGAACACCAGAGCAACAACAACGAACCTAAGCGTTAATAGCTTCCTCTCATCCTCGTTCATCTTCCACCACCCCCAACAACAGCTATCGCGTCGGGAATGTACATGTACGGATGCTTAGGACCGCTGTACTCTGTTGAGCGAATGTCGTAGTGGCCTGGCTCCTCAAAGACCCAGGTTATCCTGTTCTCGTATGGTTTTGGGACTACCTGCATCTGGAAGACCATGGTACCGTCTTTTCTGAAGACTCCGAAACCGTATGTTAGGTCGTCTGAGATTACGATAAACTCCACGGGCACGCCTGCTGGGATTGTTATGGGCTTCTCAGGCAGGATGAACTTGTAGTCTCTAACCTCTATGACCACCTGCTTTACGGGCTGCTCCTGCGCCCATAGTGCGTTCTTGGCTGCTGGCACTAGGGGCGAGAGCGTGGCCAGGTTTCCGAGGAGCGCCACGGCTATGAGGAAGTAGAGCCACTGCCGCTCCCGCCTATCCATCCCACGCCCAGCCCCACCGTCGGCACGCTCCCGCGCGCTTACACCACCCCTAGGGGGCTTACGCGTAACTATGTAGAAGAAGACCATGAACCCGATTATGGTTGTGAATATCGTGAGGTAGAAGAGCTCTATTATGTTCTGTATTGTCATTTTCCATCCCGATATATACTATAATTATTGTGGGTAATATGGAATATACGCAAAATATTGCATAGACAGTAATATTTACAGCCCAAAATCTTCTAAACAGCCCCACAGAGCTTAGGAGGGGCGTGGCCGCAGGATGTTCGTGCACCAGCTCACAGAAGAGCAGGAAATGCTCAGAAAAGCAATCCAAGAGTTCGCCGCGCGCTATCCAGCCGAGTATTGGAGGGAGAAGGATGAGCGCCGCGAGTATCCTAGTGAGTTTGTCTCAGACTTGATGCGCTCAGGCTGGATGGGCGTGAATATACCCCAAGAATACGGCGGGGCTGGCTATGGTGTAACCGAGACTAGCATCGTGCTGGAGGAGCTTGCCCGCTCAGGCGGGGGTTTTGAGGCAGCGGGAGCAGCGCACGCTTCTTACTTCAACGTAACAGTGCTAGTTAAACATGCGAGTGAAGAACTGAAGCGCCGCTACCTACCAGCTATAGCGCGCGGCGAGCTAAGATTCCAATCTCTGGCAATAACTGAGCAGGGCTCAGGGTTTGACACACCCAGCATAAAGACGCTGGCAGTCAAGCATGGAGATAGATACATAATCAACGGGAGCAAAGTCTTCATCTCTCGCGTATTACACACAGACCTAATGCTCCTACTAGCTAGGACAACACCATACGAGCAAGCGACAAAGAGAACAGAGGGGATGACATTATTCTTGGTGGATATGCGGAAAGCGGGAGACGCTATTAAGGTGAGGGAGATACCGAACAACGTTAGAAGGACCGTAGATACCAGCGAGCTCTTCATAGAGAACCTAGAAGTTTCCGAGGAGAATGTAGTTGGTGATATTGGCAGGGGCTTTTATCATCTGCTTGATGTCATGAATGCTGAGCGCATAGACTTGGCGGCGGAATGTATAGGATTGGGAAGGCTCGCCCTAAGCCGCGCAGCAGAATACGCTAGGCAGCGCACAGTATTCGGAAAGCCGATAGGCCAATACCAAGCAATAGCGCACCCACTGGCTGATGCTTACATAAAGCTGGAGGCAGCAGACCTAATGCGCTACAGGGCTGCGTGGCTCTACGACAACAACAAACCCTGCGGCGCAGAGGCAAACATGGCAAAATACCTAGCAGCAGAAGCATGCATGCAAGCCTGCGACAGAGCACTACAAACACACGGGGGATACGGGTTCTCGGTAGAGATGGACATAGAGCGATACTGGCGCGAAGCAAGACTACACCTACTAGCACCAATCTCACAAGAAATGATACTCAACCACATAGCACAAAACAAACTCAACCTACCAAAATCATATTAAATCAAAAGAACATACCGTTTAGGAAGTTATGTGCGGGGGGTGGGATTTGAACCCACGAACCCCTTCGGGAGCAGGTGTCTTATTTTTGGGATCTTAAGCCTGCCGCGTTCAAGGGGGGCTTTTTGGCCCCTCTTTGACCAGACTCGGCCACCCCCGCGTTTTTTAGCGGAGGAGCTTCTTTGGTTTGAGCCAGTCGTATTTTCTCCATTTTGGGTTTGGGAAGCCGCAGTGGGCGCATCTTCGTTTTGCTGTGTGGAATGAGCGCCTCCCGCAGCGTCTGCACCTAATATGTATGGGCTTGTTGAACTTTCCCATGGATGGTGTTCCTTTCGTCATAGCTCCCCCATGCTGAGGGTTTCGCTAGTTCTTATATATGATTTAACAGTTGGGAGAGTCTGAGACAGGCTTGATTACGGGGCAGGTTTATGGGAATTTTATAGGCGGTGAGTGGGTTCAGGCGTCCAGCGGCAAGACCTATAAGACGGTTAACCCTGCTCGGAAGAGCCAAGTTATAGGAGAGTTCCAGAGCTCTGATAGGGGTGATGTTCAGCGCGCTATTGAGCGTGCCTATGCTGCCTGGCGTGAGTGGCGCTCCACTCCCCCGCCCAAGCGGGGCGAGATACTGCTTGAGGCCTATTATCTGATGAAGAAGCGGGCGGAGGATTTCTCCAGGCTTATTGCGCTTGAGATGGGGAAGCCGATAGGCGATGCGCGCGGTGAGGTGAAGAGGGCGCTCAACGTCTTGGAGTTCATCGCTGGCGAGGGGCGGCGTATGCTGGGCGAGACGATACCATCAGAGATACCCAATAACGTCATCATGACGTTTAGGAAGCCTCTCGGCGTTGTCTCAATCATAACGCCATGGAACTTCCCGATAGCCATTCCTGTCTGGAAGATAGCGCCAGCCCTGGTAGCGGGTAATGCGGTTGTCTTCAAGCCAGCGGCTACGACGCCGCTCTGTGGTGTGCGGTTGATGGAGCTATTCACCGAAGCAGGAATACCAGCGGGGGTGCTCAACATGGTTACAGGCTCAGGCTCGCTGATAGGTGATGAGCTCGTCTCCAACGAGAAGATTGCGGCGGTATCCTTCACGGGCTCAACAGCGGTTGGACGCCAGATATACGCCAAGGCTGCGCATTACCTCAAGAAGGCGCAGTGTGAGATGGGTGGGAAGAACGCCGTCGTTGTTCTTGAGGACGCGAACATAGATGCGGCGGTTAGCGCGATAATACAGGGAGCCTTCTCAAGCACTGGTGAGCGATGCACGGCAACGAGCCGCGTGATAGTGGAGAAGCCAGCGCGCGAGGAGCTGATGGAGAAGCTAATACAGCGCGTAAGCAGGCTGAAGGTGGGCGACCCGCTGGATGAGGACACCTACGTAGGCCCCCTAGCCCACGAGGAGCAGTACATCAAGGTTCGGGACTATATTGAGATAGGGAAGAGCGAGGGCGCCAAGCTCGTGTATGGCGGTAGGACATTAACAGAGCCTCCCTACGACGATGGCTACTACGTCCAGCCCGCCGTGTTCGCTGACGCGAAGCCAGAGATGCGCATAGCGCGCGAGGAAATCTTCGGCCCCGTGCTCACCGTACTAGAGGCGCGCGACATGCATGAGGCTGCGGAGATAAACAACTCGGTCTACTATGGCTTCAAGACCAGCATATACACCGAGAACATACGCAAGGCGTTTAGGTTTGCTGATATGTGCGATACAGGCATGGTGCATATAAACGCGCCCACGCTGGGCGGCGAGGTTCAGGCACCTTTCGGCGGCCTTAAGGAGTCTGGGGCTGGCTACAAGGAGCTGGGAAGGGAGGCTATAAAATTCTACACCAACGAGATAATAACATACCTTGACTACAG
>WAQC01000012.1 GCA_015520425.1 Candidatus Pelearchaeum sp. | reverse complement strand
GGTAGATGGAAGGGAAGTATCGTTCCGCTCACCGCGCGACGCTATGGCGGCTGGTATCGGAATGGTCCATCAAGAATTCATGCTAGTCCCCAACATGATGGTCGCCGAGAACATCGCGCTAATGCTGGACAGCGGGAACAAGTTCCTAGTAGACCTGGATGCTGTTGAGGAGAGGATTAACAGTGTGGCTAGGCAGTACGGACTTAGTGTAAAGCCGCGCGCCCTCGTTTCGCACCTCTCAGCAGGAGAGAGGCAGCGGGTTGAGATACTCAAAGCCCTACTACGGGGAGCTGACGTGCTAATCCTTGACGAGCCCACCTCAGTTCTAACACGCATAGAGACGCGCGAACTATTCAACTCACTACGCCACATGGCGAGCCAGGGCAAGTCAATAATCTTCGTAACGCATAAGATTGATGAGGTCATGGCGCTGGCTGACAGGGTTACGGTGCTTAGACAGGGTAAGGTCGTCGCTACAGTTGATACGGGCTCCGTTGATAGGCAGCAGCTTGCCAGGCTAATCGTGGGGCGTGATGTCCTACTCAACGTGTCTAGGACACATGCGCAGGTTGGTGATGTACTGCTTGATGTGCGCGACGTTACCGCTATGGGCGACCTAGGGGTACCAGCTCTCAAGAATGTCTCGCTCCAGGTTAGGGCTGGGGAGATACTGGGCATAGCTGGTGTCGCTGGCAATGGCCAGCGCGAGCTCGTGGAGGTAATCACAGGTCTCCGCCGCGTTCAATCAGGGAAAATAATAATCGCCGGCAAGGACGTAACAAACCTAGACCCAAACAAGATAAGAAGCCTAGGCGTAGCGCATATACCAGAGGAGCAGAAGACCGGCCTAATCTTTGACTTTACCCTCTCTGACAATCTGGCCATGCTGCCCCACCTGGCTGAGCGTTTCAAGAAGGGCATACTGCTTGATGGGCGGCTGATTAGGAGCAAGATGAACGACCTTATACGGGTGTATGAGATTAAGGCCAGCTCGCCTGATGTTGAGGCTTGGACACTCTCAGGCGGAAATAAGCAGAAAGCAATCTTGGCGCGCGAGCTTTGGTGGGGGCCTAAGCTGATAATAGCCAATAACCCGACCAAGGGGCTGGACCTCGCAGCGACAGACTATGTGCGCAACGTTCTGCTAAGCGCGAAGAGGGAGGGTAAGGGGATACTGCTCATATCAAGCGAGCTTGACGAAGTTCTTGATATGAGCGATAGGATAGCTGTGATGCACGGCGGCCGCGTGGTGGGCGTGTTTGACCATAGCCAGATAGACCTGGACGAGATAGCGAGCCTAATGCTCTCTGGGAAGAGGGCAGCCTAGCCAGCGCGCCTATAAGGCTGCAACAACGCAGCAGGCGCCTGGGCCTTCCTCCCGAATATCGGTATGAGCGCGATAACCGTTATCCAGGGTAGCATGTTGAGGAAGTAGTACTTAATCCCCACGCCTATTGATTGTAGGCCAAGCTGGAGCGAGTCTACGTAGTTGAAGATTAGTATGGGTATGAGCGCTCTGTAGGGGTTCCAGTTGCCGAAGTATATCATGGCCAGCGCTATGAATCCTCTTCCGAATGTTATGTTCAGAACGTAGCTGCTGAGGAATGCTGTCGTGAAGTAAGCTCCCCCAAGCCCAGCGAGCATGGAGCCTATCAGCACCGCCACCATCCTAGTTCTATAGACGTTTATGCCCATGGAATCGGCTGCCTTAGGGTTCTCGCCCACCGCGCGTATCCTCATGCCGAGGTTTGTCTTCTTGAGGAAGAGCGCCACAGCGGGGACGAGGAGGAGCGAGAAGTAGACCAGCGGGTTATGGTTGAAGAGTATAGGCCCTATTATGGGTATGTCGCTCAGAACTGGAATAGGAGTTACCCCTATTGTATTGACTGTGGGCGACGCAACATCCCTGAAGAAGATTCGGTATAGGACGTCTGAGAGCCCGAAGCCCGCTAGCCATATTCCTAGGCCAACGACTACCTGGTTTACCCCGCCATACACTGTTAGGACTCCGAAGACTAGTCCTATGAGTATCCCGACCAGCATGGCGCTTAGCGCGCCCATCCAGGGGTTTCCAGTGATGAAGGATACGAGGAAAGCCGTGAAGGCTCCTAGTAGCATTATCCCCTCCACACCCAGGTTGAGGACGCCGCTCTTCTCGGTTATCAGCTCCCCCATACTAGCTATGAGTATGGTCGGCGCTATCCTCACCGTGAGGGCTAGAGAAGCTATGAAGAACTCCAGCGTCAGGACCTCGTGAATGGCCATGATACTACACGCTCCCTCCTAACCAGGTACTGCGATATTGTGAGGCTTACGAGCATTATCCCGACTATCGCATAGACAAGTGGGAAGGGCACCTGGACGGCGCGCTGCATGGCTTGGGCGCCTATCATTATGTAGCTGAAGAAGAATGAGGAGAAGAGTATTCCTATGGGATGCGCAGCCCCCAGCATAGCCACAACTATAGCGATATACCCAAAGCCAGTCTCCGCGTAGCCTGCGTCCATCCTATAGAGGACCCCCATGACGTGAAGCCCTCCAGCAAGTCCTGCCAGCGCGCCTGCTATGAGGAGCGAGAGGACCGTTATCTTCGGTATGTTTATTCCAGCGTACCGCGCAGCCTCTGGGTTCTTGCCCACAGCCTTTACCGCTAGGCCGAAGTGTGTCTTCTCGGCCAGAATATACATAACCACCACCAGCGCGAGGGCTATGAAGACAGCCACGCTCAGGCGGGTTTCTGGTATCAGCAGTGGAAGCCTAAGCTCAGGAGGTATTACGTCGCTTATCAAATAACCCGCGGAGAACCTCCCCCTGATGGGGCCGTCAAGCGCCCAGAAGAGCATTCCAACGGCAACCAGGTTGAGAAGCAGGGTTACCACTATCTCGTTGCTGCCGAACTTGGCCTTAAGTATCGCTGGCACCGCCACCCAGGCGACGCCGCCCAAAGCACCTGACAAGAGCATGAGCACAATCATTATGGGGGGAGGTATGCCGTAGCCGCTCAAAGCCTTCCAGCCAATCATGCTCATAATGCTGCCGATTAGGAACTGGCCCTCCCCACCAACGTTCCATAGGTTGGCGCGGAGCGCGAAGCCTATGCCCAGCGAGATTGTGAGAAGAGCGGTGAACCAGACGAATATCTCCCCTATGTTGTAAGCGTCTGAGAATGGATAAAAAATTAGGGTGCTTAGGGCGAAGCCTACGTCAGCCCCAGTCGCGGCTACCACGACAAGCCCCGCGGCTAGCCCTATGAGGGCCGCGAGGACGTTGAAGACCGTTAGCCGTAGGATGCGCTGGGGCTGCATCGGCTCGCCTTCTTACAGACCCTCTATCCTAGCAGCACTGGGCTTACACTTGTCCTGGTCTGGGTTGTCAAAGCAGCTGTAGTCAAAGGTTATCTTGACCGTTCCCTGTAGTATCTTGTTGTATAGGTCCAGTACCTCCTGCCTAACGTCCTCTGGCAGGTTCTTGCCTAGGCTTATCGTTACTATGCCCGCAGCCATCGTGGCTGTCAGGAGGCCGTTCTTCCACGTTCCGCGTACATAGTCCATGAATGCGGCTGCGAGTGGTATGTCCCATCGGAAGACGATGGAGCCCATCAGCTTCTCTATCTCAGGCCTTATCTTCGGCAGGTCCGCATATACCGTTGAGGTCCAGAAGCCTTTCTCCAGTGATGCCTCCACTACGCCCACGTCTATCCCGTCGCCGCTGCTGGCTATGACGTCGGCGCCCTCCGCGAACATGGTCTCGGCAGCCTTCTTGGCTCCTGCCACGTCTGCCCATGAGAGCGCCATGTAAGCCTCTCTAACCTCCGCGTCCGGGTTGGCAAGCTTCACACCTGCCTTGAACGCCTCATGCCCCTCCCAGATTGAGGGGACGCGGCCACCACCTACTATGCCGACCAGATTACTCTCAGTGAGCTTCCCAGCTATGTAGCCCATCAGGAAGCCGCCCTCGCCGAGGGTCATCCAGATGTTATAGACGTTCTCGGCAACCTGGGCGCCTGGCTCAAACACGCCAACCAGCGCTGGGTGGCAGTCAACGCAGATGAACATCGTGTCAGGGAACTGGGGCGCAATCTTGTGGAACATCACCATATACTGTATCCCCTGGCCTATGATTATGTTATAGCCTCGCTTCGCGTAGTCAACCGCATAGGGCTCCGCCTTGGTGCCGTCAAAGAGGTTCCTCTCTATGGCCAGCTCAAAGCCGAACTGCTCCTGCAACCTCTTGACAGCATCGTATGCTGCTCTGTTCCATGAGTTGTCCTTCTCGTCTATCGGGAGTATTAGCAAGACCTTGAGGTCTGAGAATGGTGTCTTCCCAGCTACGGTCTTTGTCTCGGTAACCGTAACTGTGGCTCCCGCTGTCTGGGTTACTGTTGATACTACCGTCTCCGTTACTACCTGGGCTGGCCTGGCCCAGCCCCACGCGGCTATGCCCGCGAATATTATCACAAGAGCCACCAGAACCGCCGTAGCCTGCGTTATTCCCGTGGTCTTTCTCCTATTCCGCAACATGATTCCTAATCCTCGTCATTTGACAAAAAGCATTCACTTAAATCTCTTACCGCAAGTTTCTTATATTCAGCTAGGGTCGCCACCTCATTGTATTGGGTGGAGAATGCGGTCTTATGGGGGGACTGCCTGATGCTATTGCGGAAATCTAAACCGTTATTCCTTCTTCTCGCTGGCTGGAGATTTCCCAGCCTTGCCCAGCCTCATCACCTTAACTCCCCCCAGAAGTATCGCCAGTATAAGCAGCGCAATTAGTATGGGGTCTAGGGTTAGGGGCCCGCGTGGAGCTGGCTCTAAGCCTGCTCCTGGCTCTGTGGCTCCGCCTATGACGGTTGTTGCTGGCGTCTCCTCGCCCCCAGCTACGCGTGTCGTTGTGGCTCCTGGCTCAGTCGTTATAGGCGTGGCTTCCGTCGTGGTTCTGGTCAACGTCTCCCCGCCAGGCGTCTCGTCCTCTTCGCCAAACGGGGTTGTGGTTGTCTCTGTTGTGGCTTCACCTACACCTACGGCCTCGGTAGTGGGTGGAGATGTTGTCTCCGTCGTAGTTGTCATAGTCTCTTCGGTTGTTTCTGTGGTGGTTGTGGTCGTGGTCTCTTCTGTCCTCGTCTCGGTTGTCGTCGTAGTAGTTTCAGTCGTTGTAGCGGGTTGTGGAGTAATTGTGGTTGTTGTGGTAACAGTCTCAACTACCTGCGAAACCTCCTCTACCGTGGTGCTGATAACCTCAGTGGCGGTTGATAAGACTGTAGTAGAACTTGTCAGTAACGTTGTATATCTCTCTATGATTGTTGATGTAACCGTAGTGTCAACGCTGACTGTGCTTCTCAGGAATTGGGTCGCTGTCTGCGTTATGACCGAAGTAACTATATGCTCTATCTGAGCGTCGGAGAATGTAACGCTGGCTGAGAGTAGTAGCTGTCCTCCCTGCCTAGGGAGTATCAAGGCGTTATCAATTCTTAGTGCTGCTGTGAGCGTTAGGTTTTCCTGGCCTTCAGTCTCATCGCTTAACTGTTCTTCGGGACTTGCTATGCCCTGTGCTTGGGCTGTTTCAGTTACTGTTGTAGTTATCGTGCTAGTGGTTGTTCGCGTTGTGTTGGTCGTCTGTGTAGTAGTAATGGTAGTTGCGCTGGTAGTTGACTGAACGGTTGTCTCGGTAATGGTTGCAGACGTGGTTGTTGGAATTACCTGTGTGTTGGTAATAGTATCTGTTGTAGTAGTCGTAACTGTCTGGGTAATAGTCGTGAATGTAGCAATAGTCCTTACATAAACATCTATAAGAAGAAGTAGTGGTGAAAAGTCCCCGCTCTGGCCCTGATAACTCCATGTCCCCCTAACCTCTATGTCTATCCCATATTCGCCATCTGGAACAGTAGGGTCTGCACAAACTTCCACGACACTATTTAGTACGTCACCAGGTCCCAGTGTACCAGAGTTGGGGTTTGCGGAAGCGCTTATTCCTGCTCCTACCCCTACTGCACGTTCAACCTTAATATTTACATCAACACTGGAGCCTGCTGGGCCATTAAATGTTACTTTAAGGTCGCCGTAAACGCAGTTGCTTCCTAGAGCTGGGTTAATGTTGTATATGAGTGAGAAGAAGATGGATGCAACTATTATGAGTGTGAGAAGCGACGGGCCTATGTCTCTTACTCTTGTATACGTGAGTTATCCTCCTCCGTATCATACATCACATCAACCTAATCTTCACTCTGCAATCGCGAAGATTAAGCGTGTGATGCTCTATTTTGCCTATTTTGATTGTTTTTATACTTTTTTAGAAAAGGAAGGGGGCTAGTTTATAGCGGCTGCAGTTGGAGATTCCCTAACGTAAGATAATAGTGGTGGCTTTGGTGTTGCTTAGGCCATTTCCTGGGCTTAACCTTAATTAGAGGGAGCGGCCCTTAGTGGAAGTGGTTTCTTGGGAACATATTATGGCGGCAGGGTTTATGTGGTTGACCACCCCTATGCGCAGATGGTTTTAACGCGGATACGCGACAGGAGTACTGGGCAGATAGAGTTTCGGAAGGGATTGGTGAAGCTGGGCAGGCTACTTGGCTTTGAGATAGTGAGGACGTTCAACAGGGTGGAGAAGACTGTTATAACCCCTCTTGGGAAGGAGGCGCGCGGCGTTGAGATACCCGACATAGATAACGTGATACTCATAACTGTTCTGCGCGCGGCTATGCCCTTGACCGAGGGGCTTCTAAAGGTCTTTCCCAACGCCAAGCAGGGTGTGGTGAGTGCGCGGCGTGTTGAGGAGACGTATAAGGGAGGGCTGGAGTTTGAGATAGAGCTGAACTACGTCAAGATACCAGAGTTTCACGGTCATGAGGTTGTGATTGTAGCGGACCCCATGCTAGCTACAGGCTCAACGATGACGAGGATACTGGATGAGGTGCATAAGCGCGGCAGGCCCAAGAGGATTTTATTCGCCACGATTATCTCCACAAAGCCAGCCATTGAGCGGCTTCTCGCGGCTGATGAGCGGGCTGAGATATTCACCGTAGCTATAGATGAGGGGCTTAATGACAGGGGCTTCATCGTGCCTGGGCTTGGCGATGCTGGTGATAGGGCATTCGGCTAGCGTGAAGCCTCCGCTATAACGCCGCCGACAGCGCGGAGTAGCTCGCTGACCCTAATCCTGAGAAGCGTATCCTCGGAGCCGCCTGAGGCGAAGACCTCCTCAAAACGCAGAACGGACTTATCCACGAACGTCTTCACCTGCTCCGCGTGGCCGAAGGGCGGGACGCCTCCCACGGGGTAGCCTAAGCGCGCCAGCACCTCGTCGGGCTTTGCCAGGCTGAGCTTCTCGCCAACTATCGCTGAAGCCCTTGCCAAATCCACGCGCTTATCCCCAGAGAGGATGAAGATGTAGAGCCCCTGCTCTCCTTTGAGCACTATGCTCTTCGCTATCTGGGCAACGTCGCAGCCAACAGCCTGTGCTGCCGAGGCAGAGGTCTTGGCGGCGCTGGGGCTTAGTGTGATTATCTCCCCCGAAACGCCCCGCTCTCTCATGAAACCAGCTACCTGCTCTGGCCCGCGCAAGGCTGGGAAATGCTGTCTATTGTTGAATTAAGGTTTTAGGCGTTGAACGCGCTGGTAATGGTGCTTATGGAGTTCTTCGCCACTACTGTGGCTGGGCTGGAAGACATAGCTGCGCGGGAGGTGGAGGAGCTCACGGGTGTTAAGGCTTATCCAGACGTGGGTAAGGTGCTCTTCAGCGCTGGCATACGCGAGGCAGCCACATTAAACTACGCGGCAAAGACGCTGCATAAGATATTCCTGCTCCTAACACGCTGCGAGGTGGAGACGCTGGATGATATTGAGCGCGCCGCGCGTGAGGTGGATTACAGCCAGCTCATAAGCCCAGGCCAGTCGTTTGCCATCAGGGCAGAGAGGCATGGTGAGCACCCGTTCATAAGCCCGCAGGTAGCTGCGAGAGTAGGCCACGCAGTCATAGAATCGTACAAAGCGTCAAAAGGCGTTAGGCTGCGGGTAAACCTAAACGAGCCAGATGTGGAGATATACGCCCTTGTCCGCGGCAGGGAGCTCTTCCTAGGGCTTAACACTACTGGTAACTCGCTCCACCGCCGCTATTACCGTGTATGGCATCACCGCGCGGCGATACTTCCCACAATAGCGAGCGCGATGATAGAGTTGAGCGGCTGGCGCAGGGGGCAGGTGTTCCTAGACCCATTCTGCGGCGGCGCCACCATCCCGATAGAAGCTGCCCTAAGAGCGCTTAGAATCGCACCAGGCCTGAGAACAGAGCAAGTGATGAGGCGGCTCATAATATTTGACGAGCAGCTACTCGTGGAGATAGCTCAAAAACTGGAACAGAACGAGGAAAGGCTACGCGGTGAGGCGCTCTCAATATACGCGGCAGACGCCTCATCTAAGGCTCTTGAAGGCGCTGATGCTAACATTAAGAGGGCTGGTCTGGGGGATGTGATTAAGGTAAGGCTGGGAGACGCTAGATACATAAGCAAATGGCTTGATACCCAGCCTGATGTAGTGGTTACGAACCCGCCCTTTGGCGTGCGCCTAGGCCTGAGCAACCCAGAGCTATTCTACGTAGAGACGTTCAAGGCGCTTGCTGGGGCTAGAGTATCAAGGATAACGCTGCTGGCCAACAAGCTTACGGTGATTAGACGTAGCCTAGAGTCTGCTGGCTGGAGCATAGTTAATCAGAGAAACATAATCTATGGGACGCTTACGGCAGCTATATTCACCGCTGAAAGGTGATGAAAAATTTAGGGATTGTTTAGCCGCGGTTGCTCCTATATTCGGAGAATACCCGCGACTTAAGCGATTCCAGCGTTAGCTCGGTCCAGAAAAGCCCCTCACGCCCCGTTATATGCAGGCAGCTATCGCTGTTAATCTTACCCGTAGAGTCTGGGAGTATAACTACAGCCCGCTCCTCATTCTTGATTAGCAAGAAATTAACTGGAACCGCTGTTAGTGAGATGTCGCAGGTGGTTACGAGCTCCTGTGTCTTCCCATCAATTTCCTCAACATAGGGTAGTATTACCTCCACCTGCTCAAGCCTGTTGAGCGTGCCTGACTCCTCTGCCTCCTCCAGCACCAGTTTGGCCACATCAGTATTGGGGGCGGCCATCTTCAGCTCCTTTTGTGCTGATTTGGCCACATCCAGGCTCATCCTATACCCTATACTCAGCCCAGTCTCCACCTGCGCATTCCTAATCTCCCCCAGAAGCATGAGCGAAGCCAGAGGAAGAACATCCACGTTATGCATGTTGAGATACTCGCTCAGCCGCGCGAGAGATTCCATAGAGTCCAGATACTTCACCAGTATGAAGCCTACTTCCGTGAGCTTGAGACGCGAAGGCCCAAGCCTACATACTAGCCCAGTCTCCTCAAGACGGATAACCTGGCGGGAAATCTCCTGTATTGAGACCCCGCATATATCAGCCAACTCGCGGAGCCTTATACCTCTATTCGCGGCGCTACTTTCAAGAATCACGCGGAGAAGCCTCCTACGAAGAGGCATACTAACAGAAGATAGTAAGCCTGTAGCCTTACTCTCAACATTATCAGAATCATGCTCCTCCGCTACAAACTGCCACTCGCGCGTATTTGATTTTGTAGCGTAAGTCATGCCAGTGGATTAATGATAAATACGCGAGATAATTAAGTATTTCCTGCATTACTACGGAGATAATTGCGGAATATATAAGACAAAAATTCATCAAATCTTCAGAAATCTTTCAGATTTCTGAAGATTTGATGAATTTTTGTCTTATATATTCCGCAATTATCTCC
>WAQC01000011.1 GCA_015520425.1 Candidatus Pelearchaeum sp. | reverse complement strand
GATAATAGAGTTCATACGCTCCATAGACGCTGAGGAGACAGCAGCCTTCATGAGAACGTTTGAGAAGGTGTCGGAAGCTTTTGGCTTCTTCTTCCACCAGATAACGGGTGGGGAGGCTTGGCTTAGGCTTGAAGACCCTGAAAACCCGCTCAAGTCTGGCGTGGAGATGGTCGTGAAGTTCGTCGGCAAGCAGGCCAGGTCCTCCGCAGCCGTCAGCGGAGGCGAGAAATCAGTAGCGGCCACATCACTCATACTAGCCCTCCAGGGAATGACGCCAGCAGAATTCTACATATTTGACGAGATAGACGCCCACCTAGACATAAACTACACAACACGCCTCGCTGCGCTTCTCAAAGAGATGTCAAACAATAAACAGATAATCATAGTAACGTTGAAGGACGCTATAGCTGAGAAGGCTGACACGCTCTATGGCGTTTATATGAGGAACGGTGTTTCGTCTATAGTTAAGACAACGCTTGAGGAGGTCGTGGCTGTTGGCTAGTGAGGGAAGGCTCTCCTGGGTTGAATCTCCGTGGAAAATCCTTCTTGATGTAACTAGGCTTGATAAGATTAAGGTCTGGGAGGTTAAGCTGGCCCAGATTCTCCGCGAGTTCTCCATGGCGCTCAAGAAACAGGGCTACATAGACTTCAATCTCTGCGGAATAGCCATACTCTCGGCGGCTACCATACATAGAATTAAGACGCAAAGGCTTTTGCAGCAGGATGAGCCGCCCACACCCAAGCCGAGGCCAGAGATGCTCATCCCACCGCCCATCCAGCTCCCCTTCAAGCCAGAAGTAGTTACCACCACGCTTCAGGAGCTTGTGGAAGCCTTGCAGGAAGCGCTTATACAGGCTGCCCAGGAGAAGGCTAAGACAACACCCCCAGCGGTTCAGGAGAATAGAATAGCACTAGCGGATTTCATAGTTAAGATAGAGAAGGAGCTGGGAGAGTTTATAGAGTATCTCATGCGTCTGCTGGAGGAGCGTGGCTCCATCTTGTTCAGCGAATTGGTGCGAGGCAAGCCTAAGCTGGAGGCTGCCAAGATATTCATACTCCTACTCTTCGCAGCCGCGCGAGGGTATGTTCTGCTCCTACAACAAGACGAGTCATCTCCAGACCTCTTGATAGCTAGGGGGTGAGAGCTGAATGGATGGCGATGGGCTGGAGCCCAAGCTGATAGCCGAGGCAATACTATTCGCTGCCGATAGGCCGGTGGAGCTCAAGGTGCTGCAGAACGCTATGGGGATACGCTCACCCAACAAAGCTAAAGCGATACTTGAGGAGCTTAAGGCTGAGTATGCCTCACAGCGAAGAGCTATAGAGATAATAGAGCTGCGCGGTGGGCGCTTCTTCATGCGTCTCCGTCCAGACCTGCTTGAGCTGGCCAGGCGCTACACGAGGCGGCAAGTCCTTACTTCAGGGGTGCTTAAAACCCTGGCTTTCGTCGCGTATCACCAGCCCGTTCAACGCTCCACCGTAGTAGCTGTACGGGGCAAAGACGCATACAGGCAGCTCAAGATACTGCTTGACCGAGGGTTTATAGAGACGGAGAAATCAGGAAGGACCCAACTCCTCAGAACTACACAACTATTCGCAGACCTTTTCGGCGTTGAGAACACACCATCAGCGATAAAGGGTGTAATCAGCAGGCTCCTTAAGGCCGAAGCTCAGCAACAACCCACACGTGGCGAAGCTGTGGAAGAAGCCCCAAAAGAGGAGCAGAAACAGGCTACGGGCACGTAAGCTATAAAGCGTCGCAGCATGCTATACAGCACTGGGCATGGTTCAGTGGCACGGTGATCTTCACAAGAGGAAGAGGACTGGCGGGATAAGGGTGCCTTCGCGTAAAAAGAGGCGATATGAGCGCGGGGGCGAGATTAACGTCGTATATCTTGGAGACCTTGATGTAAGGCTGCGGAGGGCGCGTGGGGGAAATATAAAGATAGCTGTGCGAGCCACGAAATACGCTAACGTGGCTGATGGGAGCGGCCGTGTTCAAAAGATGGAGATTATAAGGGTGGTGAAGAATCCTAGTAACCGTGACTACGATAGGAGAAAGGTCATCACGCGCGGGACGATAATAGAAACACCCGCAGGCCAGGCTGTTGTAACCTCCAGGCCTGGGCAGGATGGCGTGGTCAACGCGGTGCTCATATCCAAGTAGGGCTGTTTGTGGTGAAGAAGAGCTGATAAGACGTGATGGGCTGACGCTGTGGCCTGCGTATTTTGATAGAAGGCTACCGCGGGGTAGGGGTAGGCGCGTCCCAACAAAGCTGGCTATAGATAGCCCATCAACAGCGACTATAGCAGAGGCGTGTAAGAAGCTAGGACTTGAATACGAGGTCAATGAGGGGGCATACCCGAAGGCTTGGTGGAGGAAAACAGGCTACATAGTTGTGAAGGTGCCTGAAGGTATGAGCAAAACCCAGCTAATCAGGCGTATCGCCGAGTCTATGAGGAGGCAGAAATAACATGCCCAGAATAAGTAGAAGACTTTACTTGTTGGGGACTATTGTAAGAGTGAGCGAGGATAAAGCTCTAGTAGCCGTGAAGAATATTCCGCGGCTCGCTGATAAGGTAGTTGATGCTAAAGCGCGGGAGATAGGCTACGTCTCTAACGTCTTCGGCCCCGTAAAGACTCCCTTCGTGATGGTTAGACTAACGCGAGAAGTCTCACTACGCGAAGGGGTAGAGGTTTATGGTATGAGGTGAGGGTTTGAGCTGCCCCGAATGCGGAAGCACTGACATAAGGCTGGACGAGGAATCAGGAGACCTCTTCTGCTCAGCCTGTGGATATATAGTTGAACAACGTGTAGCCACGCTAAAACCAGATTCTAGCGAGCTCTTGGGGGATGGAGCGCGGATAGGCCCGCCTCTCACAAGCCGCCTCCATGACCAGGGGCTTGGCACTCTCATCCCACAAAGAAATGAGCGTCTAGCCAAGCTTCAGACAGTAGTGGCTACAGACGGCTATGTGGAGCGGCTCATGACACGTCTCTTAGGGGAGCTCCACTGGCTGGCAAGCAGGCTTAAGGCTTCTGATGACGTGGTTGAAATAGCCGCAAAATACTGTAGGCAGGCGGTAGTTAAGCGCGTCGTTATTCGCTGCTCGCGGGCGACAGCAGCAGCCCTAATCTACATAGCCTTACGCGAGACTGGAATGATAAGGCCGTTGCAAGAAGTAGCTTTGGCAGCAAACGCGCCGCTTCGGATGGTCTTCCGCAGCTATCGTAAGCTTGTGCTGGAGCTGGGGCTAAAACCACGGCAGGAAGAGATACCGTATATCGTTTCTCTCTTGTTGAAGCGGCTGGAGCTCCCGCATATTCTAGAAGAGAGGGCCATGGAAGTTGTGGAGATGCTGAAAAAACGCGGCTTAGTGCAGGGAAGGAAGCCGCAGGCCATTTCCGCAGTAGCAGTATACGTGGCTGCGCGAGGCTCGGAGCACCGCGTCCCCCTAGCTAGGGTAGCGGCAACTGCTGGGATAAGCGAGCCGACGTTAAGAAGTATAATAAAAGCCCTCAGAAGCTCATAAGCCCAGCCGCGAAGGAGAGAGAAGCTCAGCATACCTATTCTCCCTGCCTGCCACAAGGTCTGCAATAACAGAGCCTGTAGCGGCGGCTAAGGTAAGACCAAGCCTACAATGCCCAGCCGCCACATAGAGATTCTCAAAACCCTTTAGACGGCCCACTAGCGGTATCGCATCAGGGCTACATGGCCTAGCTCCATACCACTTCTCAACAACCTCCAGCTCCCCAAACTGAGCGATGTATTTTGCCGCGTTTCTCCTAAGATACTCAAACCTACTCTCACGGGGTTTTATATCCATGTAAGCTAGCTCAAAGAACCCCGTAGACCTGAGATTACCCTCCTCCGTCTGCGTTGCCGTAATATGATAGTCGCCCAGCACTAGTGGCCTTTTTATACGCTTGTTTGTTGGTGCCAGCTTTATCGCGTAGCCATAGCCTGCTGCTATGGGGAGTTTAATGCCCAGCGAAGCTAGTAGAGCGGGGGAGTGCGCACCACACGCTACTATAAAATTCTCAGACTTAACATGCTCCCGCCCTATCTTGGCCGACACTACGCGTCCGTTGGAATGTTCTAGGCTAGCTGCCTCCCCCTCAATAACCGCCACGCCTTTCTCTCTTACTATGCGCCGCATCTCCATAACTACTTTTGCTGGATTGGCCCACGCGTCTTCCTCAAATAAAATACCGCCCCTAACGTTTCGTGAGAGTAGTGGTTCTTCCTCTATGCATTCTTCGCCTGAGAGTTCTCGTATTCTTGTTCCTAGGAGTTTCGCATTTTCCCTAGCTTCCTCCAATTCCATGTCAAGCTTCTTTTTATCCTGGAAAACCTCCATAACTCCGCGCTGGTAGTATCCTACATCCAGCCTCTCCTCTTTAACTACCTGCTCAAAAAGAGCTAGGCTATCCCTGGCCATGTCCTTCAACTCTTTGGCGTGGCTTAGTATTGTTGTGTGTCTGCGTATGAAGCGGTATAGCCAGCCGCCTGGCATTGATTCGCGGAGGAGGAAGAGGGTGGAGAGCTTGATGGGCGACTCTCTGCCCAGCTTCCAGCGTATTAGCTGGAGTAGGCTCTCAGCCTCTGCTGTTGGAGAGCCATAGCCTGGGCAGACGAAGCCAGCATTACCCCACGAGGCGGCTCTACGCGGCTCACCACCCGCTATCAGCGCTACCTGAAGCCCCTCTCTACGAAGCATATAGGCAGAAAAGAGGCCTATAACACCGCCTCCCAGCACGGTGGCCTCAAACCGCGTCATCACCTGCCGTGTGTGAGACTCTATATTAAGGAGAGCGGTTAAATAGAGAAGCCCTCATAACCAGCTAAGACAATCAAAGATACCTTATTGTGTAAAACTTTTAAACAAGCACACCTTATACATTGTAGAAGCCTAGCCAAAAAGGAAAGAGTTTGTGGTGATGGATAGACTTTGCCTGTCAAGATGACAAAGCTGGAGGAAAGAGCGATTAAGCTACTCATGAAGTATGAGGGGAAGGGGATACTGCAGTCTGAGCTATGGCATAAGCTGGGCGTAACGAGCCGCGAGGGCTCTAGGATAGGGATCAAGCTGGAGAAGAAGGGCGTGGTTAAGCGGGTGCGCGAGTTTGCCAACGATAGATGGACCAGGAGGCTTGTCCCGCTCATCAAGCAGATAGATGTCCAGGTTCTTAATGGTGTTCCATGCCCCTCATGCGTGTATGAGGGGGTATGCGGCCCCAACGGCGAGAAGTATTATGCGTCATGCCCGCTTATTGAGGAGTGGGTTTTAAAACACGCCGACAGCAAGGAGACTGAGAACAACAATAGTAGGGAATAAATAGCCTTGTCTAAGGAACGTTGGCTTCAGGAGAGGAGGCAGGACTATTACTGGCGTAAGGCTAAGGAGCTGGGGCTGCCCTCGCGGGCTGCATTTAAGCTGAAGGAGATTCAGCGGAGATGGCGTGTGATTAGGTCGGGGGACTATATCCTAGATTTGGGCGCAGCCCCTGGCGGGATGACTGCTGTGGCGTCAAGAATAGTTGGCGAGGAGGGGCTTGTTGTGGCTGTTGATAGGGATGAGGTGAAGATAGGTGAGGCGCAAAACGTTGTGGTTATACGTAAAGATGTCTTCTCGCCAAATTTGACTGGCTTACTCATGAGGGAAACACAAGGCCGTCTCTTTGATACCGTAATCTCAGACCTCTCGCCACGCCATTCAGGGGATTACGAGCTTTTGGCAGTACAACAGCTTGATTTGCTTCAGCGTGTAATTGAGATAGCTGAGAACTGTCTTAGGAGGAGAGGTAACCTAGTAGTGAAGGCGTTTGAGCACCCCACGCTTAGGAGTGTTGAGCGGTGGATGCGCGATAGTTTCTGGAAGTTTGAACGTTTCGTCCCGCGTGCTTCTAAGAAGAGGAGCTCTGAAGTTTTCTTGATAAGTCTGGGATTTAAGCAGCGGTGAGCAGGTCTTTTAATACCTCTGGGCTGGCATCTGTTCTTAATCCAGATGGGTCTATATGGGTTAATGATGCTCTATAACCCGATGAGCGGAGGAGTTCAGCTATTTTCCGCGGTGATTTGGGGCTTATGCGTAACCACCGTGCCAGGGCTGATGCGCTATAGAAGCCTACAATACCTGTGTCCTCTTCAGCCAGTTTGCTCAGAAGCTTCTTAGCCTCCTTATAGTCTGAGGAACGCTCAGCTGCTTGACGGACAAATTCAGCATCGCTAGTAGCTTCCCGCCAAAGGGGGCCTGCCAGGCCGCGTCGCTGCCCGCATCGCGGGCATCTCCGAGTGGGAGGCTCATCAAGCGGCGAGCTCTCTATATACATGCATGGACGGCAATAGCCAACCCAGCCCAACCTTCCTATCATAGCCCTCGCACGCGACTTACCACGCTCAACGGCAACAAAGACACGTATGAAATGCCGATGATAGAATGAGATGAGCGGCCTTACTCCAAGTCCTAGACGCATGGCCGTTCTAGCTAAAAATCCGAAAAGTACTCGTATGGCTAAATCTTTAGAGAATTCACTATGTAATGTGGTTGCGTCGTATTTACGCTGACATGCTCTAGGAAAAGTACCAACTAGAGCGGCCAGGTCTGTAGCAGAGACCCCCAACATGCCTCCAGGCTTACAAGCGCGAAACGCGTTTTCTACGAAACGAACAGGAGGCCCTACGGGGTCTACATCAACATACGCGAATCTCTTTTCAGGCAGGTTATGCTGCGCTAGGAATATATTTCCATCCATTCTAGAGGTTTCCACTCTATCAGCTACTCCGTTAAACTCTGCATTGATATTCATGACTTTGTATGCGTATTTGTTTATGTCGTTGAGGTACGCAGCCTTAACGTTGTCGGCTTCCAGCAGTAGTCTAATTCCCCTAACTCCTGAGCCTGCTAGGGGCTCTGCGATTGTTATAGGGGTGTTGAAGTAGGTGGATACTGTTATTATTGTCATATCACGTGAAAGTTTTGAGAATGGATTGTAGAAGACTGGGGCCTTTGTAGGGGCTATGGGCTCGCCTGCCTTTGTCTCTGGAAATATCGGAGCTACGAACCTAGCCTTTCCCTCCTCATACCACTTATACGGGAACTCCAGCTCAAGCATGACCTAAAAGCTCACCAGCTATCCTATCAGCTATTACCCTAGGTATTTGAGAGCGGTTCTCCTCCGTCAATACAATTAGGTTCTCACCAGCGGCTGTTTTTACCTTCCTAACCAGCGGGTCGTCTGCTTTTACATGAACAGTAACTATGGCTGGCTTGTCGCTTGCGAGTAGGGCTTCAACACATTCACGAAAACGGTTGCTCTTCAACTCCATCGGGCCAACCTCATCCAGTATAGTTACATCACGCTCTCTGAGCGAGGAAAACACGGCTTCAACACCTATGCTTTCAAGAGAGGCTATATCAACAACGTAACGGCCTACGCGTGGCCCAGCTCCAGAGCCAGCCATAGCCAATACCCCCCGTCTGCCGAATGTAATGTCTATAATCTCAAAGCCGACGCGCCCAGCGCCCTTACGAATCTCCAGCGTGTACATCCCTCCAACGCTCAGGCCCTGCTTCTGGAGGTTGCTAACGACCTCTTTTATTGCGGTGGTCTTTCCTATTCCAGGTCTCCCCGTCAAGGCGTAGAAGAGACGGCGCATCTTCTAGTCAAACTCCTCCAGCGTGAATTGCTTGGCTTTGGATACGGTCTCCCAGTCAGCTCTCACTATGTTGGGAAGACCTCCGCGGCGTAGGTGTTCCTTTATGAAATGTATGGTTCGCGGGTCTGATGGATAGCCAGAGCCGAAGTCGCCGAACTCCATGTGGAGCTTTTCAATCTCAGCGTCGCGTCTAACCTTTGCTATTATTGACGCGGCTGCAACTACTGGATTATTAGCATCAGCTTTTGCCATGCATACAATCTCAACACTATCGTTTTGGAGTTTGTTTCTGACGTATTCAGAAAAACGGTCAGTATTTCTATCTGGTGAGTCTATTATAACCCTATTCGGCTTTATCTTGGATATAAGCACAGCGATACGCTCAGCCTCCAGCAGGTTTATACCGCCGCGGCCGCGTCTCTTTAACATCTCATTTACCGACTCGGCGTTTATGACTTCAAGCTGTATGGAGTGAGCCATAGTAACTATGCGTGGCTGTAGCTCAAGTCTCTGTTCTGGTGTAAGTGTCTTGGAGTCCGCCACACCCAGCTCAACAAGCTTTGGAATCATCTCTTCATGTATGGCGTATGCAGCTATGACGAGTGGCCCTATAACCGACCCGCGTCCAGCCTCGTCAACGCCGCATAGAAGGAGGCTCAAGGCCTAGCCCCTAAACCGAGCGGCAACCATAACGTGGTCTCTTTCATAAGGCTCTAGGCTTATGGTTTCTAGAACCTTAAAGCCTGAGTCTGCCAAAGTTTCTATCTCCCGCTTAAATACGCGGTCAGGTTCTTCCACGCTATCTATGCTCCTAGCCTTAATTGCAACCAAGACACCGCCATTCTCGTTTAACATCTCTCGTGCGTTATCAGCGACTATCTTAGCCTGCTCGGGCTGGGCTACGTCGCAGTAGATAACATCAACGCCTCCGACCAAATACTTATACGAGGATGGATTCCGCGCATCACCAACTATCGCGGCTACATTCGCTCTACGTTCAGCTACGTTTTGGAGAAATTGCATCATAACGCGGGGTGAGAAATCAACACCATATAGAAACCCCTCACTGCCGATAATATCAGATACGTGGCTTGCGGTCGTCCCAGTCGCAGCGCCTAGGTAAAGAACCCGCGAGCCTGGCTTTATGAATATCTCGCTTATCCCCCGCACTATGGCCGCCGCTAATTTACTTCTGTAGTAAGACCAGAGACGATATTCTTCGCCTCCAACCTGTATAAGCTTCTCACCATAGACGGAATATCCGCGGGCTAAGTTCTTAGTCGCCAGATGAGCCTCGCCGCCGCTCTCAACCCAATATACCGCCCTAAACTTTTCATGCTCCCTTACCTGTGTAGTCATCTCCTACCCCTCCTCCTTCTCTGATGCCTAATTGACTGCTTAGGTCTTGAAGGTGGCTGCGCGTATTTACGTCTAATCTCCTCAACTCTCTTATCCAACGCGCGTCTAAGCTCTGCGCTTCTATCCTCTTTGGTGAAGTAGTCTATGCGTGCTGCTATTGCGATTTTTGTGGCTAGGGCGCGCGCTATCTTGCCTCGCTGCCATCTGCTCGCTGAATGGACGTATGGGTGTTGGAAGATTACGCCGTGCTTGGGCGCTCCCCTGCCTGTGCGCAGGAATCGGAAGAGCGCCTTCTCCGCCCCTAGGACCTGAACCGTGCTGGCGGGCAACTTGGCGAGCTTCTCAAGCCCCCCAGCCAGGGATATGAGCCTGCTACCAAGAACAGGTCCCGCGACAGCTGATAGGTTGGGCGCCTCGGATGACATGAGAGACCTTATGTAGTTCTCCAGCCGTCCCTTGAGAGCGGCTGTCTCAAGACCAAGATAAGCTAAGGCACGTATGGAATTAGCATCCTCACGTGATAGTTCGGCACCAAGAGAACTTGATGCCGCCTTAACCACGTCCTCAAGCCTCTTATGAGAGCCCAGCACATTACTCACAGAATCAATACTAGCATCTCTGCGGAAGGTTATATGATAAACAAACTTCAGATAACTAGTTGGGTCTTGGAGAAGGTCCTCCAGCTCTGGGAAGTGCACACCATACCACTCGCGGACTCTTATGTATATCTGGTTTAGTTGTTTCTCAATATCGTCAAGCGCTCTTACCGCATGTACTATGTGTATATCACGTCTCTCTACAGCTTCGCGGAGCTTCATCTTCGCTAATATGTTGGCTACATTTCGTGTCCAGTTACGGTATTCATCCCTTCTTACTATCCCAGCCCTGTCTAAAACTTCCTCCAAATCGGCTTGTGAGCGCTCTTCCACCAATAGCTCTAGACCTTCGCGGGTTAGGCGTTTTGCATAGTTGCTTAGCTCTTCTCCTACCAGAACTATTCTAGAAAATCCCTTAGTTGCTAGTTCGTTTAAGAGTTCTGTAAGCTCGGCAGGCGGCTCGGTTGACGAGGCTAGTCGGGAAAGTTTTTCAGCGGCTTCTTCAGGGGTTTCTCCCAGCTTCTTGAAAGCTACCACTCCACCATCGTCCAGGGCTGTTAAGCCCACCGCGGACAGGATAACCCTCGCAGTCGTCGCCATAACTCCCCATACTCTACGGTAAAGGCTGGTTTTGTGCGTTTCCATCGCGAAGGCTCTATATACCAGCACATATACAACACACCCTAGAGGTGCGTGTATCATGCCAAGCCACGGCAGCATAACGAAGGCTGGGAAGGTTAGGAGTCAGACGCCGAAGCTGGAGGCGAAGCCTAGGAAATCACCCATCCCAAGGGTTAGAAACAGGACGAACTATAATAATCGTATGCAGTCCCAGGCAAGCTCTAGGCCGACGGCATAATCTTCTTAACTCTTTTATTATTAGAGTGTAGAGTGTTGGGGGATGATGACTAACGTCCATGTTGAGCTATGATGCAACGATGGGCAGTCTGACCCCCTTTTGCTACACCTCAGTAGTTGCCAGCTCTATCCTAGCTATTTCAACCGCCCCTGAAGGACCTGGGGTTACAAAGACCTTATCCGGGTACCTGAGCGCTATATTATTAAATACCTGATGAACTGTGCTCGGTGTTGTCAATTTCCCAGCTTCCATGAGCCTATAGCAGGTATATAGTTTAAGCATGTCAAGCTTCACGGTCTTGAAGCCATCACGCACAAACCTACCATAGCCCTCTATGAATGCCTGCGAAATCTCCTCACGCGATGCTTGTTCCCACTCATGTAAGAGGGGGAAAATCTGTTCAAATAGACTATCCTCAAGCTTCTTAAGCGGCTGTCTTAACACCCGCTCAAACCTCTCAATAGATGCGAGCATCCCCTCGTTAACCGCGAACTTGCCCCTACCTTCGCGCAAGAGTATTCCAAGGTCAACAAGCCACTCTAAACGTGGAGGGGCCACATGCCTGTACTTCGCATACTGCCTACTCCTAATCCACTCGGATTTTGACGCAAAACTCTGCCGTTTCTCTTTAAACGTGCCTGCCTCGTCCAGCTCTTTTTTAATTAAGGGCCTTCTCTTAGGGTCTGCTGTATGAAGGGCGCGGGTAAGAGCTTCTGGATATATGTCCTCCATAATCGCGTTCATAGCGTCGGTTCTATTGAAACGCTGCCGCTGTAAAGACCAGAGAATAACCTCGCCCAAGAATGGATAATCATGATAGGTTAATGTGTGTAAAAAGAATGCGCGTTCAACTGGTGAGAGTTCTAATAGCCCGTCGTGTGACGGTCTTTCCCGTCCCTCTATTATCGCATGGAACTTAGATGCGGAGTCTAGCCTACTGTATATGCTACCCATCATTCCCCTTACTTGCGTCTTCCTGTCTATCATCCCAGTCTCAGAAGCTAGCGTTATGTAATTCCGTGCATTAACCTGGCTTGCTATTATGCCTGTTAAGATAGCGCCCTCAGGGGGCTTCTCTGCTTGTTTCACAAGCTCGTGGAGCAATGAAGCTAGATAGTCAAAGCTTTTAGGCGTGAAATCATCCGCTAGGCACGCTATTAGTCGTAAATAGCCAAGACGACAAACATCGCCATGCGCCTCATAAATCATGGCCTATCCACCTCCACGCTAACAACACCAGACCAGGCAACAGGCGAGTCCCTAATCCTTACGTTTCCCTTGTGTAGGATGAGTATCTTCTCACGGCTAACCCCCTTACCCTCATCAACATACATCAAATATTTGTGCTCTTTAGGTATATTGTCGCTAATCACCGCAGCCACAGTAAATCCACTGGCCTCGGCAGGTTCCATAAGTAGTCGGGCCATATCTATAAGCCGTCCATTAATCTTTACATCGCCGACAACGACTATGCAGGCCGAGTCATCTTTAAGCACTCTAAACATCTCATCAAAGCATTTGCGCATAAATGCTACGAATTTAGGTATGGACTGTGTCTCAAAAAGCTTACGTCTGACTTCTTCGTAATTGTATCCGAGAAACCATAGGCGGAGCCAGTTATCCCATGCGTAGGTCTGCATGTTGAAGTAGGGCGGCGATGTTACTATCAGGTCTACCGAGCTGTCTGGTAGGGGTAGGCTACGGGCATCCCGCATAAACACGCGGCCCCGCCGCCTAGGAACTCCGTCAGCCAACAGGTTCTCGGCCCGCCTTAAGATGCAGCTCAAAACATTCCTATTGGGCCTCCTCAGTCTATGCCTCTTAGCATATCTCTTCAAGTATCCTGGAGACATGGAGAAGGAGTGACTGCATGGCAGACTGAGGTGAAGCTCTGAGGGGCCGTGGAGTATTCCCAGCATAACTGCCTTAATGAAGTTCCCAATATCGCTGTCGTCATGTAGTAATAGTTCTCTAACCGCTAGAATCTGCTTAAGTGTTGATGGGCTGAAGAAGACGCGTACATCCTCGTCCGCGTCATATATGCTAACCGCGTCAGGCCGCATTTTGCGCGTAGCTTCTTCAACCCATTTCCTAACCTCACCTAGGGATACGGGATTAACCTTAGCCCTACTTACCACGTAAGCTTCAGGGGCTAGGTCGTTGCCCAGCCCAATCCTGTCCAAAAGACATGCTTCAAGCGGGAGCGTTCCCTTCCCGCAGAACGGGTCTAGAACCACATCACCCCTATCCGAGTATTTTGCGACGAACCAGTGGGCCAGCGCAGGGGGGAACGAGCCTGTCCGCGACATCATACGGTGGAGAGCTATGCCCCACTTCTTTTCTGCGTATTTCCACGAGTCTGGAATCTCGTAGCTCTGAATGTACGTTACCCTACTCATCGGAGGCGGGCGCCGCCCCCTTGCTCGCTTTAATTCTTAGCATGGCAGAGAGACAGCGGAATCCCAAGTTAATCGCGCAACTTTCTTAGAGTATTCCTCTGAAATGCTGCCCCTCAAAATACGCCAGAATGCGAGTAAGCCATGCGGCGGGCAGAGGATAGACTAATTAGGGTCTTTACGCCTCTTTAAACTCCCGGCTCAGGGGGCGTGGATAAATGGTGGAAACAGTACTGGAGTATGACGGTAGAGAATTCTATGAGCTCTCTGTAAGGGGGTTTAAGAGGATACTCCCGTTAATCCAGGTATCAGAGGATACGTGGATAGCCTATTTTGATAGTTTGGGTGATAAGGAATTCATAGAGCACTGCGCTAGAGAGCTAGCACCCCACCTCAAAGATTGTGATATACTCCTAACATCAGAGAGCAAGGGCATTCCACTTGTCCACGAAATTGCAGGGCTCTTAGGGCATAAACAGTACGTGGTCTGTAGGAAGGAGCGTAAACCCTTCATGCATAACCCAATAGCAGTGACTTTCAAGCCCATAACAGCCAGGAAGGAGCTGGAGCTGGTGATAGACGGGAGATACGTGGAAAGGCTGCGGGGAAAGAACGTTGGGATTGTTGATGACATAGTTAGCACACGCCAAACCATGGAGGCTATGGAGAAGATAGTTAATCAGGCGGGTGGAAGAGTAGCTAAGAAAGCCACAGTCCTGATAGAGGGCGAACACCACCAAGACGTGATATACCTAGGAGTCCTACCCATCTTCAAGAAGCGAAAATAACCAACCCCCCTTCAGGCATATATACCACTAACCCAACAACAATACACGAAGCCCGGTCGTCTAGCGGCCAAACAGCCCCACACTGGTCAGAAAAGAACAGGCTGGGCAAAGGATCTGGGGCTCTGGATCAAAACGGAGGAGAACCCCCAGGACGCCGGTTCGAATCCGGCCCGGGCTACTATGGAGGGGGCTTAATACCCCCCTTTTTAGTATTTTTATTTTGTTAGTTGGTGGGTGTTTCAGGTTTTGAAGGTTTTGGCCGTCGTGGTTTTTTGCTACCGAAAATGTTAGGTAGCAACTATTTCTCAATGATAACGCATTTTTAGGCCGCGTATGTTGAGGAAAAAGCAGGAGGCTGTATCGGAGCGCGTTAGCAGGCGTAATTTTCTGAAGGCAGCAGGTGTCGCTACTCCACTGGCATTACTGAGTCTTGAAATGCTGAACAACTCGGTAACCGCCTCCGTAAGCAAAATCTCATCGTTCCTAGAACCAGTAACGATAGACAACCCATTCGCATACCCCAACAGGGGGTGGGAGAAGGTCTACCGAGACCTATGGGCATATGACTATGAATTCACCTGGCTCTGCAATCCTAATGACACTCATGGCTGTCTGCTGAAGGCGTATGTTAAGAACGGCGTAGTAGTGCGCATTGCGCCCTCATACAACTATGGTAAGGCCAGCGACATATACGGGAATAGAGCCAGCTTCAGATGGGACCCTAGAATATGCAATAAAGGCGTGGCGATGCTTAGAAGATTCTATGGAGACCGTAGGATAAGAGGTGCTTATGTAAGGAAGGGCTTCCTCCAATGGGTTAAGGATGGTTTCAGAAGAGACCCAGAGACAGGAGCTATACCCGCAGAGTACGTAAGACGCGGTGAGGATGAGTGGGTTAAGGTCTCTTATGAGGAGGCTTTCCAGATAGTCGCCAAGGCGCTGATAAACATAGTTGAGACATACAGCGGCGCGCGTGGCGCTGAGCTACTGCGGAAGCAGGGGTATGATGAAGCAACGATAGAGCGCTGGCTAAACGAGGACGATGGTGCTGGGGTTCGACTGATAAAAGTAAGAGGCGGGATGCCCCTGTTAGCTGCTCTCAGACTGCTAGGTTGGTATAGGTTTGGAAATATGCTAGCCTTGCTGGATACGCATGTAAGAGGCGTAAGCCCAGAAAAAGCAAAAGCCGCAGTCGGTTTTGATAACTATAGCTGGCACACAGACCTACCACCAGGCCACACGATGGTTACAGGAATGCAAACGCTTGACTACGACCTCTTCAACGCGGAGAACTGCAAGCTCTACATACTCTGGGGCAAGAACTGGTTTGTAACCAAGATGCCCGACGCTCACTGGCTCACCGAGAGCAGGACAAAAGGAGTAAAGACTATAGGAATCTTCACAGAGTATGCTGCTTCATCAAGAGCTGTTGACGAGCTCCTCATTATACGTCCAGCGACAGATGCTGCGCTAGCTTTGGGCATGTGTCATGTTATAATCAAGGAGAAGCTATACGATGAGGATTTCATCAAGAAGTATTCAGACCTGATACTGCTGGTCAGACTTGACACGATGAAGCTTCTAAGGGCATCTGAGCTGGGATTTGAGGAACAGGAGCTACAGCGTACCCTAGTCCTAAAGCAGGGCGAGCCAGCCCCACCATTCACACTCCAAGACAAACCAATAGTCTATGAAAACCTGAGACGCGAATGGGGAGACTTCGTAGCCTGGGACAGAAATACAAACGAGCCAAAAATAGTTACACGAGACGATGTTGGAGAACATTTCTCCAACAAGGGAATTGACCCAGCTCTAGAAGGAGAGTATGAAGTAACCCTGAAAGATGGTACAAAGGTCAAAGTGGCTCCAGTCTTTGAACTCGTCAAAAGATACGTGATGAGCACGTGGGACCCGGAGGCTACGGAAAAGGTTACATGGGCTCCTAAGGATGCTATTATAGCAATAGCGAGGCAAATCGCCGAGAATAAGGGCCAGACAATATTCATGACTGGCATGGGGCCCAATCAGTTCTTTAACGGAGACCTGAAGGACAGGGCTATAATACTGCTCGCCACCCTAACAGGGAATATAGGGAAGTTCAGCGGCACTGTGGGAAGCTATGCTGGAAACTATAGAATAGCTTTCCTAAATGGTATGCTGGCTAAATGGGCGTTTGAGAATCCATTTGACCAAGAGCTGGACGCAAACAAGCAAGCGAGAACGCGGAAATATCTGCGCTTTGAATCGGCTCATTTCTACGACCACCTAGATAAGCCGCTAAGGGCGGGAGATAGGCTATTCACAGGCAAGACGCACATACCTGTGCCTACAAAAGCTGTTCTGGTGGCTGGCTCCAACAGCATTCTGGGAAACACGAAGGGGGCATACCAGCTAATCATGAACGGCTTGAGAACTGGCAGGATAGAGATGTACGTTATATCCGACTGGTGGTGGACTATGACATGCGAGTATGCTGATGTGGTGTTTGGAGTTGATTCATGGTGCGAGGATAAATTTGCCGACATAACTGCAAGCGTTACAAACCCGTTCTTACAGGCGAGACCGAGAACACCACTGCCTAGGATATTCAATACGCGCGCAGATGTGGAAATAGAGGCGGGAATCGCCAAAGCGCTTGGGGAGATTCTAAACGATGAACGCTTCATAACTCACTGGAAATTCATACACGAAGGACGGCCTGAAGTCTATATCCAAAGAGGACTAGACGCTGGAAACGCCACACGCGGCTACCGTTTTGAAACCCTTGAGAGCCTAGCCAAGGATGGGATACCAGCCCTACTCATAAGCAGGACATATCCAAAAGTAATGGGCTACGAGCAGATACACGAGTCTAGACCATGGTACACTAAGACAGGTAGGCTAGAGTTTTATCGCGATGAGGATGAGTGGCTCATCCATGGCGAGGCTATACCAGTGCATAGAGAGGCTGTTGACGCAACGCACTATGAGCCCAACTCAATAGTTGCGAGGATAAATGAGCAGACACGCGACCTCTTCAAGTATGTTTTGAAGCCTGAGGACTATGGTGTGGATAGTAGAGAGTCGCTAGAAGACCAGGAGCTACGGCAGGTTCGTAACGCCATATACTCGCCTGAGGAGCTAACCAAGACCGAGCACCCGTTAAAGAAGCAGGGCTACACCCATGTGCTATACACTCCAAAGTATAGGCATGGAGCGCATACGACGCCTATAGATGTGGATATAGTAGCAATGTGGTTTGGGCCATTCGCAGACCCGTATAGGCGTGATAAGAGGATGCCCTTCGTCGCCGAAGGGTACATGGACATGAATCCGCTGGATGCCAAGAAAATGGGTATTGAGGACGGAGATTACGTCAGGGTTAACGGGGACCCGCGCTATGAGCCGTTTGAAGGCTGGCAGGAAAAGCCAGACGACGCCAAGGTTGCCAACCTAGTTCTACGCGTGCGCTACTACCCTGGAATACCGCCTGGAACCGCCAGAATATGGTTTAACATGTACCAGGCATCGCACGGGACTGTTAAGGCTCATGAGACGAGGCCAGATGGGCTTGCGAAGAACGAGAAGACCAACTACCAGTCTATGTTCAGATATGGTGGCCACCAGGCTCTCACGCGAAGCTGGCTTAGGCCAACGCTGCTCACCGACTCCATGGCTAGGAAGGGCGTTGCAGGCCAGCTCATAGGCAAGGGATTCGCACCAGACGTGCACTGCGCTAATGGAGCGCCGCGCGAGAGCTACGTCAAGATAGAGAAGTTTGAAGCAGGCGGCATAGGCGGCGAGGGCGTCTGGAGACCAGTAACACTAGGCATAAGACCATTGAACGAGTCCGACAGCTTCCGCAAGTATGTTGAAGGCGGCTTCTTCGTAGGAGGGTGATGAGTGATGCCAGAGGTATTTAACTGGCAGATAGACCGTCAGATGAATTATCTCTACGAAGCGCCGCGCCCAAGAAGACAGTTCGCTGGAGTGTTTGACCTGAATAAATGCATAGCCTGCCAGACATGTACGCTGGCGTGTAAGACCACATGGACTAGCGGCCGTGGTCAGGAGTATATGTGGTGGAATAATGTGGAGAGCAAGCCTCGCGGCGGCTATCCGCTGACTTGGGATTTGAAGCTTATGGAAACGCTTGGCGAGCAGAAGTGGGAAGGGAAGCGCTACGCTGGCAAGACAGTATTTGAGCTGGAGGACAGGCCCAATAAGGAGAACCCCGTAGCAGGCTACTTCCCCGAAGACCTAGATTACGCGCATCCAAACCTAGGGGAGGATGAGGTAAGCGGAGTCCTAGAGACAGAAGGAGGATACTTCCCAACCATACCTAAGCCGTTATGGATGTTCTACCTGCCGAGAATCTGCAACCACTGCACATACCCAGCCTGCCTAGCAGCCTGTCCTAGGAGAGCAATCTACAAGAGGGAAGAAGACGGAATAGTCTTGGTAGACCAAGAACGATGCAGAGGATACCGCTACTGCATAGAGGCATGCCCATACAAGAAAGTCTTCTTCAACCTCATGACGCGGGTTGCTGAGAAGTGTATAGCCTGTTTTCCACTTATAGAGAATGGAAAGATTCCAAGATGTTTTGAGACATGCATAGGGAAGATTAGGATAGCTGGCTTCATAAGTAAGCCAGATAACCCACAGCCAGATAACCCGATAGACTACCTGGTCCTGATAAGGAAGGTGGCTCTCCCACTCTTCCCACAGTCAGGAACAGAGCCTAACATTTACTACATACCCCCAATCAACGTGCCGCTAAACTTCTTACGCATGATGTTCGGACCTGGAGCTGACAACGCGGTAAAAACGTATAGAGCTGTTATGGAGAAGGCGCGGCAAAATGGGCTTGAGAACCTAGATGATGAGGACCTAAAGCTTATCGGGCTGGTGACGTTGGCGAACTCCACGAATAGGATAGTCCATAGGTTCCGTATAATACGCGAGACGCTGGAGATAGTCGGCTATGATGAGCATGGTGGAGAGCTTGTGAAGGTGCCTATTAGCGAGCCTAAGTATGTTCGCGAGTTCTATGACCAGCGTCTAAAGGTTTACCGCCACAACATAACGTAGGGGAGGAGGTGAAGAGGGTATGCGTATGGATAAGCTCGTTCTGGTTTTGGCGACGCTCGCGCTGGCCGCTGGGCTATATGTCAGCAACATACAGATAGGAGTGACGTTGGGACAGGAGTTGGGGCTGACGGCGAAATACGTTGATGGGCCGCTACCAATAACCTCTCCCGACGCGCCCATTTGGGGAGATATTGAGGCCAAGGAAGTAGAGTTAGGGCCGCAGCTTACAGCAGCGCCTTGGATTCATCCAGAGCCTAGCGTTAGGTCGCTCCGCGTTAAGGTAATACACAACGGGACTTGGGTTTCATTCCTACTTGAGTGGAATGACGCAACGAAAGATGATAAGATGCTAACCGATACATTCAGGGATTCTGCTGCCGTTATGCTGGCGCTACAGCCTGGCGCTGGACAGTGCATGGGGACGCCCACCGCTGAGGTCGTTATAGCTCATTGGAAGGCGGATTGGCAGCGTGATGTTAATGAGGCTTTCACAGACATATCAGAGCTATACCCCAATTTCTGGAGCGACTGGTATCCCTTTGCCGTAGGTAGCCCACCATACACGTTGCCTGACCTAATGAACCTCTCTGCGGCTAAGGAGTATTTCGCTGGATGGTATGCGGGTAATCCTCTTTCAACACCTCTAAAGCTCACGCCTGTTGAGACGTTGGTGGCGCATGGCTGGGGAACACTAACCACATACGCATACCAGAGCTTCATAGGCCGTGGAATACATGACGGCGCTAAATGGAGTGTTGTTATCTCGCGGCCAATATCAACAGGCCAGGCCGACCCACCATGGGGAGATGGAGGACCTGTTGAGGTCGCTTTTGCTGTCTGGGACGGCTCCAACGGCGAGATAGGCGCTAAGAAAGGAGTTTCGCTACCGATGCCGCTAAGCCTAGAGAAGCCAACAAAGCCCACCGCAGTTACCGCTACTGTCACAGTAACAGAGACAGGTGTGGAAGCAGCCCCACCAGTTCAGAACCAGGCACTGATAATCATAGCAATAGTAGCGGCGGTGATGGCGTTTCTCATAATCGGAATAATCCTACCTGGGAGAAAGAAGAAGCGAGGTAGCGCGGAATGAACAACCAACAACTCTACATAAGCAAAGCCCTTGAAAGAGCCTACACCTATAAAACCCTATCCATTATTTTTTCTCCCACAAATCTAAACGATAACCTGAAAAATCTAACAGACGCTATACGTGAGTCATTAGGAGATTTGGATGGAGCCTTACGAGAGCTTGTGGAAGCTGTTAATAACGTTTGTAAAGCTGGTAAAGCAAGATTACTTGAAGAACTTTTTGGAGAGATGAAAAAATTTGAGCCACTAGAGAGAAAATTGGTTCCAGGTGTTGCGATAGGGCCTACACTCGCGGATATAGCGGGCTTTTACGCCGCTTTCGGCATGCAGTTAGCCAAGGATATACCAATGGACCATCTGGCGGTGGAGATGGAGTTTATGGCCCACCTAGCCCTTAGGGAAGCATACGCGGTATTGCAGGGGAATGAGGATATGTTTGAGACTGTGGTTGATGCTCAGAGGAAATTCTTAAGAGACCATCTTAGCAGAACAGCAGCATATATCAGGGCTCTAAATAATGTTAATGTTTCTGAGTTTGATAAACTATCAAACCTATGTATGTCTTTTATGAGTGAGGAGTTGAAGCGATTTGAGATACCTGAAATAGCGTCGGAGCTGCGTATGGAGGCGAGTCCAGAAGATGAGGTTAGGTGTCCGTTCTCTTAATATTCTCAACCAGCTACTCCCTATTATT
>WAQC01000010.1 GCA_015520425.1 Candidatus Pelearchaeum sp. | reverse complement strand
TGCGGCGTACCGCTTGTATCCGCGTATGACCTCCTCCTCATGCCTCTCAAGTAGTTTGAGCGTGAATGTGAGACCGAACAAGACGCGCATGACTAGGAAGAGCTTTATGAAGAGGCCGCTAACCCGCGGCTCGTAGCCTCCAAGCGTCTTGCTCCAAAACCTGTAATGCTCATACTCGGTGGCGGCCAGGTTCTCAAGTATCTTCCTCCTACCCTCGTTCTTTTCGCGCCGCGCCAACTCGCGGTAGACCGTGTAATCCACGTATTCGTCTCTGCAAAAGCCACGTATGTCATCCATTACTTAGTCTCATAGGCCGCAACCTAAATTTAAGAACACAACCATCAACAAGCATGAGGCTATGCTTGTTCCCATAAACCAATAAGCCTCAAGTAATACGTATTACCCTACCCTCGCGCAGCCTACGCTGCTTGGTCTCGTCTCCAGCACCTCCAAGACCTTGTAACCAGACTCCTCTATCCCTGAGACCACAGTGTCTATCGCCTTGTCTATAGGCCGCTCACCATGCCGCTGCCTGTTCTCGGACAGCTTAAACCACAGTAGCCGCGATGGGCCTGCGCCGCTTATCGTCTCAGCCACGTGGAATTTGGTTAGGAGATGCTTCTTCTCCTCCAATAATTTTGATGCCGTGAGCATCTCCCCATAGACGCCCGCGTCGGCTCTCGCTTTCTCGGCGTAGGGGTCGTAGGAGACAGCGCGGAGTAGTAGGTCTAAATCGCCTAATGCTAGGGCTGCCGCCGCCACCGCGCATCGCGCAGCACTCTCAACATGTACATCCCTAGCTAGAGAATCGGGAAGAGCCTCACGCGCGCGTGCGGTAGAAGCCTTCGGGATGTCGGGGATTATGACCACAAGCCCAAGGTCTCCAGGCGGCTCCACACGCCTAACAACCACACCACCAGCCAGAGAGTCGCGCATAGCTATGCTAAACCCACCCATGAGGGAGGCAGCGACATTATCCATGTGCTCTCCAGGCTCAGCCCGCGCGGCGTACATCACCATCCGCTCCCTATCCATACCCAGGCCGAGCAGCTCGTTCAGGGCATATACGGCTCCAGCAGCCTCGGCGCCGCTCAGCCCAAGCCCCTTACGCGGAGGTATGCGCACATCAACCTTCAGCGAGAGCCCATACCCAAGCCCAAGCTCCCGCAGCATGAGCCGCGCAGCCCTAGCGCCAGCGTGCTCATCAGGCAGCGAGCTAACCTCACCGCCATAGGGGCCGTCATTAACAACCTCAAAAACACCATCACCGCGCAGCACAGCCTCAACGGTCAGCGAGGGCTGCTCAAGAGCGACGGAGAAAACATCAAAACCAGGCCCCAGATTGGCTGAGCTCGCTGGAACCCTGATAACGGCACGCCTCACAGCAGCCACCGACAGCCAGCGGCTTCAGCGTTGCTCCGCGATTTCCCTCTTAACCGCTTCCACAAACTGCGACGCCTTCGCCGCACCACCAAGGTCTGGCGTTAGAGTCTTGCCCGTATCTAGGAGCGTGGTTATGGCCTTGTCCAAGTCTTCCGCAGCTTTTAGAACGTTTTTATCATTTTTCTTCTGGCCCAGCCAGTCTAGCATCATCTTAGCGGCGAGAATCTGGGCTGTTGGGTTGGCGTTCTCAGGCTCCAGCGTGGGCGCTGTGCCGTGAACAGGCTCAAACAACCCATAGCGCTCGCCTATGTTCGCCGAGCCAGCTATCCCAAGGGTTCCAACAACACCCGCAGCCTCATCACTCAAAATATCCCCAAACATGTTTGGCGTGAGCATCACGTCAAAGCCCTGGGGATTGAGGATTAGCTGATACGCGGCATTATCCACATACATCTCATCCACGCTAACATCAGGATAGCCTCGCGCAACCTCTAGACAAACATCCCTGAAGAAAACATACGAGCGCACAACGTTGGCCTTGTGTATTATGGTAACCTTCTTCCTACGCCGCATAGCCATCTCAAGCGCTACACGCGCGATTCGCTCAGTAGAGCGGCGCGTTATCACCAGCATAGAGACAGCGTGGTCATGGCCCACATCCTCCACACCCCTGTAAAGGTCCTCGGTATTCTCGCGGACTATCACCAGGTCAACGCCGCTCCACATACTCTTAACCCCCTGGTAGGTTTTGAACGGCCTTATGTTGGCGAATAAGTCCAGCCGCTGTCGGAGGAAGACTATCACGTCGCGGGCGGTCTCGCCCACAGGCCCCTTGAGGCAGGCGTCTGAGGAGAGTATCTTCTCCAGCGAATCCCTTGGGAGAGCCTCTCCCGTCTCCTCCTTCACCCTATCACCAGCAGGCGCCTCCACGAAAGAGACGCTAAACCCATACCTGTCCGCCAGATACTCCAAGAGGCCGCGCGTAAGGCTTACTATGTGAGGCCCTATGCCATCGCCTTCAATAACGCTTACACGATACATAATCCTCCAAACCAAGCAAAATCCCCTTATATATGAAGAGTTTTGGACGAAAGAAGCGCTGAGCCCCGCAGGGCTCTTTATTGTTTATTAGTTTGTGCGGGTTGAAGTTACTTCAAGGGGTTGAAGTAACTACTATGTATTTTGACGAACGACCGAAAACACGGCTGGAGGACTTCTTTAACCGTGAAAAAGAGCTACAGCTTTTTAGAGAATCAATCATAAGCGGCAACCCTCTAATCCTCCTAGTAGGCCTTCGGCGGGCTGGTAAGACCTCCCTCCTCTACACAGGGCTGAACACGCTCAACGTTAGGTCAATTGTGCTGGATATGCGGAGGTTTGAGGAGCGTCCAGCAGTCAGTAGGATTGAGTTCCTAGAGGTCCTCAGCGACTCCATCTCGGCGATTATAGACAGGGCTAGGGGGCTGCGCGACTATCTGAAGAAGGTGAAGGGGATTGAGGTGATGGGCGCCAGAATAGAGCTTGAATGGTCCAAGAAGAGGAGGCTCAGCATAACCTCCCTTCTGGAGAAGCTAGACGAATGGGCCAGCAGCTCTGGGGAGAGGATAGTTCTGGCGTTTGACGAGGCGCAGATTCTAAGTAAGCTCAGGGGCATAAACATACTCCCCACCCTAGCATACTGCTATGACAGGCTGAGGAACATCACAATAGTCCTCACAGGCTCGGAGGTTGGTTTGCTCTACCGTTTTCTGCGGCTGGAAGAGCCGAGAGCTCCGCTGTATGGCAGGCACTATACTGAGGTTAGGCTTGAAAACCTAGATTATGAGCGTTCTCTGGAGTTTCTCCGTATAGGGTTTGCGCAGCTTGGCATAGAGCCGCCTGACGATGTGCTGCGATACGCTGTTGAGAGGCTTGATGGCGTGTTAGGCTGGCTTACTGAATTCGGGCTGACAGCCAAGCAGCATGGCTGCACGCATAAAGCCGTTGACGCAACCCTTGAGAAAGGAGCGGCACTCGCCCTCCACGAATTTGAGAACTTCTTAAGCATGCGCGGAGCAGCATCCAGAAGGTATAGAATGGCAGCCGAACTCATGGCACAAACCACAGCAAATTGGATAAAATTAAAACGCTACCTCCAAGCTATGGAAGGAAGAACAATATCCGACAACACAATATACAACATAATCAACTCGCTAGCTAATTCTGGATTCATTAGACGCGTGGATGATGGCTATGAGGTTGCTGACCCTGTGCTGCGATATGCTTTACTTGCCAGACATCATAGACGTGTCTAGGTGGGGTGGTTGTGAAGCTTTAAGAGCGTGTTCTATGGTTGTTGTATTTATGATTCGTAGGAGTGGTGAGGTTCAGGCTGAGCGGCCTGATAGGGCTGTTAATACTGAGCTGAGGTGGCTCATCAGCGCCCGCGATGGAGCGCCCAACTTTGAGATGCGCAAATTCACACTCAAGCCTGGGGGCAGGATACCCAAGCACATGCACCCAGATATTGAGCATGAACAATACATACTGAAGGGACGCATGGTTATCGGCATAGGAGACAAGGAGCATGAGGTTAAGGAGGGGGACGCGGTCTACATACCCGCTGGGACTCCGCACTGGTATATGAATAATGGAGACGAGGATGTGGAGTTTATCTGCGTCATCCCACGCCGCGAGAAGTATGACACCGTCTATGTGGGTGAGTGCTGAATAGCTGTCTCTATTATTTATCTTAAGGGTAGTTGTTTATGGTGTTTGTCATGGAGCTTAGCGCGTTTAGGGGGGTTATTGCGGCTCTCCTCACACCAAGCGTGGAGTATTGGGATAGGGTTTCTGAGCTTTTGGATTTCCTGCGTAAGAATGGCGTGGGTGGTTATTTTGTTTTGGGGACTTATGGCGAGGGAGCTAAGCTCGGTATAGATGCGCGGAAGAGGTTCGCAGAGCGCGTGGTTGAGAGCGCAGGCTCAGACGGGCTGGTGATAATCCACGTGGGAGCCTCGGATATTGATACCGTCAGGCAACTCGCAGCGCATGCCAGCAAGATAGGCGCTGGCGCCGTCTCAGCCATAGCGCCCTTCTACTACCGCTACGACAAAGCATCACTCGTATCATTCTACCAGAAGATAGCCGAGGCTGCTGACGTGCCGCTTCTGGTGTATAACAACCCGCCGCGCCAGGGGTATCAGATGCCCGTTGATACTATTGCCGCGATATTTGAGGCTAGTGAGCGGGTTAGGGGTGTTAAGGATACCAGCGGCGACCCAGAGCAGCTGGTTGAGCTACGCCTACGGTTTAACGAGACGCACTTCATAGCGAGCGGTAGCGACACGCTTGTGTATAACACATTCATGATAGGGCTTCCAGCTCATATAAGCGGCTTGGCGTGCATCTACCCAGAGCTGGTCGTGCAGATATACAGGAACGTGGTTGATGGTAGGATAGGGGATGCTCTACGCCTCCAGAGCCAGCTCAACAAGATAAGGCACGTGCTTAAGTCCATAGGCCCAGACGTGGCATCGTACAAGTATGCTCTGAAGCTTAGGGGGATAGACATAGGTGGGCCCCTTCCCCCGACACGCCCGCTAACCAGCGATGAGA
>WAQC01000009.1 GCA_015520425.1 Candidatus Pelearchaeum sp. | reverse complement strand
GAAGAGTATCGCCAAACATCCCAGCAATACGCTCACCAAATATGGATTTAGCGCTCTCAAGAACGCGTGAAGGGTCTATCACATGCTTGGCAGCCCTCTTATGGGCGAGTACGCGCGAATTGGGAAACGTCTTAGCCAGCAAACCAGTGCAGCCATAGTGGTCTAGATGAACATGCGTGGGTATTATGTAGTCCAGCGAGGATATACCAAGTTCGCGGAGCGTGTTCATAATCCTATCATAGCCGCGCGCATAGCCAGTATCCACCAACGCCACCCTATCCGAGCGTATCAGGTAGCACGCTATCGTCCTATCAAAACCCAGCCCGCCAGTATCTATAACATACACACCGTCAGCGACCTTACTATACATCAAACCCTGCTAAGTTTAGCGACTACTTAAGGGCTAGGCTACGTGAGGTCTATTATCTCTATACCACCAGCCCCAGCCAACGCAGCCTTAGGCGGTATTCCATAGTAGCGGCATGAGAAGACTGTGAGAAGCTTATCACCAAAGATGTAGCGATAACCCTCTGGCTGCGGCTCATGCGCCCTAACGAGCAGCCGCATCCCACTACGCTCCATAAACCGCTCAAACACATCCCTACCAAACACCCTTACCCCAGGCCCCCTAGGACTAGGCCCAAACCCACCCTCATACTCGTCGGGGTCATTCCACAATATCTGCATCGCCACGGGGTCTGAAGGCTCGTCCTCACCCTTCCTAAGCTTCTCAAACGCGCTAATGTCATCTACAAATTCTGGAACCCCGCCATGCAGGCAGAGTGTATCGCGGTTTAGGATTAGCGCGTATGGCATCTCGCGGAAGCAGGCCATAAAAAGCTCATACCACCCACTTCCCAGCTCGCGGCTCACCACATCATAGAACCCATAGCTCATATTCATAGAGAGCGTCTCATGATTCCCGCGCAGTAGAAAAACCCAGTTGGGCCGTTTTAGCTTCTCCTCCAAAAGACATACTATATTCTCCAACTGCTGCGGCCCGCGGTCAACGTAATCACCTAAGAAGACTAGCTTAGCATCCCTCTCCTCAGCCACACTGAGGGCGTTAAGGGTAGAAGCATAATCCCCATGCGTATCGCCCACAATCAAAACACGCGAAGAATCTAGGCGGAGCAACGGCGGCTCACGCTCCAGCAAGGAAGCCGCCTCGCCCAGTAGCTGCTTCAAGGAAGCCTTATCCTGCCACAACATGGTTAAGCGGGGGTTTGGGAGGTTTTATAGCTCAGCGGTATTCACCGCTCATCACCCAGCCTCTCAGCAAGGCGGTTACATCATCGCCGACAATATCTGGCGCTCAGACACTATATATACAGTTGCTAGGTCAGCGGAGGGGGTGGCGGGGGAATATAATAGTGCCGCCTCCTACTCCTAACAGCTATCAGCGCAGCAACCACGAGGGCTACGACGCCTATTATAAGAATAAGTATGTTAATAATATCCACGCCGCCAGCTTCACGCTCCAAAGAGCGCAGCCTCGCCTCGGTCTCCGCGTACCTCTTTTTCAGGTCGTCCAGCTCGTTCTTCAGCTTCTCATTACTGCTCTTCAGGGCTTGAAGGTCTTGCGAGAGCTTCTGGGCCTCCTCCCTAAGCTTCTTAGACTCTATCAAGTAGTCTAGAAGCCGCTCAGCCATTAGGGAGAACTTCACAGCCTTGTCATAAGCTATGAAGGCATAGTCAAACGCTGACGCCTCCTGCGCTCCAAGGCCGTAGAACTCTCCCCAACTGAAGAAATTAAATGCTTTAACCTCGTTGATGGCGTCGTCCAGCTCCCGACCTATCTCCCCCAATAGCGTTCTCATACCACTAGGCAGGTCATCCCGCGTTAGGCCGCCGTCCTGTAGGGTCTTCAAAGCGTTATAGATGATTTCGCGTGTTCTGGAGATGAGGTATAGGTCTATGCCTAGGTCTATGGAGTCGGCGTCCATGCTGCCTATATAATAGCCCTCTTGGAACATCCTAACTATTATAGCGGAGTCATACGACATGGGCGTAGCGGACCAGCTATAGAGCATGCTAAAGCTATCAGCGCTCCAGGGTAGTGGCGAGGCGTCGTGAGGATGGCGCAGCCCAAGTGTGTGGCTGGTCTCGTGGAAGAGCGTGGGCGTAGGCCCCTCGGTCAGGAGAGTCTCTATATCAAGCGACGCTATAGCCCCGTCCTTAAACCCAACACCCACAACACCTGGGCTACATGTATAAACGTTATACTGGAGGTCAAACACGAAGAGCGCTGTAACCACTGTGCGTACGTTTTGGAGACGCTTTATAAACGGTAGGTTGAAAACCTCGCTGGGAACGGCGTCGCAGTCTATTACAGCGTAGCCATCCTCCTCTATAAGCGTCGTGAATACAGTATTCCTGAGTCCTGAATAGTCGTCAATATCTATAACCCGCGTATCTACTATCATGTAGGCATATGGTATTAGTGCTGTGAGTGCGTCGCTAAACCTACTGGAAGTGAAGCCGCCCAGCTGCTGTACAGCAGAGTTATCAGATGTTGCGTCTATGATGATTAAATAGCTGTAAAGATTAATCTCAAAGGATGGTCTATAAAGGTATCCGCGGAGAAATATGAAGAAGGTAATCTCGTATATGTAGGAGGACACGGTGTTGTAGAACTCCTCCTCCGCGTTTGGTATGTTAATCAAGTCCCACCTTGAGGGATAGTAGTAGGATGTAGCCCCCTTACACGTGCCGCCGCTCTCAAAAAGCGCACAGGGGTCTGAACCCACTGGTATTGTGTCTAGATTTACGAAGTAAAGCCTGTTAAGCCCTCCAAACGAGTTCATGCCAGCAGATATTATATACTCGTCAGTTTCAGGAGATATGGCGTCAACGTAAAATGCTGTTATTGCCTGCTGCTCGTCAAACATTGTGAAGAAGTATATGGTGTAGTCTGATGGGCTTATGTTTAGGTATTCTGGGCCGTTTTTATACAGCCATTCCTCAACTAGGAATGCGTCAATCCAGATTATCGGGATATTGACTGGCTCATTTAATATGGTGCTTATGTAATAGTTGATTTGCTCGTTATATTCTGCGATTACTGGCTCCGCTCTCTCAGGATTAAAGAACTGCCCCTCATTAGCCTCTATAAACCTGATAAAATCATTAACCATTTCCGTTGGTGCGCGTATGATATTCAGCTCTATGCTCGTGAAGTTTATTCCGAGGTAGCGGTTCTCATCAACTACGTAAGGAGCATACCAGGGAAGCTGTTCCCTTACTCTCTGAGTTAGTAGTTCTTCATTTATCTCATACGTGCCTCCTACGAAGACTACGTTTATCTTGAGTGGTGTATCTATCAGGATTTCGCGCGGCTCCCAGCCCTTCGTCAACTCCTCTTCTTGGTTGGGGAGGGATATTGATTGGGCTGGTGCGATGATTGTGGTTAATAGTAATAATATGAAGAGTATTGTGTAGTGTGGCTTATCTCTCATAAAGTTAATATTCTTAATTAATGAAGTATTTAGGCGTTCATAGGAGTTTTCGGAGTAGCTCAGCCGTCTCTGCTGGGGTTCTCGCTACGTGTGCGCCTGCTGATGTTAGAGATTTCATTTTGCTCTCGGCGTCTCCAGCTCCCATAGATATTATAGCGCCAGCGTGGCCCATTCTCTTTCCTGGAGGTGCTGTTCTGCCTGCTATGTATGCTACCACAGGCTTCTCGTAGCTTGTCTCTTTTATGTAGCTCGCGGCTCTCTCCTCCATGTCGCCTCCTATCTCTCCTATCAGCACAACAGCCCTTGTCTGCTCATCCCTGCGGAACATCTCCAACACGTCTATGAAGCTCATACCTGTTATGGGGTCGCCGCCTATCCCTACTGCTGTTGATTGTCCCAGGCCTGCTTTCGTTATTGAGTGGGCTATCTCATAGGTGAGTGTCCCGCTCCGCGAGACTATGCCTACACTGCCCCTGCTGAAGATGTGGCCTGGCATTATGCCCAGCTTACACTCCCCTGGCGTGATTACCCCAGGGCAGTTGGGGCCTACTATCTTAACATCGTTTAGACGCGCGTAGCGTATGAAGCGCATGGAGTCATGGACGGGTATATGCTCTGTTATGACGACTATCAAGCCCACCCCAGCGTCTATGGCTTCATATACAGCGTCGGGAGCGTATGGGGCTGGTACCATTATCATAGACGCATTTATCTCAGGGTGCTCGCGCATGGCTTCTCTAACCGTATCATAGACAGGAACGCCCTCAACAGTTTGCCCTCCCTTGCCAGGGGTTACGCCAGCAACTATCTTTGAGCCGTACTGTAGCATGCTCTTGGTATGGAAGCTACCCTGCCTGCCTGTTATGCCTTGGACGACTATGCGGGTCTCGTTATTTACTAGTATTGCCATATGTTTTTCACCCTTGAGCTAGCTGTGCCGCCATCTGCGCGGCTTCCTCCATGGAGTCGTATGGATAGAGGCCGCTCTCCCGAAGTATCTTCTTGCCCTCCTCCTCGCGCGTCCCCATCATGCGCACAACGACTTTCTTACCAGCGCCATGCGCTTTGACCGCTGAGACGAGGCCTCGCGCCACCTCGTCGCACCGCGTTATCCCACCCAAGACATTCACGAATAGAACCCTGACGCGCGGATGTCTAAGCAATAGCGACGCAGCCTTCTCAACTATCTCCTCACTAGCACCGCCGCCTATGTCCAGGAAGTTTGCTGGCCGCCCACCCATCTCCTTAACAACATCCATAGTAGCCATCGTGAGGCCAGCGCCGTTTCCTATAATCCCTATATCACCGTCAAGCTCAACATAGCTAAAGCCCATCCTCCTAGCCTCAACCTCAAACGACCCACCAACCTCGCTGCGCTGAAACTGGCTATGCCTAAACAGAGAGTTATCGTCAATCAGTATCTTCGCGTCAATGGCTACCAAGCCGCCGCTGGTTATAGCTAGGGGGTTAATCTCAGCCAGCTCGCAGTCGTTTTCTACGAAGAGCCTGTATAGAGATGTGAGAATCTGCGATAGCTGTTTAGAGTGGCTCTCATCCAAATCCATGAAGTTCTGTACATTTCTTATATGGTGTTGCCTAAGCCCTATGAGCGGGTCTACGTGGAGCTGTATTAGTTTTTCAGGTGATGTGCGCGCCAGTTCCTCTATCTCCACGCCGCCCTCTGGCGATGCTATTACGAGGGGCATTCCACGCGACCTGTCTATTATGACGCTTAGATAGAGCTCTCCCTCTACTTCCTGATACTCTGAGATGAGCACCGACTCTACCTTCTCGCCCTTTATCTCTGTTCCCAACATTTTGGACGTTATCTCGGCAGCCTCTTCTGGTGTGTCTGCGAATTTTATTCCACCAGCCTTCCCACGCCCAGCTACAAGTACCTGCGCCTTGACTACAACTCTCCCTCCTATCTCGCGCGCTATCTTGAGCGCCTCCTCCCCGTTTCGCGCCAAACCATAACGCGGGACAGGAATGCCATAAGCTGTGAATAGCTCACGCGACTCATACTCGTGTAATTTCATCGTAAGACAAGCCCGTTTCTCCTCTATAAATCCCTAATACCCGTGCTTGGCTCATGTGGGCAAGTCCTCAAGGTATTGTGTCTCATCCCTCTGCCCAGCCTCTCTAAACGCCTGCCTCCTGGACTGGCATCCAGGGCAGTGGCCGCAGTGTTTCTGCTCCATCTTCCAGCAGCTCCATGTCAGGCTGAGCGGGGCGCCGAGGCGTGCTCCCAGCCTAACTATCTGGGGCTTTGTTAGGCGTATGAGCGGCGCTATTATCCTGACAGCCGAGATTCCGAGTGATTCGTCTAGAAGCTCGTTGAGCCGCGCTAGGTAGCTGATGTTAGCGTCGGGCAGGTTCGTCTGGTCTTCAAGCGTGTGCCCCCCAGCCACCGCCTCAGCCTCGTACTGTATAGCCATGTGAGCCGCTATGGAGTAAAAGATAACATTCCTGAAAGGAGCCATAACACTGGGCGGACTGGCTAAAATCTCCATCCACCTATCGCGAAGATGAGGCTCAAAATCAAAAAGCTCCCTAACGAACGTCAGGTCTAGGGTTATCAAATCCTCGTACTCGCATAGCCGCGTTATGCGCTCAGCGGCCTCAATCTCCCTTGGGTTGCGTTTATAGTAGTTTATGCCTAGGATTACTGGATTCCAATGCTCGGCTATCAGCTTCCACAGCATTACTGTTGAGTCTATGCCCCCTGAGAAGAGGACTATAACCCTCCTGCTCATCGCTTTCTCCTACACTACTGATGAGAGGGCTGACTTGCCGAAGCCCTCAAACATCTTAACAACCACCCTGCGCACATTCCTAGAAACTTCCGCCGCTATCCGCCGCGCTATATGCTCCGAGATATTCTCAACCGTTGACTCGCCTTCAATTACATAGACCGAGGAGCTGGGGAGCTCCATCGTGTATCTCCCGCCTTTCCCAACGAAGCTAACGCGGACAGAATCGCCTCTTACCTCAACGTATCGCCGCGCTACGATAAGCTTATGGTCAAGCTCGTTCAGAATACGCTTCACAAGACTCTTGGCCTCCCCAAACTCCACAACCATGTCATCACTAACGAACCCGCTTAGCTCAACGATTACGCGTGAAGAGTGTCCATGGAGAACAGAGCACTTGGGGGAAGATGGGAGGAAATGCGCGTAATCAAAGTTTAGTGAGGCGTCGCTTATCTCAATCGTCTTCATAGCTGGCTGTTCATCAGATAGCTGCGAGACAATCTCGTCAACGTCAATCTCACCGCGCTCAGTTAGGAATAACGTCCTCCCACCACGCTCAACAACACTATACCTTATCGCCAACCTATCAAGCAGCATAGCCGCCTGCAGATGACGGTATGATGGCAGGACATTCCCCTTCTGGTCTATGAACTTCGCCGATGTAGCCATTACCTGCTCCGCGCCATGTAGGGGATATATATCTTTGTTCAAACAGCTCCAGACTGATAACGCCTATGCAACTCGTCATCATAGTGGTGGTACTTTAGTATGATTGGGCACCACTCCCTCTCGGGGCAGTAGCCCAGCATCTTGCACTTCTCGCCCATGACGCCAGCGAGCCGCTGGTCGTATCGCTCTATCTCGCGCCACACCTTGTATGCTATCCCCCTCTCCTCCCACTGCGTCGTGCTACACGTTCTAGTGCCGATGAAGCCCTGCGGATAGAGTAGATTATACCCATTATACATCCTAACCACATATATCCTGAGAGCCTGCGGCAGGATGTAGCACGCCGAGGAGGGGCGAACCCCCTCTCTAATCATCTTACTATACACGCGCAGCGCGTTCTCCGAAGTCTTGAGAAAGAGTCTAGCCAGGTTGTCATCTTTCTTCACTGAGAGAGGTATAACAATATTCCTCTCAGGCTCGCTCAGAGCTCTCTCCGCCGCAGTATGGATGGACTCAACCGCTGTGGGGACTGTCCTATGCCTAATCGCTTGATGATAAGCCACCAGCGACATCGGCTCTAGGGTTATCGCTTGTAT
>WAQC01000008.1 GCA_015520425.1 Candidatus Pelearchaeum sp. | reverse complement strand
GTATTCAAGTAGAGAGCTCCTCCATGAGTTGTATTATGTCTCGATGGAAGAGGGAGTATCTCTTGAAGAATTCATAAGAAGAGCAGCAACAATAACAGCAATACCAAACCTCTCACTATTACCTACGACGCATGAGATAGACCTCTTAGCCCTAACTCTCATGCAGCAATACAAACTCAACTCAATATTCGATGCATACTATGCAGCAACATGCCTAAACATGGTAGAAGACAAGACAATAATATCAACAGATGAGGAATATGACAAAATAGCAGGCATAAAGAGAATAGACCCGCGAGATACCTGATGCTCGTTCTATATATTTGGTTTATGATTTTTGCCTAAGTTTATGATGGGATTTTGTTTTGTGGATATGTTAATTGGTTTTTGAAATATTGTTCTGGTGTTTCCACTATTTTGAGATTTTGACAGCTGTTCGGATTGTAACGTTCTCGTATAACAATTATTCTGGGTTGTTATACAGGGTTTAAATTATGCGGTATAGGATCGGATTTTTGTGAGTTGATGTATAGGTTTGTTTAGACGTGGTTCAAAGGCTGGAGCAACTAGTGTTTTGTTGACTGTTTCTGTTGTTTTCTTGGTTATCGGTCTTGGTGCTGGGTATTTCGCCAATTCTTTTGCCACGCAGTCTAGGGTTGCCTCTCTTGAGCAGGAGCTCGGAGTTGTTAAGGCTCAGCTAGCCGAGTCAAATTCTAGAATCCTAGATATTGAGGCATCTTTAGACAAGTATGACTATCCGCGGAAAATTAGTCTGCCTTCTGAGTGGATTGCGCTAAGCTCTGTGGTTCCTATGATGGGTCAGCATGTAGCAAATCCCAGGAATCTGCCCTTAGGGCCTATACTCCTATTGGGTAAGGATGGATTTTTGCTTGGCGTTGAGTATATGTTCACGCTAGATATGCTTGAGGAGAAGGAGATAATGACGCCAGACGGCCGTAGTGAGAAGTTTAGCGCGTTACTAGGCCTGCCCATAAGCATTCCAGAACTGGGAATAACTGCTGTAGTTGACCATATAGACGTAGCGTATTTAGAGCAGGGCCACGAGGGATTCGGTGTGCCACATTTGGACATACATCTCTACTTCGTTGACGAGGAAACGATAGCGAAGCTAACCACCTAGGGTGATTAGATAAAATTGGTAGCAGATGCAATAACCCTAACAATACTGGGATGGTTGCATCTCCTATCCGTCATTTTTTGGATAGGTGGCTCTCTTTTTATCGAGACAGTTCTACAACCAGTTCTTAAGAGCAGTAACTTGTCTCCTGAGCAGATAGGTATTGTGAATAAATCTATTGCTAAACGTTTCTCACCTATGGTTTGGTTTTCTATAGCGGTTCTGCTGGTTACTGGGTTAATGCGGGCAAATATGGTTAATGTCTTAAGCTTTGATGTTTTGACTAGCTCGACTTATGGGTTGACTTTGCTTTCCAAGATGCTATTATTTCTAGTTGCTATCATTATTGGGATAGGAATATCTTCAATCGGCGTTAAGCTGGGTAGGGTGAAGTCTCAGCAGGAGGCCTTGGGTTTGTTCGGCAAACTCTCGCTATTGGCTAGAGTTAATATAGTATTAGCGTTTCTAATCATTCTATTGGCTGTCTCTTTACAATATGGGCTTTGAGAACTCTCTATTTCTATAATTAGCGCTTATATTTCTCCTTTTTATGTAGCTACTGATAATCTAGTGAGCGTTGTATTATGTTAGGTTTGTTAGTGAATGTTGGTAGTGGGGGGAAATTTGTTAGAGTAGTTATTGTTTTCTTTTTGGGAATATTTCGCGGGGTAGCATTAAGCCGACAATCCAGTTGGGTTTATCTACTATTTCGTGTATTCGTAGGTCTGCTGTTACGCTGCATAGTATGTATGCTTCTTCTTTGCTTAGGTTGTGTTCTGAGGTTAGGTGGCTTATCATCTCGCGTAGTGCGTTTTTGGCTGCGTCTAGGAGGTCTGGGCTTATTCCTGTTGTTGCGATGTAGCCGCCGCGTGGTGGTCTTTCGCCTTTGCATATGAATCTGGGTGTTTTTATGTTGGCGTTTTTGATGACTTCAAATCTTAGTGTTACGTCTCCAGCGCATTCTATTGCTGTTACGCATACCTCGCCATCTCCTTGGGCTGCGTGTAGGTCTCCTACCGAGAATAGCGCTCCATCAACCCATACGGGTAGAATAACCTTGCTCCCTACTGTTAGGTGTTTGATGTCCATGTTGCCGCCGTGCTTTCCTGGTGGCATGACCTCAAAGTAGCCGTCCTCAGGTGGCGCTACCCCCATCACGCCGCAGAAGGGATTTATCCTAATACGTATCCCGCTCTTAAACCGCGTATAACGCTTGTTGGATAGGTCCCATATCCAGAGAAACGGTGTCTGATACTCTTCCAGAAGTCCGTATCCTGGTAGTATAGCGCTCCATCCCCAATCATCTATCCTAATCCTCTCTACGCTCACGGCTAGGGCATCGCCAGGCGAGGCTCCCTCCACGTATACCGGCCCCGCGAGTGGGTAAAATTTTGAGGCGTCAAGCCGCGCTAAATCGGATGAGCTACTATTCCGATTTATCTGCCATGAGGTTACATCATTCAGCTCAAATCTTACCCTGTCCCCTGACCTGATGTATAGTACTGGCTTGTGATGTCTGCTCCATAGGTAGTGGAAGCTGTCGCGCTTAATTGTTGGAGCTCCTGCCATGCTTGGTGTGAAGATTATTGATTATTTAAATAAATTAGGGGAAGAAGTTAAGATTTTTAGCGGCGGCGCAGTAGTATTCCCACCATTATAGCTGCTATCATTATAGCTATGATTGATACAGTGGCTATCGTTATTACGTCCATGGGAGGATAGGGCTCTGTGCGCAATGTTTCAGTAGTTTTCTCCTCAAATACAGCTGTTGTCGTTGGTTTTGTCTCTTCAACCTCTTCCTCTACCGTGGTTGTTATAACAATAGTTGACGTGATTATTTTCTCCTGCTCTGTGACTACGCTGGTTATAGTTGTAGGCTCAACGGACATCGTTGTAGTATATGTCGTGCCCTGTTCTGTTGTGGTGTACTCGTTAGTTGTTCCCTTGATGGTAGTGGTTTTTGTTGTTGGTGGGGGTAGTGTAGTTATCTCCATAGGCGGTAAAGTCATTGTGAATTTTGTTCCTTGCAAGACAAAGGTGGTTCCTGGGAATCCCGCAGCGAAAATCACCGTAGCTGGAGCTTCTTCTATAATGAATGTATTCTCAACCGTAATTATTACATCGCTGCATTCCTTAATTATCTCTGCATAAACTGGGAGCGGAACGGAGTATGTGGTTGTCAATCCAGGCATGGAGACCACGGTCTCAAATGCATAGTCTTCAAAATCTATGCCCGTCGTTGTTGTGGTGTATCCTTCCTCTGTTACTATTACCTTAGTAACCATAGTTTGTTCATTCAAGACTGTTGAAAATATGAATGTGGTGCCTGCGAAGGCTATTGTGGTCTCTGGTATTTCTATAACTTGTGTCTGCTCCGCTGGCGGCTCTAGTGGAGTTACCCTCACCACGCATACCTGGTCTTCTCTTTTCTCTACAATTATCTTCACATAGCCTGGGTATTGTACGGTGATTTCACCGACTTCGCCGCCTACTTCTATGACTGTTGTATAGACCTTTCCAGGTATTGTGATAAGTGTTGTCTTCGTGGTTGTTATTGTTCTTACGCCTATTGCGACAGTTGATAAGCCCAGCACAACAAGCAGTAATAATGCCAGTGCTATTGCATTCTTATTCATCCTAAACCCCAATCCTTAGTTTATACTACTAGATAAATTATGACGCGCCTTGTTAAAATTAAATTTTCATTTTCAGATTCTTTCATGGCCCCTACCTATGTTTGGTGTTTTCCGCTGATGAAGAAGTTTAAGCTTCTTTGCGTGTATTGGTAGGGGTTTGTCGTTAAGCTTTTTAAGTAAATGAAATAAAGTTGAAGAGAAGTGCGATGAAGTTAAGCATTCCAGCTATGGGTGAGTATTCTGAGCTTTTTGGCGATAGGGTTGTTAATGGTAAGCGGGTTAATGTTGAGCAGCTTATAGCCGAGCTTAGTGAGGAGCTTCGGCCTGAGATTGACAGGGCGTTGGACGCTAGGCGGCGTTGGCTTGAGTCCAAGTCTCCCATGAGTGAGAAGGGTGCTTTCCCAGGCTGGGATGAGAAATTCACAGACGCGGACGGAAACACGCGAACGTTCCGCGAGATTGTCCAGGGGTTGATTGATAATTTCCTCGGCCGCGATACGCCTCTCAGGTGGAGGCTCAACGATAACGTGCCCGTGCCCAGCGACGCCCACCCGACCAAGAACCCTGGCCTGGAGATTACTGGCCCCTGGCATCCGTTGAGCAGGGCTATACACCAGATAAACGCAGATGTTGCCGTGGCTTTTGAAGATGAGGAAGACGCCTCTCCCGCGTGGTATGTTCCCTTTGGCTTTCCAGATAAGCTACCCGCTGTTTGGCAGGCTAGGAGGAATGTTAAGCTTGTTCTGGCTGGTGAGGTGCCTACTCCTCACTATGAGAAGGGGAAGGTCTACCGTATTGAGAAGCCACGCGAGAGGTGGCCTACCGTCTTCCATAGAATACCTGGAATCCACCTCCTTGATTTCCAGGTGCTGATGGATGGTAAGCCCGTGCCTGCCATAGTAGTATCGGTAGTAATATACGTCCTCAACAACTACGAGTCCCTCAGACGCGCTGGCTCTGGCGTTTACTTCTACGTCCCCAAGGTGCAGACGCCTGAGGAGGCCTTGATTGTGGAGAAGCTCCTACGACGCGTTGAGGAGAAGCTGGGGCTTAGGTACGGCGCTATTAAGATAGCCATGCTCTATGAAGAAGGGAATGCGGGTAGGTTCCTTCCTGTAATACTCTGGATATGGCGCGAGCGTCTCATAAAGTCAAGTAATGGCCGCTGGGATTATCTGGGAAGTCTTATTGAGATGTGGAAGGATGAGGCCGTCTTCCCAGACCCGCAGACTGTTACGATGACCTCGCCCAACATGATGGCTTACCAGCGGTATAATGCGCTCATGATGCTGATGGCTGGGGTCAGCGACGGCGACCTAAACGCGGCGCCAGTGGGGGGCATGGCTGCGGTTATGCTCTACCCACAGACAGACCCCTATGGCCGCTTCAAATACAACCTAAAAGCGCTGCGCGACATAAAGCTGGACAAGCTGAGGGAGAGGCTCATAGGGCTTATCTTCGTCCCAGACGAGCCCATACCGCAGGGCAGGGAGATAACGCTTGAAGATATCCTAGCTGGGAGGGTTAAGGGCAGGCTGTTTGACGTCTTTAGACAGAGCTGGGTTGCCACGAAGGAAGAGGCTTATGTGGCAGCTGGCAACGAGCCGCTGAGAGCGGAGTTGAAGGACCTGCAGGCTATCATAGATGCTGAGATAGAAACTGTGGAGGTTGGTGGTAAGAAGCTCCCCACCGTAAAGAGTGGATTGACGCCAGACGAGAGGAAGAGGCTACAGAGCTTGGGGCTCCTCAATAAGGATGGGAAGATAACCCCCTGGGTTATCCCGCGTGATAAGATAGACACGCCTGAAAAGCTCTTCTCCGAGGAGGTCTGGGGAGGGAAAGACCTCTGGCACAGCCTATACGACATCCCGTCTGGAGACATCACGGTTGAGCATGTACAGCACGCCTTCTACATGGCCGCCAACTACGGCTTCCAGCTGCTAAACGGGAACCTCGCAGCAGCCATAGATGACTACGAGCTTAACCAACGCTTCATGAACGACCTAGCAACATACCGCATCTTCGTCTCATGGCTCTGGACAGTCATACGCCACCAAGCCACAGTAACAAAGGATGGGTATCTCAAGAAGCCAGCCCTAACGGAGAACGGCGTAATACCAGCGGTTAACGATACACACGTCAAGGCTGGAACGCGATTCACGGTAGAGCTCTTTGAGAAGCTGTGGGAGCTCCACTATGAGTGGACGCGCGAGTTCTACGCTGAGCAGGATAGGCGTGTTGCCTCGCGTATTGTGGAGCGGCTCGCAAAGGGTGGTAATAGTGATGAGCTTGTCGGGAAAGTAGTAGGGGTTCTCTCCCGCGCGTATGGCTCTGGCCCGTTTAGGGAGCTCTCGGCAGAGGATGCTGCGCGGCAGATAGCCCAGCTACTTGGGGCGAAGCCTGAGGATGTGCTGGAGGAGGTTAAGCAGGGAGCGCCCCGCTTTGACCGCGCATTCGCCCCAGTAATAATGGACATACTAAAACGCCAGCTCACAGCACCACGCTACATACAGCACAGCGCGAGGGTGCTATTCGTAGCAGCCGAAGCAGATGAAGAGAGGAGAGAAAAGATACTGGAAGCGGTCTTCAGCCCCTCGCGAGAAGAGGTGGTAAAGAAGGTCCAGGAAGGAAAGCTGGACGAATCAATCCTAAAGATACACGACTACATATACGACTACCGATAACCCATCCCCTTTTTCTTGAAAACTCTTCAAAAACATCTAATTGGTGCGTAGTAATAGGTATCCTCCTTCTGGGCCTATAATCTCCAGCTTGCCTGTTGTTGGGTTGGGTCTTAGGCCGAGTGTTTCTAGGGCGAAGATGCCAAGCAGGGGTGTTGGTGTATCAAGCTCCGCTACAAAGACTGGGCCCCGCCTCCCTTCAGCCTCAGCCTCGCCTACGAATAGCCTAGCCCTGACCCGCCTCTTATCAGCTAGGGTAAGCTCAACCTCATACTGGGTAGGTGTCAGCTCAAGCTCGCGTATAGTCTCGGCGTCCAAGACTATGTAAGACGCTCCAGTATCTACTAAAGCTCTAATTCTCTTCTCTTTCTTCCCCCTTACTATCAAGTCGGTATAGACGTAGCCCACAGCATCATATTATTGGTGTTATGGTATTTAAGGCTCCTACAGTTATTGACAAGCGGGATAATGCTTAATTTACTTAGTTATTTTACGCTTGTTATGCGGAGCATAGCCT
>WAQC01000007.1 GCA_015520425.1 Candidatus Pelearchaeum sp. | reverse complement strand
TATCTGTCCCTAGGTTTATCCTTAGAGAGACTTTACCCCTGCCTTTAACCCTCTCTAAGAGATATTCCTTAAGACGTTCATACATTACCATCGTATAGATGAACTGTCCTACCTTTGACTCAAACTCGTCGTAGCCGTAAGACATGCGTCCTAGTTACCCCTATGTCATTATGGCGCGCGCTCTATGTATTTGAATACGCCTATATCTATCGCATTATGGTGAATGTATGTATATTCGTCCAAGACTGGCATCAGCGTTGACTCACATATCGGCAACTTCAGTTCTTCCAGCTCTCTCTGGATTGTTTCACTCATCACTATCACATAGTGGCGCAAAATGTATATAAGCTTTCTCAGAAAACACGTAAAACGAAGTTAGCGTGTGTGCGTAGAATATGACGGAGCTCATATATCTTAAAGACAGCTACCTACGCGAGGCCGACTCCAAGGTGATAGAAGTCTTAGATGCTGGAGTAGTTCTTGATAAGACTATCTTCTATCCACGTGGAGGAGGACAGCCAAGCGATAGGGGAAAGCTAATTGTCGGTGATTCTATATATGAAGTTACTGAAGTAGTTAAGGACTCTGGTAAAGTTATTCATATTATTCCAGGCCAGAAACCCAACGTGGGTGATGTAGCTAGAGCTGTCATAGACTGGGAGCTGCGCTACGCCCATATGAGGCATCATACAGCGCTGCACATAATCAGCGGTGCAGTTTACCATCTTTATGGTTCTGATGTCCAGATAACAGGTAGCCAGATATATAGCGATAGAGCACGTATGGATATATCGCTTGAATCCCTCAACAAGGAAAAAGCGACAGAGATTATTGAATTTGCGAATAAGATAGTTGGAGAGGGTAGGGACGTGATTTACCGCTTTGTAAGCCGTGAAGAAGCGCTGGCCATGAGCGGGCTTATACGGGTGAGACCAGACCTAATACCAGACGAGCCAGTCCTACGTATAGTAGAAATCGCTGGCTTTGACGCCCAGCTTGACGGTGGGACCCATGTAAAAAATACACGCGAAGTAGGTGTTATAAAACTCTCCAAACTGGAGAATAAGGGGAAGAGAAACAGGCGGCTTGAGATAATTCTGGAACCGCCGTAACTTCATACTCTATATTTTGGCTTTTCGTACTTCTTATGGTGTTTCTCTTGCTTCTGATTCCTGGCCCAGCATCACGCGAACTTGGGGAGGAGATAGCTAGACTAGCCCAGTTGGAGCTGGGAAAGCTGGAGAGCAAGCTTTTTCCTGACGGTGAGTCTTATCTAAGGCTGGAGAGCAACGTAGAGAGAAGAGAAGTTGCCATAGTTCAGAGTACCTACCCACCGCAAGACAGACATATAATGCAACTCCTGCTCATGGCGGATAATCTGAAGAGTCTAGGTGCTTCGCGTACAGTGGCGATAATCCCTTACATGGCATACGCAAGACAGGATAAGCGATTCCTTGAAGGTGAAGCCATAAGCATAGAGACAATATTGAAGATGTTTAAACACGCCGGCATAGATGAGATAATTACAGTGAATATACATTCTCCCTGGATACTTCAACACGCCTCAATATCGGTAACAAATCTTGACGCCACGGGATTACTGGCAAGACATTCGCATAACTTGGGTTTGAGCAGCCCGTTAATAGTATCTCCTGGTAAAAAAGGCGAGGCTATGGCATCTGTCGCTGCTAAGGAAATAGGAACGGACTTTGCTCCAGTGCATAGTGAGCGCGACCCACATACTGGAGAAGTGAAGATAATCGTTGAAGCAGACGTTAAGGATAGAGATGTGTTGTTTATAGATGATATTATAAGCACTGGTGGGACAGCGATTAAAACTGTAAAAACTCTGAAGAAGCTTGGCGCTAGAAGAATAGTAGTGAGCTGCATCCATGCGTTGATGATTGGTGATGCTGATAAGAAGCTTCTAGAAGTTGGAGCAGAGAAGCTAGTAGCTACAAATACGATACCCAATAGATATGCGGAGGTTAGTATAGCTCCACTAATAGCTCAATATCTCAAAAGAGAAAGATAATGAAGATGCTAAATGGGCTACGCATCATTTTTCTTATTATCGGGTGAAAATCCAACCCTCGCCTATGGCGAGCTGTGTTCCCTGCATAATATACTCTCGCATAAAGAGAGGCCCTCACTTTTAGACCAGCGTATAGCGCTGTCAAATCTCCAACCAGATAAAATAGGCAAACTAATGCAGCGAGCTGCATATACTAAACTTTCTGGGATAGCGATGGCGTGGGGCGAGAGTAATGAGCTTATGAATGCTATTAATGAAGCGGCTACTGATCTGGCTTCATTAGGGATTTATGGACGAAGTTTTAGATGCCGCGTATTCAGGCTTGGAGGAGTTGATATTGATTCTATGGAGATTGAGAAGCGTCTTGCATCAAGCCTACTTGCTCAAGATGAGATTGGATTGAAACTAAACCTTACCAACCCCGATATTATTTTCTCCATAATAGTATCTCCTAATGCATTTGTTATTGGCCTCGTGAAAAATGTATTAAGTGGAAAGGAGTTTAATGAGAGACGAGCTGGGAGGAGACCATTCACCATACCATCTGCTTTACAGCCTAAGCTCTCTAGATGCATGGTAAATCTGGCTGTAAAGGGTATGAATGATAAGATACTTGACCCCTTTGCAGGAACTGGTTCCATACTTATAGAAGCGGCGCTCATGGGCCATATATCAGTAGGTCTTGAAATCAAAGGATGGATATGCCGAGGCGCGTTAGCTAATCTATCCACATACATACCTAGTTGTGAGAATATCATTCAAGCTGATGCGAGAAAAGCCCCTCTTAGAGCAGAATTTGACGCAATAGTTACAGACCCTCCCTATGGTCGTTCTTCCACAATTCCAGGCAAATCATTTACCGATTTAATAAATAACTTTCTATCAGAGGTTGATTATCTACTTGCTAAAGATGGTAAGATAGTCATGGCATACCCGCGAGATAGCAGAATAACTGATATCGTCTATGAGTATGGATTTAATTTATTGGAGTCTTACAGTGTTTATGTCCATAAGAGCTTGACGCGTGAGATTGTGGTGTTGCAGCGATGACCGAGATGCGGCTAGTCTTCCTCGGAACAGGCGGGGGTATGCCATCAACCTCACGCGGCCTTCCAGCCCTCGCACTACGCTACGCTGGTGGCGTAATGCTATTTGACTGTGGTGAGGGGACACAACGCCAATTCATAAAAAGCAGATTGGGCTTTAAACAAAATTTCACAATCTTCATAACTCACATGCACGGCGACCATGTTCTAGGTCTACCAGGTCTTCTATACACCATGAGTATGCTAGACCGAGAGGCGCCTGTGGATATTTACGGCCCCAGGGGGCTGGCCGAGTATCTAGAGACTGTAATATCGCATAAACTGGGCGCTTTAACATTTCCAGTTAGAGTCCATACAGTATCACCCTCCCTCACAATTGAGAGGGGAAGTTTGAGTATTAGATGCGTTCCAGCAGACCATGTTATTGAGAGTTACTGTTATGTAGTTCAGGAGAGGGATAGGCCTGGTAAGATGAATGTTGAGTATTTGGAGAGGCTGGGTGTTCCACGGGGGCCTCTATGGGGCAGGCTTCAGCGCGGTCAGCCAATCCATTATAGAGGGAGAATTATAACCCCTGAAGAGGCCTTAGGCCCGCGCAGGCGTGGTAGGAAAATAGTCTATACTGGCGATACGCGGCCCTGTGAATCTATCATTAACGCTGCTCAAGGAGCTGATGTTCTCATTCATGATTCTACGTTTAATGATGATATGCTTAAAAAAGCGGTTGAAGACGGTCATTCTACTGCGCGGCAGGCAGCCGAGGTTGCTGCACAGGCAGGAGTTAAACTGCTATATCTCTATCATATAAGCCCCCGATATGAGGGGGATGCAGAGATACTATTGAGAGAGGCTAGGACTATTTTTTCCAATACCTATCTAGCCGAGGATTTGATGAGCTATTCCATACCATATCCCGAAGATTAGCCCCCTTACTCCGTAAGCCACTCAACTAGTTCGCGTAGGCCTTCGCCTCTTATCGTAACCTTAATAGCGCCTAGTGGTGTTTCTTGTGCATTTTCGCAGAATGAGACTTTCCCCACAGAGGCTGCTTGTTTATTTAAGAGAAAAACAAGGATACCGTTATTGATTCTCTGCATCATGAAGGAACGGGCAGCAGCTCTTATCCGCCGCGACCGTATAACCATGCGCAGCTTCTCTAAAAGCTCGCGGCCGCTTCCTTCTCCATGAAGTATCGTCAAATCGTCATACTGGGTGGAGGAAAGATTGAATTTTGGAAAAATGTTCTTTATTGCTTCAGCTACCTTCTCCTCATCCTCGGTTAGGTAGACTGGAGCCTCTACCTTTATTCGCGGTTCGTTCATCTCACTAGAGCTGGTAGGGCACCGTTGAGAGAGCCATCATTATATTTAGCATATTCTCAAAGAGCCCTGTCTGGGTTATTCTTCCTATTATCTTGCCATGCTCAACGACGTATAGGCGTCTAATCTCCTTCTCAACCATCCTCCTCATAGCCTCGCCTAGGGTAGCGTCTGGCTCTATAGTTATTAGAGGCGAGCTCATTATCTCCTCCACCTTAACTTTATCTGGATTTAGCCCCTTACTTATACAACGTCTAAGGGTGTCTCTCTCTGTTACAACACCTATCGGAAGACCATCTTTCTCAACCACAAGAGACCATACACCCGACTGGAGCATCTTTTTAATAGCATCACTGACGCTTTTATCTGCCTCTATAGATATTACGTTTTGGTCCATCACATCTCTTACTCTAACTGTTATGGGCAACGTCCCATCACCATAATATTATTGTGTTTGGTGTGCTATTAATTTTGTGTGGACGGGTATGCCAGGTATATGCTTAATAGAAACACGCAGCTATCGCGCTGGGAATGCTTAGCGATACGTTTGTGGTCGTTTGGGAGGGTATAGATGGGGCTGGAAAGACAACCTTACTTGAGGAGGTTTCTAAGATTCTAGAGAAGAGAGGATACCGTGTGGGACGTTATAAGACGCCCAGCGATACGGCCACTGGAAGAATAGCCAAAACTGTAGGGAACTCGGCCATAATAGACCCATTAACCAGGATGCTCCTATTTCTCGCCAATACGTCCGACGATAGCACAACCATGTCCAGCTCCATAGAACATAATAAGCCTTCATTCTACTTTATAGACAGGTATTACCTATGCTCCATAATCTATGGGCTTGCGCTAATTGAGAAGAGAACAAACACACCACTAGGTGGCAATGAGTTGAAAAGCTTTCTAAACCTAGTAGAGAAGTTGGGCAGTAAAATATTCATCAAACCCGACGCATATGTTGTGGTGATAGTAGATGAGGAAACAAGGCTGAGAAGACTCAGCGCAAAACAAGAACGGCCAGACATTACATACGAGTTGGATACGCAGCTCCAAAACAAGGCTTTGAAACTCTATGAAGAATTTAAAAACATGAATCCTGAATGGGTTATATGGGTTGAAAACCGCGACGGGACACTTAAAGATAATGCTGATAAAATAGCTAATGACCTAATAAGGCGCAGAGAAAAAGCTCTTAGAATGAGGGTGAGTTAGACGCTTGTCAAAAAATCTCATAAGAGCATTTGTCGCAGTAGATGTAAATGAACCATCAATAGTGGAGAAAATACGTCTTACCCAAGGAATGTTAGAATCCTCTAGAGCAGCCGTTATGAAGATGGTTGAACCTGAGAATCTTCATCTCACGCTAAAATTTTTAGGGGAAATAGACCAGTCAAAGATTGAACAGGTTAAAGAAGCTATACGGAGCATAAGTTTTGAGACCTTCGTAATTAGGTTACGTGGATTAGGCTATTTTCCAGGCGGCGGGAGGGTTAACGTTGTATGGGTAGGAGTTGAAGACCAAAGTGGGTCTCTCACGCGAGTAGGGGAGGAGCTCCAGGCAAAACTGGCAAGCCTGGGCTTTCAAAAAGAACGATTCACACCACACCTCACTATAGCACGTGTAAAGAGCGTTAGAGAGAAGCAAAGACTCATACAGCTAATTTCAGAACACCAGTCAGAGGACTATGGAACGCAAAAAATAGAATACATATGCTTGAAGAAGAGTATCTTAACACCCAGCGGACCTATATACTCGGATTTACTAAAGCATGATGGCAATGTCCGCTGATATCCAGCGAGTATTAGACGAGGCTTTGTCTAGTATTAAGCCTAGTGCTACTGAGGAGATTAAGCTATCAGAGTTGGCTGATAATCTTACTGCGGCGCTCAGAGAGCTTTTGAAAAACAGCAAAATCGTCAATGTGAGCGTTGAGGGGTCTTTCGCTAAGGGGACGTGGCTTCGCGACAGCCCTGAGATAGATATATTTATACAATACAATCCTGAGACTAAACGCGAAATTCTGGAGAATGAGGCATTAGAAGCAGGCCGTACAGTTATTACGAGCTTAGGCGGGAGTCATAGACTAAGACATGCCGAGCACCCATATGTAGAGGGCTTCATAGATAATGTGCGCATAAATATAGTACCATGTTATCATGTGGAGCCTACGCGGATAATATCTGCAGTTGACAGAACCCCCTACCACACGCTTTATGTTAAATCGCGTATCTCTGATAGACAGCGTGATGAAGTTAGGCTTCTAAAAGCACTACTCAAAGCTTCAAACCTATACGGGGCAGAAATAAAGGTCGGAGGCTTTAGCGGCTATCTATGCGAGCTGCTAATAATCAAGTTTGAAACATTACAGAATCTTCTCTATAGTGTAGCAAGATGGAGACCACCAATAGTTGTCAGAGTTGAAGATGGCATGCCAACTAAAAATGAATTGCTTAAACTATTCCCAAACTCCCCTCTAATAGTTCCTGACCCAGTAGATTACCTGCGGAATGTCGCTTCAGCAATAACATGCCAAAAGCTGGCAGAGTTTATACTGTTGGCTAAGCTTTTCATCAAAAAGCCTTCTATACAATTCTTCACAACAATCAAGGATGTAGTAAATGCTAGCGAGGTGGCTGGCCGTTCGTTCCTCGTTATTCTCCTACCGCTAAAGAAAGATAAACCTCCCGATGTTATCTGGGGTGAGCTGAAGAGCTCTGCCAGCGGCATTGAGAGGGCATTAACAAGTAGGAAGATTGAGGTCTGGCGATGGGACGTTTGGAGCGACGAGAAGAGCAAAGCTGTAATCATGTATGAGCTGGCAAGCAATGAGCTACCCAGAATATATCTACATCAAGGACCAGAGGTTTAT
>WAQC01000006.1 GCA_015520425.1 Candidatus Pelearchaeum sp. | reverse complement strand
ACTGGCATGTTTTTCACCTTTCCTATATTCTTCCTGCTGCGCGGTATGGTGTTAGTGGCGATGTGCGTCTAAGCCATCCAAGGTCATTTCTGCTGAAGGTTCTTATATCCTCAACACCGTAGATAGCCATGGCTAGCCTTTCAAGCCCAAGCCCCCACGCCAGAACTGGATACTTAACCCCGAATGGGGCGGTTGTTTCTGGCCTGAACACGCCCATACCACCCAGCTCAAGCCATTTGCCACCCAAGAAAACCTCAACCTCCGCCGATGGCTCGGTGTAGGGGAAATAGCTGGGCCTGAACCTAACCTCGCGCAATCCTAGCCTAGAATAAAATTCTTTTATTATTCCCATGAGCTGTCTAAAGTTAGCTCCTCTCTCCATGACTATACCTTCTATTTGGTGAAACTCTGCTAGGTGTTTCCAATCTACTTTCTCGTTTCGGTATATCCTATCTACCGAGAAGACCTTTATTGGCGGCTTCTTTACTTCTGCCAGGTGTCTAATCGTTGTTGCTGTTGTATGCGTTCTAAGCACGAGCTTTCGCGCCTCATCCTCGCTCCAGTTGTAGCGCCAGCCTTTAGAGCCTGTTCTTCCACCGTTTTCATGAACCTTCTTTACCTCATCCACATACTCTCTGGGAATCTCTCCTCTTTCCTGCAAATCCACGTAAAATGTGTCTTGCATCTCGCGCGCTGGATGGTCCTGCGGCTGGAATAGGGCGTCAAAATTCCAAAAGGCAAGCTCTACGATTGGGCCTTGTATTTCCTCAAAGCCCATCTCCACATAGACTTGTTTGACTAAGCGGATGAGCTCTACTAGTGGGTGTCGCTTGGCCGCAAACACTGGGGGAACCGCTGCGGTTATGTCGTATTTGCTTAGGGTTAGATGCCGCCATTTTCCAGTCTTCAGTATTTCAGGCGTGAGCTGTGTTATCTCACTCAATATTTCTTCAAGCTTTACCGCCGCAAGCTGCGAGGCAAGTTCCTTCCCTTTTGAGGTTAATCCTACTCTACGTTCCCGTTTTTCAACTATCCGAATCACGTCCTGCCTAGTTGTCATCTGCTCAACTATGTTCTTCATCTCTTCAGGTAGGGAGTCAACTGGTATAGCATCTTCAAGCCTTAAACGTTGGAGCAGCTCCTCTGCTACTGTTGTGCTTGGAGGCTCAGATACTATTCTCACATATGTTTCCGAGTCTTTCTTATCAAATGTTATCCAGCCGTTGCGTTTAGCCCAGTTTAGTGCGATTGCGTAATCGTTGATGGTTCTTGATACTTCATCCACCTTTGCTTCGCCGCCTCTTTCTATCAGGAAATTGACCAGCCTCCTCTCTGGTAAGCCCTCTGACGCGTATCTTAGCCCCTCCTCGCCCAGCGATATTATTCTAGTAGTTTCTCCATGCTCATACTGTTCTATTAGTTGTTTCTGTTGTAGCCAGCCGCATGCTTTTGCCACCGCGGATGGCTGCCGTGCCGTTGTGGCGAAAGCCTCGCGGCCTGGGGCTGTATGTGCTCTATTTACTAGCTCAACGGCTTTTTGAGCCAGTTCTTCGTATGTAGCTGGCCTATCAAGCTCGTTTAGAGCGAGTAGGACAAGTTTTTCAAGCCAGTGGAGACTTAGCTGCTGGTTGTAGTGGGTTGCCATTTTTATTTCCTCTCCCCCTTCTACGCTTTGCGTCTGTTGATTCCATATAAAGATGGGCCTCTCGTAGGGAGATGGGATGGCTAGGCTGGTGGTTAAGACCCAGTTAAAGGCCGAGCAGGAGCGCGTGTTTAACATTATCACGACTCCATATAATATGGCTATGCTTTATCCTCCTGAGATGCATGTTAAAGTTATAGATGCGCCTTCTACACTGTATTTAGGCGCCACAATAGAGCTAAAGCTACACATACTCCACCAGCCATTTCGCATCAAGTTTCATGTAGCTGGATATGAACAGCCGAATAAGATTGAACTCGTCGCGATAGACTCGCCTTTCAAGAAGTGGTCCCACACACATATCTTAAGAAATGAAAATAATGGCATTACCACGTTAGAGGATATTATTGATATACAGTCATTTCAGGGCCCGTTATTTGATTCTCTGGCAATAAAGATGATTAGACGCTTGGTTGATTATCGTAATGCTGCTTTGCAGTCTCTCATAACGGGCGAGGCTGGATACGTAGGGTTTAAGTATGGATTTACTATGAGCCTTTTGAGCGGCTCTATCCTGTCTGCTATAGGAATCGCAGCGGGGCTTTGGCTTCTAACAGTATTGCCTACGGATATTCTAGTTACTGACCTAATCATCTCGTTTGGGGCTTTCTTTTTGTTATGGTTCTTTGCGCATGACCTAGCTCATTTACTGATAGGACTCTTGGCTGGTGTTAGATTCAAGTTTTATTACGTGGGTTTGTCCAATATTGTTGCAATACTTCCGCGTAGAGTCAAGCTTCTTCCCATCGTTTTAGGCTTGCGTATAGACCGAGATTCCAGCACAGCGGGTAGGCTTGGCTATGCCATGATGTACTTGGCTGGACCTCTCGCGTCTATGCTAGCTCCCTTATCTGCTGCGTTGTTCATGATGATAAGAAGCCCAGAGAGCATAGCTTCGTTGTTTCTCCTCATAATCTCGTTGGTGAATATAGTTTTTACGTTAGTGTTTAGCTCACGTGTGGGCTGCATAAGGAAGGCTATTAGAGCCGTTAGGAGGTAGGATAACGAAACTTAATAATATGCTTTTTAGGCTTGTTTGCAGGAGCTGTTGCTATCATGAGCGCCGAAACTAATGCTCACGCGGCTCATGAAGAACATGAGGAGGGGAGTATCTGGCCTGCTATCGTTGGGCTGAACACCGTAGCGCTGATAGCTGGCCTAATCCTCCTGCTTAAGGGCATATACACGACAGTAGGCTTAATTCTAGTCTTCTACTTCATCGCTGTGGTGGTCGTTTTTGTGGCGTTTGAGGTTAGGCAGTGGCAGCACGTGATTTCCAGCTTCTTTGAGAGGCTTCAGAAGACCCCCATACCCGCTGAGCCTGAGAAGATAGGGAGCGTCGGATTCCCAACCGCGCTCTTCCTACTCACAGAGGCCGCGTTCTTCGCTTCAGCCTTTGGAGCTTATTTCCTTATACGCTCCACCTTCCCTGTCTGGCCTCCGCCAGGAGCCCCCCACTTGGAGAACTTCATCCCACGAATCCAGACGATAATACTACTAACCAGCAGCGTTACCATAGAGCTTGCTGTGTGGTCTGCGAAGAGAGGGAATAACCGAGGAGTTCTGGCAGGTATTCTAGCTACTATGGTTTTGGGCATAGTGTTCATGGGGCTTAAGCTCGGTATTGAGTGGCCTCGCCTGATTTACGAGCTCGGCTTCACGCCAGCAAGCGGTTTCTACGGCTCCAGCTTCTACATACTCACAGGCGTTCACGGAGCCCACGTTGTTGGGGGCATAATAGTCCTCGCAATAGCAGCAGGAAGAGCCAAGCTGGGACACTTCAAACCCAAGAGCCACGGATTCCTTGACGCGGTAAGCCTCTACTGGAACTTCGTTGACCTCATATGGCTTATGCTGTTCCTCATAATTTGGGAAGGCGCCTTCCTATGGTAGCTAGGGGTGCATGATAGATGAAGTATAGTGATTTTGCCGTCTTTGTGTTGATGGCTGGCTTCTACGTGGCTGGGACAGCAGCAATAGGAAGGATTGAGGTTGCGGGCCTTTTCATCAAGCCTGGCGAGATAGTAAGCCCCCTGATAGCCCTCTTTGGCGTGCCAGCGTTGCTGGGATTCCTATTCGGCCAGTTCATGACAAATAGTGCATCACCATTTGGGCCTATGGACCTAATCACAACGGCCTTCGCATTAGCTGGCCTGCTGGCGATATACTTCATGCGCCGTAGGAGTGTATTGCTGGGCGCTCTGATATACGCGGTGCTCACAGGGGTGTGGACGGCTTATTTAATCTCTACGGCGACGGGCGCGTTGTTAAGCGAGGCGTTGGTGGCGGCGGTTGGAGGCCAGCTCATCATGGTAATCGCTGGCTATCTCGTGTATTCATGGCTACGTAGGCTGGAGCCTTTCAGGCCAATACACGCGCAGAGCATAGAGCAGCAATATAGTGAGTACGAGAAGAGGTAGAGACGTTTTGAACTTGGAGCAGGCTAGGCAGGTTGTTGAAGCAGGTATTAGGAAGGCTGAGGCTATGGGTGTTAAAGTCTCTATAGCTGTCGTGAATGCTCATGGTGAGCTTATACTTCTAGCCAGGATGGATGGCGCTATAGCTGCATCACCCCAGATAGCTTGGGGAAAAGCAACTACAGCAGCAATCTTTAGGAGAAGAACAGGCGATTTTCAGCAGCGCATACAGGAAAACCCAGCATTCTGGGCAGGTATATCAGTGATGAGCGGCGGGCGTATGCTCTTCGGACGCGGCGGAGTTCCGATAAAACGCGGCGATGAAACAATAGGAGCCGTAGGTGTGAGCGGTGCAACCTCAGAGGAAGATGAAGAAATAGCCTTAGAAGCAATAAAACAACTAGAAAAATAAATTTATGGCGCTAAAGAAACTAGCCCAACACCGCCTCAAACGGGATACTCCGCGTAACACACTCAACACCAGGGCAGCGCTCTTCAGATATCTTCAACAATCTTTCCAAAACTTCTCGCGAAGCACCTTCTGCGCGTACTGTCAGCTTGATACGCTCAATTATCGGGTCTTTGGATAGGCCTATCTGTTTTCTCAGGTCTATCCAGTTTTCCGCTGTTACTTCTAGCTTTTTTAGCTGTATCCCCTCAGAGCTCGCTGTTGCGGCGAATGTTACCGCGAAGCACGCGGCCAGGCCGTAGAGGCAGTATTGTATTGGGTCAGGGCTTGTTCCCCACCCGCCCGCGAATGGCGGCATCTCACAATTCAGCGAGACTCTCCCATTTTGATATTCTAATGTAGCAGTGAATTGCGGTTTTCCCTCCTCAAACACCCAGCTACCAGTGACGACTTTATGCTTTTTAGCCTGTGTAGGGTCTTTCTCAACCGCTTGGACGAACTCTTTTATCTTCTCCAGATTTACATTATTCATACCCTATGCTACGATAAGGCTACTGCTTAAACCTTTATCTTAATTAAGAGAACAGTATGTAGAGTGTGTTTTGCCATGAAAATAGCAACAATCACTGTACGTGATTCAATTAGAGTGGGAGTTCTTACCGAATATGGAATACTAGACCTAGCTGAAGCATATACAGCAGTTATAGGCAACAATTATGTTCCTAGCTATCTTCTCTCAGTTAAGGAGATACTCCGTAGGGGGGATGAGGCTTATAGTCTAATCAGGAAGCTGATTATGGAGGCGCCCAAAATGAAAGATGAACACACACTCTACTATAGCTATGGTGAGGTTAGGTTCAAATCACCGATACCTGACCCGCAGAAAATACTCTGCGTAGCGGCCAACTATTATTCACATACGCGGGAGCTGCGCTCTGAGGTGCCTGAGGCGCCGTACTTCTTTGGAAAATATAACAACGCCCTCATAGGTCATGAGGAGAATATCATCATACCGAGGTCTTCCACGCGGGTTGATTATGAGGTGGAGCTGGCTGTAGTGATAGGTAAGCGCGGTAAATACATAAGCTCTAACGACGCTGACGAATACATAGCTGGCTACATGGTGTTTAATGACGTCAGCTTTAGGGATAAACAGTTTCCACCTGGCTGGCCTGAGAGGAAAAGCTCATACGGCATGAACTGGATTCTTGGTAAGAGCCTTGACTCAGCCGCTCCGTGTGGGCCATATCTAGTAACTAAAGATGAGATAGGTTCACCATATCCTCTAAAGCTCACTCTGAGGGTTAATGGAGAAATGCGGCAGGAAGGGAATACTGAGGAGATGATTTTCAAGATAGGCCAGCTAATAGAATACGTGTCTGATGGCATGACACTTGAGCCAGGAGACATCATAGCAACTGGGACACCAGCTGGAGTTGCCGCGGCGGGGAAGCCCTATCTAAAGCATGGTGATGTAGTTGAGGCGGAGATAGAGAAAATAGGACTCCTGCGTAACACGGTAATAAAAGAGAATAGATAGTAAGACCTGTTTCAGCCATAAAATTTTTAATCTAAACATGAAGATAGACATAGCTGGTTATGAGTGATATACGTGT
>WAQC01000005.1 GCA_015520425.1 Candidatus Pelearchaeum sp. | reverse complement strand
GACATGCCCTAAGCATGTTGGGCGTATCGGGGAAGGTAATACTCCTCCGCGAGCTCAGGAAAACAATCTTCACACAACACATCAACAAACGAGTAATACTGCTACTGGACTTTGACAGCGAAGGCGAGAGAATGACTAAACGCGTAGTAAGGGAGCTGACGAGCCAGGGAATAAACGTAGACCTCTTCTACTACCGCAGACTCTCGGCAGCAAGACGCTTAGGGATAAACACGGTAGAAGAGCTGGGCCGCTATCTCAAGAAGATATGAAGAACACCACCATCATACCCTTTGGCTATTTCTTCTGGACCGTCTGAAGTATGGAGTTTAGCTCCTGCGTGGCGAAGACATCACCCTTTATCTTAAGCCTCCCTGAGAAGAAAGCCTTAACAGGGTCCAGCTCTCCCTTCATCATAGCCAGCAGGTCTTGGTGCGACGCTTCAAGTGTTGCTGTTGGGTTTGGGTGTAATCCCTTGCTAACGTTGAGAACACCATTTGTGGCCTGTAGTATGAAGGGCTCGGCATCGCCTGGCTTGAACTGGAAGACCTTATCCCAGTTGGCTATCTTCTGCCTAACCTCCTGAATCTCATTAGCCCTAGCTACTATCGTGCTCAATACTTGGAATGCGTCCTCTCCGCTCACGTATCTCTACACCACCCGCTACGCTATATCCATTACTCACCCTTGAATTCTGGTTTTCGTTTGGATAGGAATGCTGATACTCCTTCCATGAAGTCTTTTGTTGAGAAGAGTAGGCTGAATAGTCCTCTTTCCAGTGTTAATCCTATTGAGAGCGGCGATTGTGTGCCGTAGTTTAGGGCTAGTTTAGCCGCTTTCAGGGCGATGGGCGGCATTTCTGCGAGCTTGTTGGCGAAGCTCCTCACTTCCTCCTCAAACCTTTCTGGTGGTACGAGTTTGTTGATGAGCCCTATCCGATGGGCTTCCTCGGCGTTTATACGCTCTCCCAGCATGACCAGCTCCTTGGCCTTGGCTAGGCCGACAAGCTTCACGAGCCTCTGGGTTCCGCCTGCTCCTGGGATTAGGCCGAGCCTTATCTCAGGCTGGCCGAACTCTGAGCGCGTAGTGGCGATTCTAAAATCACACGCCTGTATAAGCTCGCATCCTCCGCCTAGCGCGAAGCCGTCTATAGCTGCGATTACTGGTTTTGGTGTAGCTTCAACCTTGTCCATCATGGCTTGGAATTTCTGGGAGAGCTCCACAACAGCATGAGGTGCTGGGACCTCTGTGAATGCTGTTACGTCTGCGCCTGCTGAGAATGCGCGGTCTCCCGCTCCGCGTAGAACTATAACACGGACATCGCCGTCTGCCGTAAGCTTGTCCAGCGCGTCAATAAGCTCGTCAGCCATCGTGAGCGTTAGGGCGTTTAGTCTCTGCGGCCTGTTGAGGATAACCCACGCGATATGGCCTTCCTTCTTAACTAGTATCTCGCTGTATTTCTTCTCTCCTGTTGCGTAGTTGTGGAAGCCAGCGCCAGCCTTTACGCCCAGTTTCCCCTCAGATAGCAGTTTTGTAAGTAGCGGGTCTGGAGCGTAGTAGTCGCCATATTTCTCGCGCAGCTCGTTAAGCACCGCTACTACGCGGTCTATCCCCCACTCATCTGCCATCTCCAGTATTCCCTTCGGGAATCCCAATCCGAGCTTTACAGCCCGCTCCACATCCTCTGTTGATGCTACGCCATTCCTAACAAGCCACGCCGCCGCGTTTATGCCCACAGCCATTATGCGCACTATGTCTAGCTTCTCCCCAGCCTCGCGCGGTATGCTCGGCCTCTCATACATCCCCTTCCCATACTTGTAGAAGCCCTCACCACTCTTCTGGCCCAGCTTACCCTTCTCATAATACTCCTTGAAGAGCGGGCATGGAAGAACATTAGCTGGGTCGCGTGCTCTCACAGACTCGCCAGCCAGGTATGTTACGTCTATCCCCGTGTAGTCGGCCAGCTCAAGCAGGCCCATAGGGAGGCCTGCCTTATAGCGGACAGCGGAGTCAATCTCCACAGGCGTAGCCTCCCCGCGATGAACCATCCAGCAAGCCTCATTCAGGAGCGGGCCCACGATTCTATTCACGATAAAGCCAGGGACATCCTTATGGCATATCACCACTTCTTTACCAAAGCTCTTCGCCAGCTCCGCTGTTTTCCTTATCACGTCATCGCTTGTTTTCTCGCCGCGTATGACTTCAACCAGCGGCATTAGTGGTGGTGGGTTGAAGAAGTGCATACCGACTACATATTCGGGCCGCTTGGTTGCGGATGCTATCTCACTTATTGGTAGCGTGCTCGTGTTCGTAGCGAGTATGGCTTCTGCTGGGGCGTTAGCGTCAATTGTGGCGAATATCTTCTTCTTGAGGTTTATGTCTTCTGGCACCGCCTCTATAACTACATCAGCACTGCGTGAAGCTGCTGCCAGGTCTGTGGTGGTTTTTATTCTCCCCAGAGCCTGCTTGGCCTGCTCCTCACTTATACGCTTCTTCTCAACGAATTTTTTAAGACTCCATTCAATCTTCTGGAGAGCTTTAGAGAGTATATCATCACTTATATCCACGAGGGTTGTTTCATATCCAGCGAGGGCAGCTATCTCCGCTATTCCATGCCCCATTACCCCTGCTCCAACCACAACTATCCTCAATAACCACTACCTCCGCTCGCGTGGAAGATGTTATGTTGTTTTATAAATCATACTATCTTGAATACTTGGGCTGCCTTCTTCAAAGCTTCTGCCAAACGCTCAATATCCTCGTGGGTATTATATACGTAGAAGCTGGCGCGCGTGGTTGCTGGAACACCTAGTCGGGTGTGTATGGGCATGGCGCAGTGATGGCCAGCTCTAACGCATATCCCCTCCTCGTCCAAGAATGTAGCCAAGTCATGAGCGTGTATGTCTCCCAAGGTAAATGCGAGAAGGCCACTCCTCTTCTCAGGGTTTAAGGGCCCATATATCCTCATCCCTGGAATCTCCATAAGCAGCTCCGTAGCGTACCGTGTGAGGCTTATCTCATGCATGCGCACATTATCCATTCCTATTCCTTCTAGGTAGTCAACCGCTGCTTTAAGTCCGATTGCGCCCGCTATGTTGGGTGTTCCAGCCTCAAACTTCCATGGGACATCATTCCAGCGCGACTCGTGGAGATGCACCTCGCGTATCATCTCACCACCACCCATGAATGGCTCCATCTCCTCCAGCAGCTCCCGCTTCGCGTAGAGAACACCTATCCCAGTTGGACCCAGCATCTTGTGGCCGCTGAACGCTAGGAAATCACAGTCCAGCTCCTGCACGTCTATCTTCATGTGAGGCACGGCCTGGGCTGCGTCTATAACAGCCAAAGCACCACGACTATGCGCGAACCTCACAAGCTGTTTAACATCGTTAATTGTTCCCAGAACATTTGAGCTATACACGAAGCTGAATATCCTGAAGTCATGATAACTGTCCAGCCCTGATGTATCAAGGGTTCCATCCCCGCGTATGGGTATGTATTCAAGCTTTAGGCCCTTCTCGCGCGCTATCAACTGCCAGGGGACGATGTTGCTGTGATGCTCCATCTCGGTTAGGAGTATTTTATCATCTTTCTTTAGCTTCCTCAAAGCCCACGCGTATGCGACTAGGTTTAGGGCTTCGGTGGTTCCCCTAACGAAGACTATCTCGCGGTGGCTCCTCGCGTTTATGAAACGCGCTATCCTGCGCCTGGCTTCTTCGTATGCTTCAGTCGCTTCTATGCTTATAGAGTAGATACCGCGATGGACGTTGGAGTTATACTCCTCGTAGAAGCGTTTTACGGCTTCTATCACTTGCCTAGGTTTTTGGCTTGTTGCGGCAGAGTCTAGATAAACTAATGGCTTGCCGCGCGGTGCGCGGCTGAAGATTGGGAAGTCCTCCCTTATCTTCTGCACGTCCAGCGAGGCCTGGCCTTCCATCCTAGCCCTATACCTCGGCCTGGCGTATTTAAGCTATCGCAACAACAATAATTGGGTTATCTGCTGGCGTACACGGGTCTTTGGGAGACTAGCATGGGCAGGGTTAGGGGCTTCCAGGGATAGCCGCGTGTCTCGCCTGTTATGCGCTTTATAAGCGTGTTGAGCGTCATCTGCTTAATCTCCCTGCTGCTTCTGATTCTTACTGAGAGCTTTCCAGAGCTTATTTCCTTCTTCCCTACGATTATTATATATGGTATCCACATAACCTCTGCGTCGCGAATCTTTCGGTCAAGCGTATCGTCTCGGTCATCAACATCTGCTCTTATGTTATTCTTAGCCATCTTCTCAGCTATCGTCGTCGCTTTCTTAACGTATTTATCGTTGACGGGGATTATTCTAGCCTGTATAGGGCATATCCACGTAGGCAACATATGCGGCTCTCGTTGCAACGCCGTATCTACTAGCGTGTAGAGCCAGCGCTCTATCGTTCCAAGTATGGCTGTATGCAGTATGACTGGATAGCGGTGCGAGCCGTCTCTATCAACGTAGCGTATGTTGAAGCGCTCCGCGTTGCCTACGTCAATCTGCACAGTCCCTATCTCGCGTGGCCTACCCATCTTATCTATGATATGATACTCTATGTTCAGAACCCAGTAGTAGTTGCTGTCCTCTGGGTAGAAGGCGAGTAGCACAGGCTTCCGCTCCCGCTTCACCAAATCCATGAAGAAATCACGATTCTCCTCAAAGAATTTCCGCGACGTAAGGTTATAGAGTGAAACATAGTCGCGGCCGATTTTCTCTATCTCCTCGTATATTTTTGAATGAACTTTCTTGAATACTTGCTTAGCTTCTTCTATGTCTTTGCAGAAGATGTGGAAGTCTGGCATGTTCATTCTTCTGAGTCTGAAGCCTAGGACGAGCTCTCCTGACTGTTCTAGCCTGTAGCTGTCTGCTACCTCAAACTCGCCGAAGGGGAGGTGGCGGTAGCTTATTACCCAGTCCTTGGCTAGTGCGAACTGCTGGAAGCACGCCGCGTAGCGCATGACGTAGCTCCGCCCCTCAACGTCAACCTTATACATCCTTTGGCCGAACAGCCCAGCGTGCTCGCGTATGGGCTTGCTCTCCAGGCTGAACATGTTAGTCCCCTTAACGCTATAGACGGGAATCCCAACCTCACGGGCTACCTGCTCCGCATAAGCTACCAGCAAGTCAAAGATTATAGCCCCCTCTGGCCCGTAGCGCATATGTCCCAAGTCTGACATCTCCTCCCAATCTATGCCGAAGCGCTTGAGTATCTTGATGTATTCTGGCTGTCCAGTGGCTGGGGATTCTCTTCCGAGGGCTTCTCTCTCTACCATATTCCTGAATGCTTCTCCTCCCTCGCTCCACGTGTATTCTTCTGGTTTGTAGAGCTTTCCATCCGTTGCGAGTATGTAGTATGTCTTTGTCAGTGTTGTTGGTTTCTGTTCTTCGCGTTGTTTTGTGAAGTTCCGCGAGCGCTCCGCTAGTGGATGCCCCTTAACGCTGAGGCGTAGAGCTTTGTTCCAGCCGAATGGTGTTCTGACAACCTCTAAACCCTTCTCCCGCGCCTTCTCCTCCATTAATTTTAGAAGCTCTAACGCATGTTGTGGTCTGGCTAGAGCGTTGCTTAGGTGGGCGAAGGGGTAGATTACTAGACGCTGCACCTTGAGGCGGCTCATATATTCATGCGCATCCGCAACCGCCGCCTCAGCCACAGACTCGTCATCATCAGGCTCAACGCTGACAAACATTACTAGAGCATCATCAACGCGATGAGGCTTTTTCTCAGCCTCTTCCGCCAGCTCAATCTCCTTCCTCACAGGCTCATACTCTATGAAATCCACATGAAACTCCAGCAGCCGCAAGGCCTCACGCCTTCCCCCTTCTTCAGCCAGCCATGCAGTATTTAATGGTGGAATTTATAGGCGGAACCTAGCCCTCTCCAACTCTCGTTCATGCTTGCTCATCTTCTTATACTGCTTATAATGCTCCCTGCAGAGATAGGCTTTCTTTTCGCTCTTGCTGACGCTCAAGTATTTCGCCACGTTGGCTGAGGCTAGCGATATTACCGCCTTATCAGAGCAGCCCTGAACGCTGCATGAAACACCTTTAGCAACCTTACCCAAGCCTAGCTCGCCCTCTCCACGACAGCCTTCATTGGGTGATGTTATACTTATATGAATTCGCTGATATTCTTCGGCTCGCTTATGGCTACTCGGTTCAGCGGCTCCCTAGCGGATGTTGGACGTAGGTTGTTTGAGAAGAGCTTCGGCCGCGTGGCTGATTTCTTGGCTGCTTCGGGGGTTAGTCCGCATATCATAACTTTGGGAGGGCTACTCTTAACGGCGCTAGCCGCCTATCTTTACACGCTTATCAGGTATCAGGGAGATTTCTACGCAATCTACGCTGGGGCCGCGTTGATGGCGGGCGGCCTTCTTGACGGGCTTGACGGCGCGGTCGCGAGGAGGCAGGGCAGAACCACAAAGACGGGCGCGCTAATAGACTCAACAACCGACAGGGTATCTGACACACTTATCGCACTGGGCATAGCTCTCACGGGCTTGGTTGAGCCTATTCTAGTTCTGGTAATGCTGGCACTGGCCATGCTGGTGAGCTACATACGTGCGCGCGGCGAAGCCCTAGGCGTGGCCATGGCTGGCGTAGGAATAGGCGAGAGGTGGGTGCGCGTTATAATCTTCATAATAGCCACCCTACTAACACCAGTCTGGAGGCAGGCTCTAGCGTTGTCCGTGATAACGGTCTCAATACTGGCGTTCATAACGGTGGTTCAGAGGATAGCCTACGCTCTACGTAGTCTTTCCACTAGCTGAACACTCCACCCACTAGTAGCCTAGCCGTTCAGGCCGTTTGAAGCTTATTGAGCCATCCCTGAACGTCAGCTCATAGACCTCGTTAACCTCAAGCTTCACATTAAGTAGGTCGTATTCCTCCTCGGTTAGGTAGAGGATTAGTTTGGGGAACGTCATCTCCCTCATGGGCGGAACTAGACCAAGCGACTGCATCTGCATAAGGGCTGTCTGTAACATTCGCTGTATCATAACCGACTCCTCACTCTGCCCACCTACTACGACGCCTCCCCTGCTACGAACTTCCACCAGCTCAATTATCTTGCCAGGCCTAGATGTCTCTGGGTCTGTATAGCTACTTACGCGTTGAACCTTAACCAATACCAAGGTCTGTTCTACCCTTCTAGGCTTGTAGTGGGATAAGATAAGTATATGCCCTCTTCTCTAGTCGCCTTCTCCAGCCTCCTCCTCTAGGGCTTCTATATAGCGGCGGTACTCGTCGGCGTCCATCAGCTTATCCAGCTCCGACTGGTCGGTTATCTCTATCTTGGCTATCCAGCCCTCCTCGTATGGCGAGTCATTAATCAGCTCTGGGGTATCAACCAGCTTAACATTAACCTCGGTAATCCTGCCTGAGAGAGGAGCATAAATGTCTGACGTAGCCTTAACAGACTCTACAGTGGCTAACGTCTCTTTCTGCCTCACACGCGTATTGACGTTAGGGAGCTCCACATATATTACCTCTCGGAGCTTCTTCTGCGCATAATCAGTTATCCCGACGACACCAATCTTCTTCTCTATACGCACCCATTCATGGTCTTTTGTATATAGCAAGTCGTCGGGAACTTCAAAAGTCTCGGACATATTCACCAACCCCGCGCGGACCAGAGAGCCGCGCTAATGCATACCTATTATATCTTACTTTTCACGACGCGCTAAATATCTTATTTTGTTTGTCTTTTAAGGATTTTCAGCACTTCTTCATCCCAGCCCGCGAAGATGAGCGAGCCAGCCTTGACTACGGGGCGTTTAATCAGGTCAGGGTTTGCGAGGAGAAGCTCCACAGCCTCGTCTGGTGATAGCTTCCTATTTTTGAGACCAAGCCGTTTATAGTCGTTGCTGTTTTTCCGTAATATTCCATCCACACCATATTTCTCTATCAGCTTACGTAAAACATCACGCGGTGGAGGCTGTTTGAACAATTCTATCAGTTCAAGCTCAATACCTGATTGCTGCAATTCTTTCTTTACGCGCCTACAAGTGGCGCATGTTGGCTTCCAGTAGAAGGACACTCTCATCTTATATGCCCTTCCTTATGAGGTCGCTTAAACTCTTCTCCTCACCGCGTTTTAGATAGACTACCTTCGTGTCAAGCTTTACCCTTAGCCCAAGGGTTCTAAAGAGCGCATATAGCTGGCCGCCGTCTATCTTTTCTCTTATGCGGCCTGCCTCGGCCAGGTCTGCGAGCTGTCTCACTATTTCCTCGGTCTCGCGGGGGTATTGGCTTGAGGCTGCCTCTAAAACCTCCTCGGCACGCTCACCAAGATACGGTTTGAGCCGCTCAAGAGGAGAGAGCTCGCTCCGCGTTTCTTTCTGCTCCCCAGCCATAGCCATCGCAGCCAGCCTACGAAGCCTACGGAGCTGTAGCCGCTTAAGCTCCAAGTCCTCATCAACCATAGTTCAGCACCCTCTTCTACACTCTCTATAGCTAGCCAAATACCATATTACGGCTCAGCATATATGCCTTTACCACGCAAGCATGTAAGTTACACCCACGCCACATAGTGTCGTGATAGTAAGGAATTATGATAAATATTGGCTGAAATCGGGTTTATTTGGTGTCCCTGGAATGGCGCGGATAATCATACACACGGCTAAGAGCCCGCATGTCTTCAACACGCCTAAGGGCGACACCGTGGCTATATGCATGTGCGGTTTGAGCCAGAAGTATCCCTTCTGCGACGGAAGCCACACAAAGACGCGCGACGAGGCCGATGACGCATTATACGCCTACGACCAGGAAGGAAACAAGATAAACTTAGCAACAGGAGAGAAGATAAGAAAGGTATAGCTTTGGCTGGTCTTCTAGGGCCTAAAACCCACCCTCACATTTTTTAGCAGCACTGTAGGCCCTCCGAACCAGACTGGTATCCCCTGCATCGGGTCGCCTTTTCCGCAGTAGCCTGCGAAGAACTTTAGGTCGTTGGCAACAGCGGTTATTGAGGAGTATAGCCCGCGTGTGGTCAGGTCTATGACTGGGTTCCTAACCAACCCTACTTCTTCACCATCCTTTATCCGCGTGGCAACTACGCCGACATAGCGCTGGTTCCAGCGCTTATCATCTATATTCCACTCCTGGTATGACTTGACGTAAATACCATCCTTAACCTCTTCTATGAGCTCCTCAACGCTGTGCTCTCCTGGCTTCATGTACGTGTTAGCCATCCTCACTATCGGCTCGCGGTCAAACTCGTTTGCGCGGGCGGCGGCGTTGCTACTGGTGTCAAAGAGCGGCGCTGTCTCGCGGTTGTGTAGAAGCTCCCTGAGAACACCTCTGTCTATCAGCACCCTCTCCCTAGCCCTGACACCTTCCTCATCATACAAGTAATACCCAAACGAGTGTGGTATGGTGGGGTCGTCAACAACCGTAACATGCTCCGAGCCTATCCTAGTTCCCAGCAACTCGCGTTTGATGTATGTCTCACCTGCCTGCGCTGCTTCCCTGCCCAGCATCCTGTCTGCCTCTCCTGGATGGCCAGCTGACTCGTGGCACACTAGTCCGACTATCTCTGGCCCTAGGAGCAGGTCTATCTCTTCCCTAGGCGGCTCCACAGCTTTGTGTAAAACATCAGCTAGGGCGGCGACTTCGCTCTCTAAATGCTCTGGGAGGAGCCAGCGCTCAACCGCCTCCCAGCCCCGCGAAGCACCTAGGTTCTCAAACCGCTGGACAGTTCCGCGCTGCTGGTTAAAGACCGTAATAAAATAATCAACCGTAGCACGCGGCGTGTAGCTATAAACGTCTGCGCCATCGCTGTTGATAACATGCTTCTCGGTATTCCATGAGCCAACATCCAGAAGACGCGCTGGGAGTTTAACGCCCTTTTTCTCAGCCATAGCAAGAGCCATGCCATCGGACTCCTTAAGCAGGCTAACCCGCGCCTCCGTATCAACGTTAGCGAAAGCTACACGCGGCTTAATCACAACCTTAGCCTTCTCCATCCTCTCCTCAGACATCGTTATCTTTCTCTTCAGTAGAGAAGCTGCAGCGCGTGCCGTTGTTATAGCCTCCTTAACAGCCTTCCTAACAGCGGGCCTAGTTAGCTCATTCGTGGAAGCGAAACCCAGACTTCCATCAACTATCACTCTCACACTTATTCCACGGCTTATCTCGTCTGCCGATACCTCTGGAACACCATTCTTGAGCACTGTCCGCTCAATCATGTCGCGCTGGTATCTTGCCTCGCTGTATGAGGCGCCTAGACGACGGGCATAATCAACCGCCAGTAATAACAAATCCTCCAAATCTCTTCACCCTTGTTTGCTGTTTTGCTTATTTTAGTCCTCTGATGTCCTATACATGCTTTTGTTTGAAGTCCCCTCCTGTAGTGAGAGGAGGGCCTTCGCCCTGTGGTATAGTAGTTTTATCTTCTCGGAGAGGGCGCGGAGGTGTGTGGAGTTCTCTCCAGCGGATTCCTGCATCTGCTGCACTTTCTCCAGCAGTTCTTCAAGCAGGAGTGTCGCTAGCTGGAGCCGCGTCTCGGCCAGGACTAGCTTCTCACAGTAGCTTAGCTGCTCCTCAACCTCCCTCAACCGTTCATCCAGCTCAGACATAGGCTCCTCCGCCGCTCTTCACCAGCTATCCTACGATGGTGATATAAGTTTTTCACAAGAACCTACTTAATAATGTGTAGAGTTAAAGCTTGCTTTTGAGCGTCGTATCACTGGATTGGCGCGCGATTACCTTAGAAACCCGTTGTGGAGCATATTAGTGGAGACCGTCCATTCTCTCCCGCTGTACCATGCGCATAAGGCGTTTCTGTCGGAGAAGATTCTGCGCGAAGAGCCGTTCATAACGGTTGACGAGCTTTGCGTGAAGTTGGGCATAACACGCGGCGAGGCCATGGTTTTACTACATGAAACCAGGATGACACCCGAAGATGTCGTGGATGAGCTTTCTAACCCACCGCCGAGCGAGCCCCGCTTCAAACTAGCTGTTACAGGCGGGACGTTTGACGGAATACACTATGGCCACCTCGCGCTTCTCCTCACAGCGTTCAGAGAGGCTGAGAATGTCATAATAGGCTTAACCAGCGATTCGCTGGTAGAGCGGCTGGAGAAGAAGCATGGGGTAATGCGATATGAGCGGCGGCTGGAGCTGTTAGAGAAGGAGCTACAGCGCTGGGGCTGGATAGACCGCGCAAAGATTGTTGAGATAAACGACCCTTATGGCCCTTCTATCAGCGAGCCTGAAGCCGAGGCTATAATCGTCAGCCCTTTCACTGTAGGCCGCGCGTACGAGATAAACTCTAAACGGGCTGAGAAAGGGTTGCAGAAGTTGGAGATTATTGTATGTCCTATAGTGATAGCCGAGGATGGTAAGCCCATCTCAAGCACTAGAATAGCTGCTGGCGAGATAACGGCAGATGGTAAGGTTGTGCGGAAGAGCCTCTCCTAGCCCGCTCCAGGGATTGGAGGGAGCCCGAAGAGCGTGAATACCACGTACATGAAGATACCTAGCGCCAACGTTGCCCTTGTTGATGAGCCATACATCACTTTGAACGCCAAGATATTTATCGCCACAAGCCATATACGCGAGAACGCCGTCAATATTACGATGGCGACAACTATCGGTGCGGCACTCTTGCTTAGAAGAGAGCCCCCTAGGATAACTTGCTGAACCTCAGAGAGCCGTCCATAAACTATCTTACGTAGCGAGGTTATATTCTCACTCTCGGCGACTATTCTCTTGGGAAGCTTCACATCACCAACGGTAGCGGCGTCATAAAGTACCATTATAGGCTTGGAGGAGTTTATTATCTCCAGCGCATCTGTAGGGTTTATGCTTCTCCAGTCTATTGGATTCCCATCCTTATCCAGGTAAATCACTTCAAGCCGCTGAGCCCTTATAGGCTTATCCACAATACTAACAACACTACCATTCTCCCCCACACCAGTTAGAGAAGCATTCTCTATATACACGTCCTCCACACTAACGCCAACTATACCATACGTCTGAACAGGATACGCTAGCAATAAAGGGATACTAGCCGCGGTAATTATTGCTAGAGTCAGGAATGTATAGAGAGTTGCATTTGTTGCACGTTTTATATTAACATCATACCTCACGCGCATGAACTTAGCAGCCACGCGACTTATCCCCAGGAGAAAAAGAACAGTCAAGAAGAGACGATTAAGCGAGAACATGGTAACATAATCAGGTGGAAGTAATGGAAGCTCAATATTGGAGAAAGGCCCCAAAACCAAGACGGTTTTGACCTTGTTGGCGTAGAAGTATAGGAATGAGACAGCACTTATGAGAACTGCAACAGCAAACACGGCGAGCCCTTTTAAGAGCGAGTCGCTGTCGCTCAAGTCTGAGAAGAACTTGGAAGGCCTGACTATTAGGTCAAGGATTTTCTCTGCAGCCATTCGGAGAGAGGGCTGGATATCGCTTCTTAAATGTTTGTTATGAGGAGATGCGTAGCCGCGTGGCGCTTAACTCCTTATAGCGCTTAAACTCCTCACGTAGCTTTCTAAAGTTTGTCCCAAGCCTCTTGATATGAACGTATTTCTTGGCTTTCTCTATAGCTTTCTCCGCTCCTGGGTTTAGCTTACATAGGTGTTTCTCCAGCCTGTCAAGCCAGAAGGCAGCGCCGTATGTTAGGAGCCCTGTTGTGAGCATTCTGAATATTGGGTTTCCACGGTATAGGCGCCATACTAGTGTCTCTGCCATTCTCTTAGTGTTTCGCCAGCATACATAGATTAAAGCCGCCTGTGCGGGGGTCAGGCTACCATAAACGTCGGTCAGCGTATTCGTTCCGCGGAGAGCTCCGAGATTCACCAGCGCCATCGGCGTTACCGTGAAGTAAAGTTCCTCAGAGGCCATGTAGTTTATCAAGCCAATCGTATCCCAGATATCCTCATCCTCCTCTCCAGCCTGTCCTATTATTATCGTGTAGGCTGGAATCCAGTACGCTGCGTTGTATATCTTCTGGCCTTCAACGACTATCTCAGCCCAAGTTCCATGAACACCCACCTTGAGGGGCTTAGCCTTATTCACCATATGCGCCAGAACAAGCTTATCGCTGCCAGTCTCAAGGCCTATCTGGACGCCTATATGCTTACTTGGGCCAGCGCCCACGATGCTCGCTATGCCGAACGCCAGCTCTGGCTCCGCAACCACAGGCGCTAAGGTGGCGTGCATGGGGTTTGCATGCGATACGCCGCCTCTCCCGATGACCGTGCGGTAGAGCTCTAGTATTGCCTCCTTGTTAGGCCAGAAGTCAGAGTCATAAACCATGTACGCCCACTGGTTATCCGTGACAAACCACGCTTTGTTTATCCCGCCGCGCTTATTCACTAAGACTTCCTCCAAAACCTTCTCAGGAGGATAATATCTCAAAGGCCTAGTTGTAACCTCGCAGAAATCACAGTTTATACCACAGCCGCGCATTATCTCAGCTTGCCCACTTATCGTTGGTGCGATGATTGTTGGAATATCATCAATCTTCGGTAGCCTATACTTGGAGAACGGGTGCCTGCATATGAAACGCCCATTCTCATCCTTCACATATCCTATCCTAGGTCGCCCATGCTCGTCAAACGTTGTCGTCCTGTATCCGAAGAGGAAGATACCCGTGTCTATTCTGTCTTCTATTATCTGCTCAAACAGGAGGTGGATTATGTCGTCCATCTCTCCTTGGACTACATAATCTATATGCCAGATTTCCAGCATCTGTGGCATGTGCTCAAATTCCCACTCCCCAGAGCCGCCTACCACCAGCTTAGCATTACAACCAACTTCGCGTCTTCTCTTATTAATGCGCCGCATCAACAAGCTAAACTCTTCTGTAACCCATGAGCGCTCTCGCCCAGCGTTGTTAAACATAAGCGAAAGCGGCCCCAATCCCAGCGGGTCCATCGTATTTACTGCGATTATCTTGGTTTCACGCGTTATGAAGCGCTCTATATGTTTTGGATGCGCTACAACAACGTTGAATTTTGACCTCTTCTTTAGAGCTGCTTCTATCTTTCTGACCGCGTATGGGGCTAGTATAGCGCGGCCATACTCATCGGCAGGAGTGTCTGGTAGCGCAAGATAATTATACACTGGAGCTGGAACATACCTTACTGGTGCGCATGGGAGAAAGCTGAGTAGGGGGAAATTATGAAACTGATGACCCAGCGAGGGGTCAAACGTTAAAATTATGTCCGCCATATTATTTGTGAAATAGCCAATCTCTTATTTAAGCGTATATCACATTCCCAACGTCTTTTCGGAAAATACTATACTCAACAATAGAGCCATAAGTTATGGATAATTATTTCCCCGCTAATACTCTATAAGAAATTAAGAACTTTGACTGTGGGTTATCTTTGGTATAGGCGTTGTCGCGCTATTATGTAAGCAGCTCCAGCAACAGCTATGGAGCTGGCTGTGATAGACAGTAAGAGAAAATCTAGAGGAGCCGTAACTATCTGTTTGACCTCCTCTCCACCAGCCTCTTCGGCACGGTACTCTTGAGTAACGGTAGTATAAGGTGCAGCAAGTTCCTCAGTAGCTGTTACTGTTTTTGTCACAACTTGTTTAGCCACAAGCTCTGTGGGAGCACCAGAGGTGGCTGTGAAGAGTGTTACTGCCGTAAATAGGCCAGCCCCCAGGACCACACCCAATAAAGCCGATATTATGAGTGAGCGCATATCTTTCTCATGTCCTCCGAATATAATATGTTTCCATGATAATAGTTCTATGTTTTAGAACAGCTACCATGGCTTCTTCACCCAGGTTCTTATCGTCTCAAACCAGCACGCGGCTGAGGCTGATAGCCCAAGCACTATTGCGTATGGGTTTGGCGCCGTGATGTTGGTTATTATGTATAGGAGCGTGAATGTTGTGAAGAATACGGCGTAGAAGAGCATTCTTGGGAGTATTAAGCTTCCGACCTTCGTGAAAGCATGAAGGACAGCCGCATCAACCTTCCCCACCGCGCGGTATTGGCCTGATTCATCCTTCTCCACAACCCCCAGGCTCTTCAGCTTCTCCAAATGGTGGAAAGCTACACTAGGGCTTGAAAAGCGGAGCTGGCGCTGCACCTCACGCACACCGACAGGCTCGTTCCGCCTAATTAGATAGATATAGACCTCCAGCGTCCTCCCCCTAAGCTCCGCGTCTATGCTACGCTGCGACAAATCGCTGGACGAACCCAACAAGACTAAAACCAGAATCAACGATATATAAACAGTCCAGCATCATAATGGGTTAAATGCTGGAGATATTACGGCTAGATATACCGAGGGGTCAGTAATGTCAAGCGTTAAACTACTGGGCGCCGCGTTAATGCTCTTCGCAGCCATGGGGGCTGTGGTATACTCTTTATGGTTCTTTGACCTAATACCAGGCCTTGACAGCGAGCTTGCTGTACGCTTACCCGTACTCCTAATAACCCTCTTCATCTTCCTAATCATAGGCTGGCTGGGCTACGTAATGGCAACCACCACACGCCCAGCAGTGATAAAACCTCAAAAACAAGCAACACAAAGTAAAGAGTAGAGCCGGGGGAAGGCCGGGGTTGGCTCTACGAAGAGCCCCCGACGGCCGAGCAGCCAGGCGGTGGGCTGCAGACCCACTTTACAGGGGTGCAAATCCCCTCCCCGGCTTGCTTCATGCTTTGTTCAAGGATGTTTTGATTAGGCTTAAGGCGTTGGTGTCTTCTCTCCAGTTTTTTGCAACCTTTTTATGCCATGTGGTGGTGGGATTTTGGATTGTTGTATGGTTGAGTGGAGTATTGAGCAGAGGCCTTCTTATTCTGTTTTGAAGGTTAGGTTATCTCCTGGTGAGTCTGTTACTTCTGAGGCTGGTGCTATGATGTTGATGCGTGGTGGTGTTGAGATTAAGACAGCTGCGCGTGGTGGTTTGTTTGGCTCGCTGCTCAGGGGGGTTGCTGCTGGCGAGTCCATATTCATGAATACCTACGTTGCTCGTGAGGGTGGTGAGGTCTGGTTCGTTCCACCATATCCTGGCGATATACACTACCTAACGCTTGACGGTGGGGACTGGATTGTTCAGGACACCTCATACCTGGCTCATCATGGCGATGTTAGGCTTGGCGTGGCATGGCGGGGCTTGAAGGGGCTTCTCTCTGAGGGCGAGCTGGTATGGCTTAAGCTTGAGGGTATGGGCGGAGTGTGGCTCACAGCTTTCGGCGCAATAGAGGCGGTTGACGTAGCCCCTGGAGAGCGGATAATAGTGGATAACTTCCACTTCGTAGCCATGCCCGCCAACACTAGATGGAGTGTAAAGAAGTTCGGAGGCTGGAAGAGCACGATACTAGGCGGCGAGGGGCTGGTGTTTGAGGTTGAAGGCCCCACGAGGCTCTACCTCCAGACAAGAATCCTGCCACTGATGGCTAAGCTGCTGAGCAAGTTCCTGCCAAAGAGATAAGCATCATTCAGAGGCGTTGATATTGACTGGCCTAAACTTGATTATATTAACCCTACTTGACATACGTATTCCTGGGTAGAGAGACTTCAAGGTCTTCAGAAGCTCATGAGGTGTGTTAAACCCTTCTTGGCGATAGAATTTTAGAGCATTCCTCAACCTGTCCTCCCTAACGAAAATCAGCTCAGCATTAATGCGGCGCTTACCATCTGTTAGAATTAGATTACGCTCATAGCGCCGTCCATCCGCAGGCCTTATAGTTACGCTCTTCCTACCCTGTATTATTAGGTCTAGATACCCGCGTTTGAAGCGTATTATGCGCACCATATCTGCGCAGACCGTTAATCGTATTTGGTGCTTTTTATTTCTCTTTAATGGGGTAATAAGGTGGGGGCTAGGGGCCCTTGCTTTCACGGTTCTTTGAGGGTGAGCTGGATAGGGGCCGCGTGTATCTAGTCTATGGTGAGGAGAAGACTGGGAAGACCTCGCTGGCGCTTCACGTAGCCATGAGATACATGCAGCGTGGCGAGGCTGTTATGTGGGTTGATTGCGGCGAGAGACTCTACCTACCCAGGCTGGAACACCTGCTTAATGTGCATGATGTTGAGCCTGATTTGATTTACTTAACAAGCCCGAAGAACTTTGATGAGCAGGAGGATGCCATGATAAGGCTTTCAGAGTCTCTCCCGCGTGGTGTGGGCTTGATAGTATGCGACGACCTGACTTACCTACATAGACTCGCCACAAGCGGCGACGTGAAGCGGGACATGCCCGTGTATAGGAGGCTGGCCTTCCAGACAGCACTACTCAAGGAGCTTATCATACGGGAGAGATTATCCAGCATCATAGTAGGGCAGGTGCATGACGTCCCAGCGGAGCCCAAGCCGCGGCTGGTGGCTGGAAGGATAGTAGGCTACTGGTCCGATTTTGTCATACGCGTAGAAAACGCGCCCACACCCAGTGTTAAGGTAGCAATTCTGGAAAAGCCATCAAGCGAGGAGCAGAAAGTCTTTAGAATAACCGAGGATGGAGTGAGAATATTACGCTAGCCCAGTTTGGATACGAAGCCCCCTATAAGCCCCAGAAAGGCAAAGAGCAGAAGTAAAACGCTGAAAATCATCATATACCTATTGCTCCTTGGGCTTCCAACCTGCTGCGAGGCTAGTATGTAGAGGAGCATTCCTATGAAGCCGAATATGTAGAACGTGCTGGTTACCAGCAGCTCCGCGTATGTCTGGGCGCGGAGGCTTGGGATAAAAACCCTTATGCTTCCACCTATAAACGCTACACCTATGCTCTCTACCGTCATGTTATATGGGAGACCACTCGCCACAACAATTATCGCCACGACAGCTAAGATTATGATTATGTTGCGGATGGTCTTTGACTGTGATAGGTTTGTAAGAGAATCTACAATCCGCGTAAAGACGGGCTCCGCAGTCTTTCCTCGCTCCCTCCTATGCGACATAACTGGCATGAAGCCAGTTTAGTAGCGCATATTTAACCACATCTCCCAACCGCTCCATTCTCCAGCCTGACCGACTTGGCGATTGGCTTAAATTCGCGTGATGAGCGTGGAGAGACGCGCTGCGGTGGAGGCTTTGCGAGGCATAGGCAGGTTCTTTGAGGTCCTGAGAAGCGTAGATAGAAGGTTTGGGGGAAAGCAATACGTTATAGAGCTCTCCATACTAGCTCTAATACTCGCGATAGCGTTCATACTCCGCGTCCTCCCGATAAGATGGGGTGTAGCGCTCTCGGAGTTTGACCCCTGGATGCAGTTCAAGGAGGCGCGGTTCATCATTGATAGGGGATGGGGAGGCTTCATAGAGTTCTTCAACTGGCACGACTACTCGTCATGGTACCCATACGGCCGCGATGTTGGGATAACAGCCTTCCCAGGCCTCCCCTTCTCCATGGCATTCATCTACAACATCCTAGCTATGATGGGGCTTCAGATAGACCCGCTTGAGCTCGCTGCTATGCTACCAGTAGTCTATGGCGTCGTGGCGGTTATTGCAATCTATTTCCTAGGCCGAGAGCTTGGGGGCGGCCCTACAGGCCTTGCGGCAGCGTTATTCTTGGCGATAAGCGCGGCGCACATAGGGAGAACCTACCTAGGCTGGTTTGACGACGAGAGCCTGAGCATACCCCTGATGCTTGGGGGCTATCTCCTCT
>WAQC01000004.1 GCA_015520425.1 Candidatus Pelearchaeum sp. | reverse complement strand
TGGGATTCACATAGCAGCGCCGCATGCTACGGAGCTTATAAACGAGGCAGCGTTAGCACTAGAGATGGCGGCCACCGCCGAGGATGTGGGATATACGATACACGCACACCCAACATTCGCAGAGTCAATCAATGAAGCAGCCCACGCCATTCAAAGGAGGGCGATACACCTTGCCCCGCGCTAACATACTGTGCTGCGACCTTGGGTATGCAGACTATGAATGGACTTGGAAGCTCCAGCTAAAGCTGGTTGAGCTGAGAATACAAGAGAAAGTCGGAGACCTGCTACTTCTCGTGGAGCATCCCCACGTCTTCACCTTAGGCAGAAAGGGAGACGAGCATAACATACTAGACTGGAGCATTCCTGTCTATCGTATTGAGCGAGGCGGAGACGCTACCTATCATGGCCCAGGCCAGATGGTGGCGTATCCTATAATAGACCTTAACAAGCGTGGGCTGGGTGTTAAGGAGTTTGTGAATGTTCTTGAGGAGAGCTGTATAGCAGCCCTACGCCGCCTAGGTGTTGATGCCTCGCGTGTTGAAGGTATGCCTGGCGTCTGGGTTGGTGGGAATAAGATAGCCTCAATAGGGCTTGCGGTGAAGCACTGGGTAACATATCACGGGATAGCTCTCAACGTGAATACAGACCTCTCATATTTCACGCGTATAAGGCCTTGTGGCATGGAGAGCAGCGTAATAACGTCGCTTCAAAGGATTAAAGGCAGAAGCTATAATCTAGATGAGGTGAAGACTCTGTTTAAGGAGGAATTCGCGCGCAGGTTAGATTCGGATATAGTGGATGTTACGCTTGAGGCTCTACTGCCTGCTGAGGCCGTTTAAGGCCAGTGACGGCCAACCAAATGTGTATGCCCATTATGGAGCCGTTGTTGGGCTGGCATTCTGGGCCGTGCTTATAAAGGCTTATAAAGGGTTTTTAAACACAGCAGACAAGGTGCAGCCAGCTACATGCCTAAGGGGCCACAGCCAAAGATAGAGATACAGAACGTTGTTGCCAGCGTTACTCTGTTCCAGCGTCTAGACCTAGCGCAGATACAGCGTACCTTCCCAGACGTTGAGTATAAGCCAGCCCAGTTTCCAGGCCTTGTCTTTAGGCTTGCCAAGCCCAAGACCGCCACGCTAATCTTTAGCAGCGGCAAAATGGTCTGTACGGGAGCGAAGAGTGAGGAGGAATCCATTAAGGCTGTGAAGACTGTGGTCAAGCTCCTGAAGAAGGAGAACTTCCTTATACGCGAGGAGCCGCAGATAGAGATACAGAACATCGTAGCCTCAATAGACCTTCACGGCAGGATAGACTTGGAGAGAGCAGCCACAATCTTGGAGAATGTTATGTACGAGCCTGAGCAGTTCCCAGGGCTGATATACAGGATGAATAACCCAAAGGTGGTTATCTTGATGTTTGCCAGCGGCAAGCTAGTATGTACGGGTGCGAAATATGAACGCGACGTTTATGACGCGGTTAATCGCCTACAAGAGATGCTGGAGGAGAAGGAGCTCATAACATATCATTAGTGAGCTGGCTCCCCCTTCACAGAATTAGATTTGTTGGTAGGTGTAGTATGGTATGAGCAAGTATCTTGCTTCTAGAGTTGGCTACTTCCCCGAGTCGGTGATAAGACTAATGTCGCAGCTCGCAGCCAAATACGGAGCGGTCAACCTAGCTCAGGGGTCTCCCGACTTCAACCCTCCCAGCGAGGTCTTAGAAGCCGCTAAACAGGCGCTTGACGCAGGCTATAATCAGTACGCCATAGCATGGGGTAGCCCGCGGCTACGTCAAGCCCTGGCGGAGCGTGTTAGGAAGTATAATAACATAGAGATTGACCCAGAGACGGAGGTGGTAGTTACCTGCGGAACCACTGAGGGGATGGTTGCGTCTATTCTCTCGCTGGTTGAGCCTGGTGAGGAGGTTGTCGTCTTTGAGCCGTTCTACGAGAATTACGTGCCTGACACATTATTGGCTGGCGGTGTTCCGCGGTTTGTTGAGCTCAAGCCACCCAGCTTCGCTGTTGATGAAGAGGAGCTGAAAAACGCCTTCACGAACAAGACAAAGCTGGTGATACTCAACAATCCCAATAATCCTTCTGGTAAGGTTTTCACATACGAGGAACTTAAACTAATCAGAGACCTCTGCGTAGATTATGATGTAATAGCGATAGTTGATGAGGTTTATGAATACATAGTATATGATGGGCTTAGGCATATTAGTTTGGCTTCTCTTGATGGGATGTTTGAGCGAACCCTCACGATAAGCGGTATATCTAAGACGTATAACGCTACTGGCTGGCGTGTTGGTTGGGTTATTGGTGAGCAGGCACTTCTTGAGGGTGTGAAGAAGATTCATGAGTTTTTGACTGTTGGGGCTCCTAATCCGCTTCAGGAGGCCGCCGCGACAGCCCTATCCCTACCCGACGAATACTATCGCTGGCTGGTGGAACAATACGACAAAAGGAGAATGATTATGCTACGTATTCTTGAGGAGACTGGATTCAAATACTATAAGCCGCAGGCCGCGTATTATGTTCTGGCGGACATAACTGGATTTGGCTTTGAAGATGACAATGCTTTTGCAGAGTTTCTGGTTAAGGATGTTGGTGTTGCGGTAGTTCCTGGAAGCAGCTTTTATCATGATTGTTGGCGTAAAGATATGGTGAGGTTCCAGTTTGCGCGTCATCTTGAAATTCTGGAGGAGGCCGGTAAGAGGCTTGCTCGTTTATCTAGCTTAAGAGGCCAAGCAAGCCAAAGATGTGGAGAGCTGGCTGAATGTAGAAAACCCTAGCTACGACAACCATGGCGAAGAGAACCACAACCACAGCGGTAAACGCATAGTCTTTACCTGTTGGTCTAAGCTCTTTAAGGTATGTCCTATTCTTTGAAACACCAAAGCACTTCACCTCCATAGCTTCGGCCAGCTCGTATGAGCGGCGCAGGACATTCACCAACAACGGAACCAGCACGGGTATCATTTTTCTAATACGCTGCAAGAAGCCGCCTTTATCCAGCTCAAGACCCCGCGCCCGCTGCGCATCCATTATGCTCTGCATCTCCTCCGCGAGCACGGGTGTGAATCTTATCGCTGATACGAAGGCGAATGTGTATTGATATGGTATTCTGAGCTTTGTTAGGGTTAGCGCTATCTCTTCTGGCGTGGTGGTGAGAAAGAATAGGGAGAAGGACGAGAGAAAAACAACCAGACGGTAAGCGAAGGCGAATGATTCGTAGAACGTTATGAATGCCACGCCTTTATCAGCCATGCGCGCGAAGAACGTTATCACGAATATTATAGCCGCGAGGGGCAATGCCCCGCGTAGTGTCTTGAGCCACATCCCGCTCACTCCAGCTATTCTTATCAGAACATACTCAAGGAGCAGGAGTATTGATATTATCACCACATCGGTATACATGAAGGCTGTTATCAGTATGAGGAGTGATGTTAAGAGCTTGGCGCGCGGGTCTAGCTTGTGTACGAAGCTTTTCCCTGGCTTGAATCTTAGTCCTTCAAAGAGGCTTAGCGCCATATCTTCTCCACCACCTCGCGTGCTGCCGCTTCTACGCTTAGGGTTCTGCGCGTTATGCTTAGGTCTTGTAGCCTAGTGAGCGTCGCTACTACCTGTGGTGGAAGTATGGAGCATTTGGCTAGCTTCTCCACGTCTGTGAGCACTTCCTCAGCCGTTCCATCGCCCATAACCTTGCCCCGCGATAGCAGGATTATTCTAGGGCTCAGGTCTGCCACAAACTCAACGTCGTGGCTGGCCATTATCACGGTCTTTCCCTGCGTGTTGAGGAGCCTAACCATCTCTGCCATCTTCTCTTTCTGGAGGCTATCCTGGCCTATTGTCGGCTCGTCCAGCGCTATTATCTCGGGCCCCCATGCCAGCACTATCGCTAGGGCTAGTCGTTTTTTCTCGCCTCCGCTCAGGATGAATGGCGAGTTCTCAGCATAGGCGTCAAGCTCCATGAATCTGAGCGCCCACTCAACACGCCTCTTAACCACATCCTCGCTATACCCGAAGTTTTTTAGAGCGAAGGCCACTTCATCCCTCACAGTTGATTCAAAGAACATCTCCTCAGCGTTTTGGAAGACTAGGCCAACTTTAGCTGCCAGCTGCGCTACTGTTGCTGTTCGGGTGTCGGTGCCGTCTATTATTACGCGGCCCTCGGTGGGTTTGAGCAGCCCGTTTAAATGTTTGAGTATCGTAGTCTTTCCCGAGCCGTTCTCGCCCATTAGGACGACTAGCTCCCCCCGCTCAATGGTGAAGCTAACATCATCTAGGGCTTTTACGCCACTCTTATACTGATATGAGACATGTTCAAACTCTATGGCTGGCAAACATCCTCACCCGCTCCTCAAACTCCTCTGGGCTTAGCGGCGGCTTGTTGAAGAGACGGACGTGCTTATTCACCTCGCGCGCCAGCCTAACAACCTTCGGGACATACACACCATAGCTATGCGCATCATAGCGTTCAAAGAATTCGGCTGGATTCCCATCATATACTATCTGGCCGTCATTCATCACGATTATCCTGTTAGCTCTAGGGGCTGCCAGCTCTATTCTATGCTCAACCAGCAACACGGTAAGGCCGAGACTCTTCCTAATCCTATCTATTGTTTCTATGAGGTTGAGGGATGATATTGGGTCTAGGAATGATGTTGGCTCGTCCATGATTATTATACGTGGCCTCATGGCTAGTACTGAGGCTATCGCTACCTTCTGCTGCTGGCCTCCTGAAAGCTCAAATGGTGAGCGGTCGCGGAGCTCCGTTATACCTAGTAGGCTCAGAACCTCATCTACCCGCCGCCTTATCTCCTCCCGCGGTAAGCTTAGGTTCTCCAGCGCGAAGGCGACATCACTCTCAACGCTTAGGGAGAAGAGCTGGTTCTGCGGGTTTTGGAAGACCATACCAACATGCTGCGATAATACATGCGTAGGCGTCTCCCTCACACTATGCCCAGCAACCCATACATCACCCTCCAAATCCCCCTCGTAAAAATGGGGGATAAGCCCATTAAGGCATCTACATAGGGTTGACTTGCCACAGCCGCTGGGGCCCACTATTAGGACGAACTCTCCCTCATTGACCGTGAAGCTAATGTCGCGTAGAACATAGTCCCTCTGCCCCACATACCTGTAGTTTAGTGAGCTTACCTCTATTATCGGCATGGGTCATTATGACACCTGCTGAGCCTTTGCGCCCAGCTTTGTCTCTAATAATTTGAGAGCGTATTCTAATACCTCTTCCGCCCCTGCGCGGCATCTTACCCTAGCTACCGAGGCGTGGCCCCCGCCTGTTCCCCCGTATTTCTCGCGTATCTTGCTGGTTAGGGCTTCTCCCATGCTTATCGCGGTCCTACGGACAAACTCTGGCTGCGCTCTCAGCGAGAGGACTGTCTCGTCATCCTCTTGTCCAGCCACCAGGGCTACGTGTGCTCCGAGTGATATTAGGGCGCGCGCCGCCGATGTCTGGAAGGCGCTTACCGTTGATATTGCCACTAGCCACTCGGCTATGCGGTAGAAGCTCATCCTCCTAGCTGCCTTGAGGCGCGCTATTCGCTCCGACTCGTCCATGACCATCTCCAGACCTACCAAAACATCTGCTGGCTTAACACCCATGCTCGCGAGCTTACAGACCTTCCTCATGGTCTCCTCATCAGCTATTGAGAGCCGCGCAGTATCATAATACATGCCGAGGAAAAGCGCCTCCGCATCTTCGCGCGTTAGCTTCCTGCCAGCGTGGAGCGCCAGGTCTAGTATTATCTCGGCGGTTGCCTGATACTCGTCTGAACAGAACTGCCTAACCCTGCTTTCCCCATAGTCGCTATGGAGATGATGGTCTATCAGAATGGGTTTTTTCTCAGAATCCATAACGACGTGGAAGAGTTCTCCCAACTGCTCAAGAGAGCCTACATCAACCAAGATGAAGAGGCTTGAATCCCCCCCATATTCCAACTCCATCCCTAGCCGCGATAATATTGCCTTTGAATGCGCTGTCGCCGTGTCTGGTATTGTG
>WAQC01000003.1 GCA_015520425.1 Candidatus Pelearchaeum sp. | reverse complement strand
GTCTATGACACGCTTACGGCCACGCTCATCTATTATGATAATCCTCTTCTTCCTCTGAGCCCGTATGATTCCAGCATCAACACCGCTTAGGCTAACGGCCTTAACCCCACGCGCGTTGAGGTAGGCGGAGATTTCCTTTCCCAGCTTCCCCGACATCACCATGTTATACACCTCTATCTCACGCTCATCCGTCAGCCTGCTCCTTATCCCGCTTGGAGAGACTACTATCTTCGGCTCAATCCCCAGAGCCTTCTCAAAGCGCGACACCACATCGCCTCCTCCATGTACGAAGACAATACCACGCTCGCGCCGCGCTGCTATGGAGTTTAGGATGTTGGTCATGTTATTCTCAAGCACCCTGCCGCCAGCCTTAACCACAATCATACCGCATCAGACTACGCGGATTAACGACCATAGCCGCAACAAAAATAATAATACGCGGTAGGCATGTGATTGGGGTTTGCTGGTTCCCAGATTCTTATTTAAAACTTTCTAACCACCGTTATGGATTCCGCAAAATTAAACCACATAGCATATCGTTCTCCTTAATAGATTGGTTTTCACGTTACTAATTCAGTAGTTGGGAGCTGGGTTGGATGGCTGAGGTTATTCGTGTGGGGACTAGGAGAAGCCCACTCGCGTTGGCGCAGACAGAGCAGGTTATAGAGCTGCTCAAGAGAGCCAGCCCAGACACGCGGTTTGAGATAGTCAAGATAGTGGCCGCGGGTGATGAGGATGTCAGATGGAAACACGGCACCATGACTGGGAAAGATATGTTCACCCGCGCCATTGAGGAGAGGCTCCTCAGGGCTGAGATAGACCTGGCGGTTCATAGTTTGAAGGATATGCCAGCGCGTCTCCATCCTGAGCTGGTTATAGCTGCCATACCCCTACGCGGCGACCCGCGTGATGCGCTGGTATCTGCCAGCGGGATGGGGCTTAAACAACTACCACAGGGCGCGCGGGTAGGTACTAGTAGCCTACGTAGGAGAGCGCAGCTACTCGCACACAGGCCTGACCTAACGATAGTAGAGCTTCACGGCAACGTGGGGACGCGGCTGAGAAAGCTCCGCGAAGAGGGGCTGGACGCGATAATCTTGGCGGCGGCAGGTCTTGAGAGGCTGGGCCTAAGTGGGGAGATAACCGAGATACTCCCAACGGAGGTAATGCTCCCAGCAGCAGGCCAAGGCGCTTTAGCTGTGGAAGCCAGACGCGACGACAGCTATGTAATCAAAATCGCAGAAGCAATAGATGATGTATCCACGCGAAGAGCTGTTGAGGCCGAGAGATACTTCGCCGAGGAGGTTGGCGGGGGATGCAACACGCCTGTGGCGGCATACGCGAAGATAGAGGACGGGATGCTCATTCTTGATGGAATGGTAGCCTCTCCCGATGGTTCCAAGCTTATGCGGGACAGCGTTGCTGGTGATTCGGAGAATCCCCGCGCGGTAGCTGCGCAGCTAGTCCAGAAACTCGCCGCCAAGGGGGCTTTGGAGATAGTGGGTGGTGGAGCATGAGCAGGAAGCCTCTAGCAGGAATGCGCATAGTGATAACACGCCCAAAAGAAGGCGGCGACAAGCTGGCCGCGAAGATAAAGGAACTGGGCGGGACGCCTATAGAGCTACCAGCGATAGAGATAGCACCTCCACAGAGCTACGAGAATCTAGACAAGGCTCTCAAACGTCTTAACGATTACGACTGGCTGGTCTTCACAAGCGCTAATGGTGTGCGGTTCTTCTTTGAGCGCGCTAGTGTAATAGCAGGCGGGATAGCTGGGATTAGGGCGCGCATAGCTGCCGTGGGACCCTCAACGGCCGAGGCTTTAGATAGTTATGGCCTTAAGGTCAGCTTCATTCCTTCACGCTACCTAACCCAGAGGCTTGCTGAGGAGCTTCCAGAAGTTGCTGGTAAGCGCGTGCTTCTAGTAAGGTCTGAGAACGCCGACAGCGAGATGGCGGAGATACTAACCAGGCGTGGGGCTCTAGTGGATGAGATACGCGCATACCGCGTGTTGGTGAGGAGAGAAAATGCTGATAAGCTGGGCGATTTTGACGCGGTCATCTTCACAAGCCCATCAACCGCGAGGGGATTCAAGGAAATCCTTGAGAGTAGCGAGGCGTGGAAGAAGAGTGGATTCAAGGTTTTCTGTATAGGGCCTGTAACTGCGCGCGCAGCTGAGGAGCTAGGCTTCAGCGTTAGCGGTGTTGCGGGGGAGCATACTGTTGATGGTTTGGTAAAGATGCTGGTGGAGGTGGCTGGTGGTTGATGCTCCGAGAGAGGGAGAAGATAGTAGTTAGGCTGCGTAGGCTTAGGAGGAGCGGCCAGCTTAGGAAGCTGGTGCGCGAGACACGCGTATCTACGTCAGACCTGGTACAGCCCATCTTCGTCAGAGAGGGCGAGAAGGTTAGGGAGGAGGTGGAGCAGATGCCAGGCGTCTACCGAATGAGCATAGACATGCTCGTTGATGAGGCTAAGGAGCTGGAGGAGCTGGGCGTACCCGCCATTCTTCTCTTCGGGATACCATCCGCTAAGGATGAGCGCGGCTCTGGGGCGTATAGCAGTGATGGTATTGTTCAACGGGCTGTGCGCGCTGTGAAGAGCGAGGTGAGCGGGCTTGTGGTAATGACCGACGTGTGTCTCTGTCAATACACAAGTCATGGACACTGCGGCATCGTCGCTAATGGTGTAGTCCTCAACGACATTACGCTGGAGCTTCTTGCCAGGACGGCCGTCTCCCACGCTGAGGCTGGCGCTGACGTTGTTGCGCCCAGCGCCATGATGGACCACCAAGTAGCCGCGATACGTGAAGCCTTAGATAATGAGGGCTTTAGCGACGTGGCCATCATGGGGTATAGCGCCAAGTTTGCCTCGTCATTCTACGGCCCCTTTAGAGAGGCCGCATACTCGGCACCAGCCTTCGGCGATAGGCGGAGCTACCAGATGGATATGGGAAACGCGCGGGAAGCGCTTAGGGAGATTGAGCAGGACATAAGGGAGGGAGCTGATATAGTGATGGTTAAGCCTGCCCTGGCTTATCTTGACGTCATAGCGCGCGCTAGGTCTAGGTTTAGCACACCTATAGCGGCGTATAGCGTTAGCGGCGAGTATTCTCTCATTAAGGCCGCGGCCTCCAAGGGCTGGATAGACGAGCGCGCAATAGCCCTTGAGGTGCTTACAGCGATAAAGAGGGCTGGAGCAGACATCATAATCACATACTTTGCACGCGATTTTGCACGTTGGCAGCGGGGGGAGGATATATAAAGCAATTATGCTTTTCGCAAAATAGTAGCAATGTTGCTATGTTTCCCTTAATAAGTAAGCTTAATGTGTGTGGAAATGATAAAGAAATGGCGGTATGGCCCTCCAGCATCCACCTAACTATGCTCGGCACCAACTATAGGCTTTCTAGTATTGAGGAGCTGGAGAGGCTTACTTCCTCCATAACTCCAGAGCTCTTAAGCAGGCTATCCTCTAGGGATGCTCACACTTCCTACGCTCTCCTCTCAACATGTAATAGGGTTGAGGTGTATGCCCTCTCCTTGGGAGGTGGTGGCAGCGCCAGACTTCATGAAGTCGCTGCGACTGCTGGGATGAGTTTGGATAGCGTGTTGGTGTATCAGGGCAGGGATGCTGTCCGCCATCTTATACGAGTTGCTTCGGGGATGGAGTCTCTAGCTATAGGCGAGCCGCAGATACTCTTCCAAGTGAGGAACGCGCCCATCATAGCGGGGGATAGTTTAAGCAGACGCGCTATTGAGCGCCTCTTCAGACACGCGTATAACGCAGGTAAGAGGATAAGAGAAAGCCTGGGAATAGCTGGTGATTCTTCAATAGGCGCGCTCGCCGCTAAGCTCATCCGCTCAGTATCAAGCCCCAGCCCGCGGGTGTTAGTGATAGGCTCTGGCGAGATGGCCCGCGCATTCATAAGCTCCCTCAACCAAGAGGAGCTCGGCAACATCATAGTAGCTACGCGGAGGCCAGAAAAAGCAGGGTGGCTCAGAGAGCGTGGAATAACTGTCCTCCCCCTGGAGGAGATTAGGAATATACTACCCAGCGTTGATGCTGCCATAACAGCGACATCATCAAAGAACTACATCATAACTAAGAATCTCCTAGAGGGGCTGAAGCTCACCAAGAACCTGACGCTTGTTGATATTTCTGTTCCGCGTAATATTGAGCCTGATGTAGCATCGTTACCCAACGTTAGGCTCTATAACATAGACGACCTGAGGGAATATTCCCAGCCTGAGGCTGTGGATTGCTTTGGGCTCGCGGATGGCTTGGTTGATGCTGAGGTTGAGCGCTACGTATGCTGGCTATCTACCTTGGAGGTATATGAGACTATCAGGCGTGTTAGAATGCGAGCCGAGGAGATACGCGTGGAGGAGCTGGCTGAATGTCTTAGGAGGCTTAACGGCCAGAGAGAGCATGACGAGCAGATATTAGCAACAATGACGCGAAGGATAATCAACAGACTTCTCCACGAGCCTACCATGCGCTTGAAGGAGAGAGCACGGAGCAGCGATGTTGAAATCTACAAGCGGGTATTGACAGAGTTGTTCGGATAATATGTTACTGGAGAGGTGATGCTGGATGTCTGGTAAGATGCCTGAGAATCCTGTGGTTCAGTTTCTCGTAATGGGGCTTAACCCAGCGTGGCGTATGCTCAGTGAGCATGAACGCTCTAAGGGCCGTGAGGAGATGCTCAACACCATACATAGCTGGGACGATGGGATAACGACATATTCGTATAGCTTGGTGGGCATCAAGGCTGGTGCCGATGTTCTTCTATGGCGTGTAGCTGGGAGCATAGACCAGCTCCAGGAAAGCTACGCCGCCATGACGCGGACTGGGCTTGGCAGATACCTAGAAGCCAGATACATCATGACAGGGCTTGTGAGACAATCCACCTACGTTAAGAAACCCACAGCCCAAGAACAAGCGATACTAGAGCAAAACCGCAAACGCTACCTCATAGTATATCCCTTTACAAAAACCGCCGAGTGGTACCTGCTGAAACGCGACACAAGACAGGGAATAATGAACGAGCACATAAGGGTTGGCCGCGAGTTTCCAACAATAAGCCAGGTCCTGGTCTATTCATTCGGCCTGGATGACCAGGAGTTTATCGTGGCCTATGAGACTGACGACCTCAAGACATTCCAAGACTGTGTTATCGCTCTTAGGGAGACTGAGGCTAGGAGATACACGCTCCGCGACACGCCAATATTCACCGCCATACATAGGCCGCTTGAGGAAGTCTTGGAGTTGTTGGGCTAGCATGAGCAACATGAGGTCTTCGGGAAATAGGAGGTTGGAGAGGTCTTCTGAGCTTTATGCCAGGGCTAGACAGGTGCTGGTTGGCGGTGTTAATAGTCCTGTCCGCTCCTTCAGGTCTGTAGGCGGCGAGCCTCTCTTTATACAGCGCGGCGAGGGCTGCTACATCTACGACGCAGACGGAAACGGGTATGTTGATTACGTATGCTCATGGGGCGCTCTCATCCTAGGCCACGCAGACGCTGATTTGGTGAGAGCAATCCAAGAACAGGCAACGAGGGGAACCTCATACGGCGCCTCAACAGAGCTTGAAGTTGAGCTGGCGGAGAAGATAGCCAGCGCAATACCGTCAATAGAGCTTCTGAGGTTCGTCAACTCAGGAACAGAAGCCACGATGTCAGCCATTCGGCTGGCGCGCGGCTATACTGGAAAGAAGAAGCTGGTGAAGTTTGAAGGCTGCTACCACGGCCATGCCGATTATCTACTCACGAAGGCAGGCTCTGGGCTGGCCACATACTCAATTCCCAGCTCGGCTGGAGTTCCAGAGAGCTTTACGCAGGAGACCATCACGCTCCCCTTCAACGACATAGCCGCTGTTGAGGAGGTGTTCAAGAGGGAGGGCGCGGAAATAGCTGCGGTGATTGTTGAGCCCGTAGCTGGCAACATGGGCGTAGTCCCAGCTAGTAGAGAATTTCTAATAACGCTCCGTGAGCTGACAGAACGCTATAACGCGCTTCTCATATTTGACGAGGTAATAACAGGCTTCCGCCTAACCTATGGAGGAGCGCAGAACATCTACGGCATAACTCCAGACTTGACATGCCTCGGCAAGGTCATAGGGGGCGGCCTCCCGATAGGCGCCTATGGTGGGCGCGAGGAGGTGATGAAGAAGCTCGCGCCGCTTGGGCCTGTGTATCAGGCTGGAACGCTCTCTGGAAACCCCCTCTCCATGGCAGCAGGCCTCGCAACACTCAAAAAACTCTCACAAGCGACATACGAGACGCTAAGCGGCAAGATTGAGAGAATCACGACAGCCCTCCAGAGAACAGCCGAGGAAACAGGCCTACCAGTAAAGATAACGAAAGCAGGCGCTATGTTTAGCATCTTCTTCACCAACAAGGATAATATTACAAACTATGACGATGTGCTCGCATGCGATAGGGAGAGGTTTTCACACTTCTTCTGGAACATGCTGGATAGAGGTGTTTATCTTCCTCCCTCACCGTTTGAGGCGATGTTCATCTCAACAGCGCATAACGAGGAAGCTATTGACAAGACTCTAGAAGCGGCCAGCGCTTCCCTAGCGGAGCTTTCGCGTGAAAAAGGATGAATGACAGGCTTCTGAGAGCATGCCGTAGAGAGAAGACAGACACCAGGCCAGTGTGGTTTATGCGTCAGGCTGGGAGATACCTGCCAGAATACAGGAGAATCCGCGAGAAGTACGACCTACTAACGATATGTAGAACACCAGAACTCGCCGCAGAGGTGGCTGCAACCCCAGTAGAGAAATTCGGCCTGGACGCGGCTATAGTATTCGCAGACCTCCTAACACCTCTAGAGGGGATGGGTATTACGATAAAGTTGATTGAGAACGGTGGTCCATTCGTTGATGAGCCTATTAAGAGCCCTCAGGATGTTAAGCGTCTTAAGAGGTTTGAGCCTGATGCGGTGGCGTATGTCTGTGATAGTATCAGGATGCTAAGCGGTTTGTTGGGTGATGTTCCCATTATAGGTTTTTGCGGCGCTCCCTTCACGTTGGCCAGCTACCTTATTGAGGGAAGAGCATCACGAGACCTCATAGAGACGCGGCGCTTCATGCTCACAGCAGGAGAAGCGTGGAGAGAGCTCATGGACAAGCTTACTGATATGGCTTTGGAATACCTGAAGATGCAGATAAAGGCTGGCGCCAGGGTTGTGCAGATTTTTGATAGCTGGGTGGGCTGTCTAAACCCCAGCCAATACACTACGTATATCCTTCCACACATGCGGAGACTCTTAGACCAACTATCAACACATAACACCCCAATAATACACTTCACCACTGGGAACCCTGCCCTGCTAAGCGCGATAAGCAGCGCAGGAGGCCATGTAATAAGCGTGGACTGGCGCATAGACATAGGAGAAGCATGGAGAGTAGTCGGCTACGACAAGGCCATCCAAGGAAACCTAGACCCAGCCATACTCCTGGCAAGCCCAGCAACAATCAAGCAAGCAGCCGAGGAGATACTTAGGAAAACCGCAGACAGGCCTGGCCATATCTTCAACCTGGGGCATGGAATACATCCAGCGACACCACCAGAGAACGTCAAGCTACTAGTTGGGATTGTGAGAGAGTTTGACGCTAATTGTTAGAACGGCTGCATTATAGCTCTAGAGCCGCAAGCCTCATTATAGGGTCTAAGAAGAAGTATCTACCATTACTTTTTCCAATTATGCTTAGGTTTTGAAGTCGCGTTAGTAGTCTTGTGAGAGCAGTGTTGCTCATATATTTACCGCTCCATGATTCTACTCTTTTCTTAATCTTAGACCACTCATCAACTCCTTCAGCGATGGCTCTCAGAACTAGCCCATAATTGTGTGAGGTGTAGATTAGTTTCCTTAATTCCTGCGCTGCTACCGACTTGGCTTCAGTTATTACCTGTTGAAGAATTTCCCTCAGCTTCTTGTCTGGGTTGCGCGTTGCCGTATAGCCGTAGAGCGCGAGCCAGCCCACAACGCCGTCCAATATTTCCACAGCATCCATAATGCTATCATCCTCAGGCTCTATACCAAACTCCCTAAAACCAGCTCTAAGATAATCTATAGCCTCCTCACGGCTAAACCTCTCCAACATAATCTCTTCCCTATACCTACCGTAGAACTCAGACTCCATTCCTCCAGCTTCCAAAAACTCCATGAGAAGTCCCACTTCAGAACCAGTTAGGACTATGGTTAGCTGTCTTAGATTATCGTATGCGTGCGCAAGTAATGCTCTGAAGTTCAGTCTTCCTTTACCGCCTGTCATATAGCGGAGAAGCTGCGCTTCGTCTAGTGCTATTATTATGCGTGTTTGTTGGTCTGTTGCCCAGTTGTTGAGCGCCGTGAAGAGCTGGTTTAGTAGCGGTGGCTTCATGCCCCAGTCAAGCTCCACACCACTACCCAGCACCTTCACACCCCTCACCCGCCTAAGATAATCAGCAATCCTATACCTAGTTGAAAGTCTGCTTAACGCATCCGAGAGTTGAGCATAAAACGCGGCCCTCGTGAAGCCACCTTCCTCAATAGACCTCAAATCCAAGTATATGTACGGTAAGCCAGACTCTCTCAACGCAGCTTTAAGCAGCGATGTCTTACCCACACGCCTAATGCCCAAAAGCAGGATTAGCGGCTCTCCCCGCTTAAACGCAGTAAGTAGATGTTGTAATTCTTCCTGCCTTCCATAGAGTTCGCTACTAGTCTCTTTTGGGCGTGGGTCAAAGAGCATGTATCACCCCTGATACCTAGGTATCACCCCTGATACTTAACCATTTACAGCCTAAAGAAACGCTATCTCCCAATTTTTATAGAGTATTTGGCTTGGTATTTGATTAGCTAGGCTGGTCTTAGTGGCGGGTTGTTTAGGCCTGCTTTCTCGTCTATTTTGAGCATTATGTTCATGCATTGGACTGCTTGGCCTGCTGCGCCTTTCATGAGGTTGTCTATCGCTGCCATTAGTGCTGCTCGGCCTATTCTCTTCTCTACTGCGAAGCCTATGTCTGCGAAGTTGCTGCCTATGACGTATTTGGGGTCTGGGTATCTGAATGGTGCGCCTCTGACTATTCTTATGAATGGCTCGCGGCCGTAGCGCTGGGCGTATAGGCGCCAGACCTGCTGCTCATCAACGTCTTGCGCTAGCCATACGTGGGCTGTGGCTAGAGCGCCGCGAACGCTTCCAACAGCATGCGGAACCAGCGCGACATGGATTTCTTCCTTGGCTAGGCGTTTTAGTTCCTGTTCAACCTCTGCCACGTGCCTATGGCCGTCTGCCTCGTAGGGGCGCATGACGTTAGCCCTCTCTGGGTGGTGCGTTCCCAGACTCGGCTTAATTCCTGCCTCGCTGCTCCCAACCTTCACATCAACAACTATACGTGGAAGCTCTATTATCTTGGCCTCTACTGCTGGTATGAGCGCGAGGAGCGCTGCGGTGGAATTGCAACCAGGACACGCAACCAATTCCGCATTTCTTATCTCTTCGCGGTGAAGCTCAGGCATACCATAAACAGCTTTATCCAGCAACTCTGGGCGGGGATGCTCAAAACCATACCACACGCGATAGTCTTGCTGATTCTTCAGCCTGAAGTCGGGGCTTAGGTCTATAACACGCATACCCTGCTCTAGGAGCTTTGGAGCTAGCTCGCTAGCTACTCCCTGTGGTGTGTTGATGAACAGGATGTCGCATTTCTTGAGCATCTCGTCCAGCGATACGTTGGAGAACTTGAGCGTGCTGTAGAAGCCGCGGAGGTGAGGATGTATCGCTGTTATTGGTTTTCCCGCATACTCGCGGGAGGTTGCGTAGGTTATCTCCGTATCAGGATGCGTAGCGAGTATCCTGAGCAACTCTCCCCCCGTGTATCCTGAAGCCCCGACAACGCCGACACGCGCCATGCAAAACACCAAAGACGACGCTTATATAAAGCCAAACAGATAATAGCATCTTCATAACAAAAAACACATGCATAGGGACTTAGTATCAAGCATGTGGAAGAGATATTATGCGAATGCTGGCGGGCTTACTCGTACTTGCCCTAGGAGTTGGCGCAATTTTACTGTTGGTAGGGGCGCCTCAGGGACCGTTAACTGGCGTGTTTATCCTGTTTAGCTTCGCCGCGATTGTTATAGGTGGTGTGGCTATCTTTGTAGCGTTGTCGTTTGGCGTGGCTGTTCAAACGATATTGAGAGCCCGCGAAGAGAATGATGCTGCAAAACGCGAATATGAGCAAGCGCAGTAGTGGTTTGCGGAGAGGGCTCGTTGCTACACGCTTGTAGTGCTAGTTTTGTGTATTTTCTCCGTCTTCCTGTTCTTGCATCGTCTCGCCTGACTCGCTAACCTTCTCCCTAACCTCCCTTAACACACGCTTCATGAAGTCGCGTGTCAGGACGCCTGCCTCAAGCAGGTTTACTATTGAGTTGGGTGATGCCTCCCCCGTAACCCTTCCCAAGCTCCCGCGTAGCTGTCTCCATTTGAGCTGGGTGTTTCCGCTCTTTGACTTGTATATCACGCCCAGCACGTCTATCGCTTTGACGAAGGTTATGTCGCGTATCTTGTTCAGTTCTATCTTGGAGGCCGCCTCAACGTATATCGTCCCCTCGGACGAGTTTCGCTCTGGGAATATTGAGGAGTCGTGTAGATAGCCTTTCGGCATAAATGAGTAGCATGTGTTGAGTATTATGAAGCGTCTAAACTTGTCCAGTGGGGTTCTGGTGTCTATTTGAACCATCTCGCTCTCTAAACCTCGTGATGCGCTAGGTTATCTGTGGGCTGGTATCCAATATTCCTTACTCACTTTTCTACCTTAATAAAATCTCCTAATACTACGGTCCCTTATCTAAAAATACCCGTCTATCTGACAACTGCTAACGGCGCACTATTCTTATGTCTTTTCTCCGTGGTAGGACGCGGTCAAGCAGTGCTTTCAGTGTTTCGTCGTCAACGGGTGTTTTTAGCTGGCCGCTCTGTGCTATCTGTATGAGGTATTCCTCTATCCGCTCAGCTATCTCAGGCTTGACCAGCTTTAGGTTGTTTAGCCTCTGCCTCGCTTCAGGTGTTAGGATTACGCGCATAGCGGCGGCTCTCTCCATCTCCCTCTGCCGCCTAGCCTGCTCCTCCGCAATACGCGCCTGAAGCTCAGCCATCTTCTGCTGCCTTATACGCTCAAGCTCCTCATCCTCAGACATCCCAAGCCCTCCTCCACAGACGTCTAAACCAAGATTCGGCAGCGGCAGCTATTAACTACTTCTCTGAACATAAATTTTTAAGGATTTGGAAAGGACACATCTTCACTCTCGGCGGAAAATACGAGGGCTGCTTGCTCATTTATTAGTTGGTTGTATGGAGACATCCAAAAGCTGGGTATGAGAAGTCTATGTAGGTGGTTTGATGGGTAGCGCGGCCTCTGAGCTGGTTGAGTGGCATGCTCTAAGTGTTGAGGAGGTGGCCAGGGCGTTAGGGACAGATATAGCCCAAGGCCTAGCTGATGATGAGGCACGGCGTAGGCTTGAGATTTACGGGCCAAACCAGCTTGAGGCGACCAAGAAAATATCACCCATCAGAATCTTTCTAAAACAATTCACAAACATACTGCTGGGAATACTGCTCATAGCTACGTTTGTATCTGCTTTTCTGGGTGAGGTTATAGATGCGCTGGTTATTCTCATAATAGTTTTCTTCGTGGCTGTTTTAGGATTTATTCAGGAGTACCGCGCTGAGCGTTCATTGGAAGAGCTGCGCAAATTACTAAGCCCAACGTGCAGGGTTGTGCGCGGCGGTGTTGTTCGTAGGATTGAAGTGAGAGAGATAGTTCCAGGCGATGTGGTTATTCTTGAAGCGGGAGACAAGACGCCAGCAGACGTTAGGCTTGTTGAATCCATCAGCCTCAGGATTGACGAATCACCCCTCACGGGGGAGTCAACGCCTGTTGAGAAGGATGTCAAGCCATTACCGCGTGAGACACCGTTGGCTGACCGTGTTAATATGGCGTTCTCTGGTACTGTTGTGGTTTATGGCCGCGGCCGCGGTGTTGTGGTAGCAACTGGGATGCGTACAGAGTTGGGGAAGATAGCGCGCGCAGCCGCTGAGGTTGAGGAAGAAAAGACTCCACTGGAGTTGAAGATGGCTGAGATAGGGAGGAAGTTCGGCGCGATAGCGTTGGTGGTAATCGCCATAATTGCCGCCGTGGAGGCTGGCCAGGAAATCATCACCACAGGGCTTAGTATTCAGTTTCTCTTAGATGTCCTCCTCTTCGCTATCGCTCTCGCAGTAGCAGCAATACCTGAAGCCCTCCCCGCGATAATCACCGCGAGCCTAGCGATAGGCATGCGTATAATGGCTAAGCGGAACGCTTTGGTTAGACGAATGCCAGCGGTAGAGACGTTGGGAGCAACGCAGGTAATATGCTTTGACAAAACTGGCACGCTAACACGCGGGGAGATGACAGTCAGAATAATACAAACCATAGACAACGTTTTTGATATTAAGGGTACTGGGTATAGTCTTGAAGGGGAGGTCATCATAGATGGGAGGCGCGCGAATCTTGATGGTTATCCGATTTTGGCTAGGCTAGCGCGGGCTGCGATTCTCTGCAATGATGCTACTTTGGAGATTAAGGATGGAAGTGTGTCTGCGCAGGGCGACCCTACTGAGGTGGCTCTTCTAATAATGGCCGTGAAGCTTGGGCTTGACGTTAGCGCAGTAAGACGTGAGAATCCGCGTGTTGGTGAGATTCCTTTCAGCCCTGAGCGGCGTAGGATGACCACCATAAACCTCGTTAACGGTGTTAGGAGGGCTTACATGAAGGGCGCGCCAGAGGCTGTGCTGGCTTCATGCAGCAATATCCTAGCCAACGGCGACGTGCGGAGGCTGACCAGCCAAGACAGGGAGAAGATTATGCGGTCTGTAGATTCTATGGCTAGCCAGGCTCTCCGCGTCTTAGCTCTCGCCGAGAAGGATAGCCTAGATGATAATGAGGCTGAGAGTGGATTCACATTCCTCGGCCTTGTAGGGATGATGGACCCACCTAGGCCTGACGCTATAGCTGCTGTGGCATCTGCGCGTGAGGCTGGTGTGAGGCCAATAATGATAACTGGAGACCATAAGCTAACTGCTGTGGCTGTAGCTAGGGAGGCTGGGATACTACGCGAGGGCGATTACGTGATTACTGGCGATGAGCTGGAGAGGATGAATGACGAGGAGTTGGATAGGATTGTTGAGCGGACAACCGTGTATGCGCGTATATCGCCGCTCCATAAGCTGCGTATAGTTGAGGCCTGGCGGAGGCGCGGGTTTGTGGTAGCCATGACTGGGGATGGCGTTAATGATGCTCCCGCGCTGCGGCGCGCCGATATAGGGATAGCTATGGGTAGGACTGGGACTGAGGTTGCTAAAGAGTCGGCTGACATGATACTTAATGACGACAACTTCGCCACCATAGTGAAGGCTGTAGAACTTGGACGATGGATATATGATAATATCAAGAAGTACCTGGCCTATCTGCTCCAGGCGAATCTGGTTGAGATAGCTGTTATCGCCGTGTCATCTCTCATAATATTGCGTCTCATGGGTTTTGAGGGCGAGGAAGCGCTCCCACTACTGCCCGTCCACATACTCTACATAAACCTGGCCACGGATGGCCTGCCAGCACTAGCGCTGGGATTCAGCCCAGCAGACCCAGACCTTATGAAGAGGCCGCCGCGAGCAAAGGATGAGCCTGTCTTCACGCGTGAGATAAAGCTCTTCCTAGTCAGAGCGCTGCTCATAGAGGCGCCGCTGCTTCTACTGGCGTTCTACACAGCCCTACCGTCAGGCGTTGAGGCTGCGCGGACAAGGCTGTTTCTAATGTTCATCTTCATAGAGCTAGCGATAGCGATAAACTGCCGCTCATTAATTCACCCAGTAACACATGCGAAGCCGCATAGGTCTCTTATTATCGCCGTCTTGTGGGAGGCCGCGCTAATAATAATATTGATGAATATACCAGCTGCGCGCGAGGCGCTTCAGGTAGCTATACCAGATATGGTTGACTTAGCCTGGGTAGTGGGTGGGATGCTCATAACATTCTCCAGCATGGAGCTTTTAAAGTACTATGCGCTAAGGCGCTAGAATGTTTCTAGCTCTTGCACAGAAGCTACATAGATGCGTGAGAGCTCGTCGGCTGTTGGGACGTTTATACCTAGGTCAAGCAGCTTGTTGAGCGCTTCTATAGCTCTTCTGGCGGCGTAGAAGTCTGGGGTCATCTCAGCCGTCTCAACGAGCATGGCGAAGTTCTTCATGTTATGCTCCGCTGCCAAGACCGCGAGAAGGCCTGCCGCACCGACTATCTGGCCAGCGTAGCGCACACCACCAACCTTATTCGTCCATTCCTCCAGCGTATCTGGGTCGGTTGAGCTACAGTATATCTCGCGTAGCTCTGAGACGCTCTCCTTACCATAGCCTCCGAGCGTTATTATCGTGTTACATCCAAGTTCTTTGGCGAAGCGGACAACCTTATCGCAGAAGTCGTGCTGGCCGAAGCTCGTTGAGGGCTGGGAGTTGCCGTAGAGGAGGAATAGGTCTAGGGGCTTGGAGGCGTAGTAAATGTCGGCGAAGCTGAAGATAATCCTCCCCTCCGATACGTATCCGACTGACGGGAAGTGCGGCGAGAATATTCTACACACATGCTTCACGTCAAGTTGCTTGATTACATACGAGACAGCTACCTTAGCAACCAGCCCAATACCAGGAAGCCCCTCAATAAGAACACCATCGCTAACACGCGGGGCTTCCACACCATCCGTCAAAACAAACTCGGTCTCAATCACAGCAACCCACAATACCTACCCAGTATTAAGACGTTTCCCCTTAGGAGGAGTCTGGGAAGAGGGTTGCTGTAGTTTATAAGGAGATGGCTAGGAAGTGAGGGGAGTCTGTGCTTGAGTATGAGATAGGTTGGGTATTTTAAGCTGGCGCCAGCGCTGTTCTGGGAGCGGTGATGCGGGTTCTCTTTGAGGTTCGTGCTAAGGATTTGCTGGGTAGGCTGGGACGGGTTAGGATAGGGGGTAAGTCCATAGAGACCCCCTCGTTCGTCCCAGTCATAAACCCCATAAACCAGATAATACCAGCGCGGGAGATTAAGCAGGAGTTCGGCTGTGAGATTGTAATAACTAATTCTTACATTCTTTACCGCCGTCTCCGCGAGGAGGTGGCTGAGCGTGGTGTTCATTCAATCATAGGGTTTGACGGCGTTGTTATGACCGATTCTGGGGGCTATCAGGTTCTTGAGTATGGTGGTGTTGATGCTGGGCCTGTTGAAATAGCTTTGTTTCAGGAGAGTATAGGGACTGATGTGGCTATTCCGCTTGATAAGCCAACTGGCGTTGTCGGCCGTGTTGAGGCATTAGCTACCGTTGAGCAGACCTTGGCTAATGTTAGAGAGACCATAAGGGCGCTGGGCGATTCTAGGAGATGCGCGTGGGCAGCCCCTATACAGGGCGGCATATACGCGGATTTGGTTAGACGGTGCGCAGAAGAGCTCTCAGAGATGGGGTTCTTTGACCTCTATGCCCTCGGAAGCCCTACACCGCTCATGCAGAACTATCAATACGATAAGCTGATGAAGATGATGGCCGTCGCTAAGCTCGCCTTGCCAGTTGATAGGCCGCTTCACCTCTTCGGCGCTGGGCATCCCATGATGTTTGCTTTCGCCGCCGCCCTCGGCTACGACACGTTTGACTCTGCCAGCTATGTTCTCTTCGCGCGCGAGGGGAGGTATATGCTTGATACTAGGACGGTTAAGCTGGAGAAGCTGGAATACCTGCCCTGCGAGTGTAAGGCTTGCAGAGGAGTTAGTGTCCGTGAGCTTCGTAGCATGGAGCATCGCGAGAGGACACGGTTATTAGCGTATCATAATTTGAGCGTCTGTTTCCGCGAGGTTGCTCTAGTTAAGCAGGCCATAGCCGAGGGGCGGCTCTTTGAGCTGCTGGAGCTACGCGCCAGGGGTCATCCAGCCCTCATGCAGGCGCTCCACTACCTTATGCATGACGACAAGACACTCTCCGCCATGGAAAGCCATACACCAATAAACAAGCCCCGCGCTCTCGCGCTATACGATTCTAACAGCCTAGCCAGACCAGAAACGCGGAGAGCAGCAAAACGCCTAGCAGTCATCAGCCTTAACCCATACTCAAGGACTAGGGCCGTCATGATACCCCAGCGCATA
>WAQC01000002.1 GCA_015520425.1 Candidatus Pelearchaeum sp. | reverse complement strand
GTTCGTAGGTATGGTGTATATCATGAGAACTTCGCTGGTCTTGAAGGATACACAGCAGCAAAGCGCGCAGTGTTCGTGCTTGATGGCGAGGGAGTGATTAGGTATAAGTGGGTGAGCGACGACCCTACAAAAGAGCCCAACTATGACGAAATAATCTCTACACTCTCAAAACTCTAAGCCGTAGCACCAAATCTGGCGATAAGCTTCCTAAGAGCTGAGACAAGATCTAGTATTTCTTCATCTGTCCGTAGGTACTCGCGGAGCGCATTAATCATACGCTGCTCAAGTATCTTCGCACCAGCGCCGAACATTTCCCTGAGGGCTGCCAAGAATTCCTCAGGCTTATGTGGTATGTCGCGTCGTGATACGTTATACCTATTCTCTAGGTGCCAGAAAATAACTCGCTTGGAAGTTTCACCCAACGGCTCCAAGGCTTCGTCAACGATGTCTAGAACTATTGTTATTAGGTTGCTGTTTCCCGTGTCTCTGTAGGCTGCTGATTGTCTGGCTGCCATTTGCCGCAATTTATTTGATATTCCACAATACTATAAAAACATATCCGAGGGCGTTGTGGTGATGTTATACCAAAGCAATTGATGGCCAAACATTCAGCGGGAGTAGCTTACCGCATAACCGCGCCGCCGTCAATTATTATTGTTTGGCCGTTTATGAATGAGGCCTTATCGGAGCAGAGGAAGGAGATGACTGACGCAACCTCGCGCGGTTCGCCCCACCTGTTTGCTGGCGCCTCAGCGGCGGCCGCCTTAAACTCCTCCTCGCTCAACACGCTTGTAGTTGGTTTGGTCTTTATGTTTCCAAGAGCTAGGGTATATGCCCTCACGCCATATTTGGCGTATTCCTGTGTGATGTGCTTAGTTAGGCTTATGAGCGCTGCCTTTGCGAAGGTATAGGCTGCGCCGTGGCTTTGCCCAGTAATAGCGGGTGTGGAGCTGATGTTTATCACAACTCCCCCGTGTTGCTTGACCATTATGGGAATAGCCCTAACTGCACAGCGTAGGCTCCCCATGAAATCAACCTGCATAACTGCCAAAACCTCCTCCTCACTAACCTCATGCAGGTGCTTAAACCACAAATCCCTATCCATGGGATAGCCAGCCACATTAACAAGACAATCTACGCGTCCAAACTCTCCCAAAACCATGTTGAAGAAATCATCAACACTGGAAGGGCTTGATACATCAAGCCTTTTCACACGAATCTTATCGCTGGATAACCGCGCCGCAAGCTCCCTAAGTTTATCTTCGCGTCTAGCTCCTGCGCATACTATAGCGCCCTCCCTAACCAGCTCCTCAACCACTACAGAGCCTATCTCTCCGCTTGCTCCCGTAACTATACATACGCGCCCATCCAGTAGTGGCATGTTACGTGGCCGCGAGTCTAAGGATAATAAATTAATCGCTAGGTTATGTTATCTATTCATAGTTCTTGCGGTCTGCTCAGCTATCTTGGCCATGCTGAGTATATCATCTATTGTCGCCAACAGGCTTTGTAGAGGTCTCTGACAATATACCTTGAATATAATGCGTTTTCCCTCCAGCTCCGCGCTTACCTCAAGACCTGTTGGTAGAGGTTTGTTATCTGGAAGAAGGGCTTTGAAAACAATCTCCGCTATATGCGCATCCTCAAACTCCATCTCAACGTGAGCGTTGCTCACCCTAGCCTGCCGCACTTAGGGCTTCACCCACAATCCTGTCAAGGTCTGAGAGGAACCGTAGTATCCTCTCGGCGGGTATGTCAGCGCCAGCAGCCACGTTATGCCCACCGCCCCTGCCTCCATACTCGCCTGCGAGTTTGGAGAGAATAGCGCCCAAATCAAGGCCGCGCTCCACAAGCTCGCGCGAAGCCCGCGCAGATATCTTCACCGCAACACCAGCATCAGCGATAGCTATCAAAGGCTTATCACGCGGCAGCATGCCAGAAGACGAGAGTATGGAAGCAACGGAGCTTACCTGGCGTTCATTTATGACCTCGCCACCCTTAAGAACGACTATGTTATCCATCTGCTCTATAACCCCTGGCTTGGTTACGTATTCTATGCTCCGCGCCAGTTGGGCGCGGTAATTCTCTAACACGCGCTGCGTCTCCTCTAGAACCTCGCCACGCGCGCCCATGGCTACTGCTATCCCCAGCCAGGCGTTATCTGTCTTGCCACACGCGTTGAGTAGCGTGGCAAACTCGCGGCCATCACGAAGATACGTCCAAGGGTCCTCGCGCACAAGCTCATAGACTGTTCCTACAAGCTCGTTGGCTATGCTTGAAGGAAGATTACGCGCAACTAGATACTCTATTAAGCCGTTGAAGAGCTTCTCCTTCTCCTCGCTGGTTAGGTCTGAGAGTACGCGCCACTGCTCTCCGTTCTTCACAGGGATTCCGAGTGATGTTAGGAAGTTGTAGCACGCGCTTTCTTGGCCTGATAGACCTGGTATGTATGGGCTGGTGGTGCTTGCTAGGGCTAGATGTACCGGCCTGAAGTTTCTGCCGTAGAGTATGAGGTCATCATAGGTGGCGAGTAGGCCGTTCTTCACTGCGTCGTCCACGATTAGTGAGTTAAGCCCTCTAAGAGAGCGTTTAGAGTCCTTGTCCTGTAAGTCCCCTAGTGCGCCCACTATGGCTATCGGCGAGTAGCTGATGTTCTCCTCGTTCATGGCTTTTGCTACAAAGTAGGCTACGCCAGATGCGCTTATCTCAGTAGCGCCGTCAAATCCGTGTTGATGCGGATTTACGTGAGACCAGCCGTAGGGTAGCGCCTCCTCTGCTGGAGCGTGGTGGTCTAAGATTACGACCTCTCTATCTCCTACTCTCCTCTTCAGCTCAGGCAGGTAGCCGCTTCCCATATCTGTGAAGAGTATGTATTCAGACTCCACGTATCCCTCGTCCAATAGCTGGAAGAACTCTTCTATGCGCGGGAGTGAGCGTGCTTTGAAGGCTGCGTCCTCGCGGCGTAGAGCTCCAGCTATTATGCCGCATGAGGAAAGCGCGTCTGCGTCATTATGCGTGAAAATGTGTATGTAAGCACCTTCCTTAACCCACTTCCTAATCCTCTCGGCCGCATCTGCCACTACTTGCATGAATGATTCTAAGCTACCGCTCAACGTGTATCACGCTCCTCCAACTATGGGCAGGTCTCCAGCCTCCCCTACCTATGCGAGCTGGAGCTCCCAGTTCTGAGGCAGGACGCCCTCCCGCTTATAATACTTCACCAACCGCCTAATCTTGGATTCAACCAGCTGTAGCCTATGAACATTATACCTATCAGACCTGAACCGCTTTAGGTGTAGGCGCATACGCCGCGCCCGCTCCAGTAGGTTGGCTAGGTCTTCAGGTATCGGCGGGGCTAGGTTATTCTCCTTCAATATCTGAAGCACGGTCTTCCCCGTAACAGCCTTAACCAGCGGCACGGCATACTGGTCGCGGAGAATTACTCCAATCATGCTTGGTGGATGTCCCTCCTTTGCCAGCTTCACAACCAGCGCCTCAACCTCTTCAGGTGTTAGCTTAAGCCACGCAGGCGAAATTTTACTTATCGGCCGCGTGGAGTTGGACTTTCCGCGCTTCCTAGCATGCATCCTAGCCATGTCTTCAGACCTGCTAGGGCTTCTGGCGGGACTGATTTATAAAGGTCTTGCCGCCCAGTACGGAAGATTAACCGTCATCTCGGCTCTTGAAGCCATGCTATGAGCTTACTGACAGCCCTGCCGCGATGGCTCACAACGTTCTTCTCACTACTCCCCATCTCAGCAAACGTTTCATCCCTGCCTTCTGGTATGAATATTGGGTCAAAGCCGAAGCCGCTTGAGCCGCGGGGCTCGTCAGCAATACGGCCACGGCACTCGCCGCGGAAGATGCGCATACCATGCTGAGGGCCGTAGAAGGCTATCACGGACTCAAATCTAGCGTCGCGCGGCCTACCAGCAATCAGGCGGAGAAGCCCATCAACACCTATGGTTCTATAGACATAAGCAGAGTACGGGCCTGGGAAGCCGTTTAGAGCTTCTACGAAGAGGCCAGCATCCTCTACGATGACTGGCTTCTTTAGGATATTATAGGCTTGTAGGCAGCTGAAGACGGCTATCTCCTCTAGGCTGTCTGCCTGAATCTCAACGGTTCTCAACGGCTCTACCTCCAGCTCAAGGCCATGCTGCTGGAAGAGTTGCTGGAACTCACGCGCCTTCCCTGGGTTTGAGCTAACTAAGACCGTCTTCAAGCCCCTTCTCTCACCACATACCTACCGCGCATCCTTATCTCCCTAACCTTCTCCAAAATCTTGCTCGCATACTCCCGCCCTACTATGGAGCTGTAGCCGCGCATGAAGCTGGCCATAAATGCTCTACGCAGGTTGGGATACGTGCTCTCTAGAGACCTCTCCAATAGATGGATATCTACTGCGTAGTCCTCTATGTCTTGTGTGAAAGCGCTCAAACCGAAGTCCGCTATCCAGGGGCTGTGATGTTCGTCTATTATTATGTTAGAGAGTGTTAGGTCGCCATGCGCTATCCCGTCCCTATGCATCTGCGCTGTTATCCTGCCCAGCTTCTCCGCAACATCCCTAATGTAGCGTTGCTTCGCGTTGGCGAGGTATGAGCGTAGCTCCACACCCCTTATGCGCTGCATATAAAGAGATGAGCTGGCCAGGTCTATGAAGAAGACTATCGGAACAGGAATCCCTATACCATGAAGCCGTCTGATTATACGCGCCTCATGCGCTGTTCTTTGCCTCCTTATCTGCTCATCTATCTCCCTACGCCGATAGCGTTTAGGCGACCTCTGCTTAAGCACGAGCTCGCGGCCCCGCCACTTAACTGCCTTGACTATGGACTCAGCCGCTATGCGTATAATGTTGAGCTCTTCAAAGTCTAGGGACTCCAGCGCACATCCACCTCATCAATACGCGCCCGCGGCCTGACGTGGCTCTCCTCCAAGCTTATCGTCATGCCTGCCATGTAGTAGAGTAGCCCAGTCCAGGCTATCATGGCGCCGTTATCACCTGCATACTCGTCTGGGACTATGTGTAGCTTCGCCTGGTGGTCTTCGCACATCAGCCTTATCATCTCAACAAGCCTTCTGCTCCTAGCGAGGCCGCCCACGAGGAGAATCTCGCTCTTCTCCAAATATGCTAGTGCCCTCTCAAGAACCTCCACGAGCATGCTATACACGGTCTCGGTTATGCTGAGCGCGACATCAGCCACCGCTGCGCCCTCCTCCAGAAGACGCTCAGCTGCTGTCAGCAGACCTGAGAAAGATACGTCCATCCCCTTAACCTTGTATGGGAGGCTATGTATCCTCTTACCTTCCCTCGCGATTATTTCTGGCTGGGGCATAGGGCCTATTCCCGCTGCTATGCCGAAGGAGTCTAGACAGTTTCCAGCAGCTATGTCTAGTGTTTCTCCCAGTATCCTATACCGTCCCTCCACCAGAGCTGTTATGAGCGTGTTTCCCCCAGCTACGTAGAGGACAACAGGGTCGCGGCAACCAGTGGCCAGCTTCCCAACCTCAATATGCGCTATGCTGTGATTAACACCCACCAGCGGCTTGCCCAGTGTTGCTGCAATAGCCCTCGCCACCGTAGCGCCAGTCCTTAAGCATGGCCCCATCCCAGGGCCTATGGAGAACGCTATTACATCAATATCGCTGGGCTCTAGTCTTGCTTTCTCTAATGCCTCCCTAACAACCTCCAGCGCGTGTCTAGCGTGGTGTTGTGATGCTTCACGCGGATGTATCCCACCCTTCTCAGGCTTATACACCCGCATAGCGTTGGAGAGTATGCTCCCATCTGACCCCGCCACCCCAACGCCGAATGTGTGTGCTGTTGATTCTATACCAAGGCAGATGAAGCGCTTCAAGGGAGGTATCCCTTCTAAGAAGGCTAGAACCGCTGAGGGAAGGTATTAGTGTTGCGAGTGAAGATGGGCCTGGTAGAGGAGAAGACGAGAGGCGCCTGGATATGCGGCTCAGACAGCCGATAGTGGTGGTTCTAGGCCATGTAGACCATGGGAAGACGTCGCTACTTGACACTATGCGTGGAACTGTAGTAGCTGCGCGTGAGGCTGGCGGGATTACGCAGCATATAGGTGCTAGCTTATTCCCTCTTGATGCCATAGTGGAGACGTGTAAGATTCTCTTGGGTGAGGTTAGGGCGCGTCTTGAGATTCCAGGCCTGCTCTTCATAGACACGCCAGGCCATGCGGCCTTCTCCAACCTCAGGAGGAGAGGCGGCTCAGTAGCTGACATGGCTATACTTGTGGTGGATATAACGAAGGGGGTTCAGGAACAGACGAAGGAGAGCATACAGCTCCTAAGAAGCAGGAAGACACCATTCGTGGTTGCTGCGAACAAGATAGACATGATACCTGGCTGGAAGCCAAACCCAGGAGCACCCTTTAAGCAGACGTTTGAGAAGCAAGCGGCAGGAGTACGCGAAGATTTGGAGAACAGGATATACACGCTCATGGGGGACCTCTCGTTCTTCGGCTTTCGCGCAGACCTCTATACGCGGGTAACCTCCTTCGCCACAACCCTAGCTATAGTCCCTGTGAGCGCCAAGACTGGGGAGGGCGTGGCAGATTTGCTGCTCATACTCCTAGGCCTAGCGCAGCAGTTCATGAAAGAGCAGATAGCGTATCACGACGGCCCAGGGCAGGGAGTTATCCTAGAGCTGGTGGAGGAGGAAGGGCTTGGGGTTACCGCTAACGTCATACTACATGACGGGGTTATCAGGGTTGGCGATAAGGTTGCGTACGTTGGGCGTGACGGGCCTGCGGTAACTAGGGTTAGGGCGTTGTTGATGCCCAAGCCCCTTGACGAGATGCGCGACCCGCGCGATAGGTTTAGGCACGCTGAGGAGGTTAGGGCTGCTGCTGGAGTTAAGCTTGTTGCGGATGAGCTGGATAATGCGATTCCAGGCTCGCCTATACATGCGGTTGCTGGCGACAATGTTGAGGAGGCCTTAGCTCGTGTTGGGGAGGAGCTGGGCGACTTCATGGTGAGGACTGATAAGACTGGGGTGGTGCTCAAGGCAGATACCCTAGGCTCCCTTGAGGCGGCTGTATCCTACCTACGCGAGCGTGGTGTTCAGATAAGGTTTGCCGACATCGGTGATGTGGCGAAGAAAGATATTGTTGAGGCCGAGGTGGTGAGGCAGAAAGACGAGCTGAGCGGCGTAATCCTAGCATTCAACGTGAGAGTTGACCCAGACATAGAGCGCGACGCCAATAGCAGGGGGATAAGAATATTCAAGGCTGATGTCCTCTTCAGGCTTGCGGAGGACTACCTCAACTGGGTTGATGAGCAGACGCGGATGCGGCAGCTCGCCGAGTTCGGTTCTCTCGTTAAGCCTGGTAAGATTAAGGTGTTGAAGGGGTTTGTGTTTAGGAGGAGCAACCCCGCCATCTTCGGCGTAGAAGTCCTGGGTGGCGTGATAAAGCCTGGCAATAAGCTGGTCAATAAGAGCGGCAAGACCGTAGGCTCTATCGCGCAGATACAGGATAAGGGTGTGGCGGTCTCAGAGGCGCATAAAGGCGCTCAGGTAGCTGTATCTGTGAGAGAAGCAGTCATGGGTAGGCACATCCACGAGGACGAGATACTATACGTGGCCGTCCCCGAGCGCGACGCCAGACAGCTCATCCAGAACTACCCCCACATGCTTGACGAAGACGCCCGCAAAGCCCTTGACGAGCTTATTGAGATAATGCGCGCCTCTAACCCTCTCTGGGCTAGATAAACACTGGCATGCGCCCAGCCCTAGGCTGGCCGAGTCATGATTTATAAATTCGCCTGAGCTTGGCGTTGGAAGGGTTGTTGGATGTCTCAGAAGACTGCCGCCGCTCCGCGGATGGTCGTGTCAGACCCGTCTACGGGGAAGGCTCAGACGGTCCAGCTCAATCCACAGCAGATGAGCCTGCTGGTGGGTAAGAGGATAGGCGAGACCATAGACGGCGCTCCCTTCGGCTTTAAGGGGGCTGTGCTCAAGATAACTGGCGGAACAGACCGCGACGGCTTCCCGATGAGGCCAGACGTATCTGGGCCGCGTAAGGTGCGTGTTCTCCTCTCTGGGGGAGTGGGCTTCCACCCGCGGGAGAAGAGGCCTTCAAAGAGGAAGAAGAAACGTGCCAGAAGGCTTGTCAAGGGTCTGCGTAAGCGTGTAACAGTTAGGGGCAATACGATAAGCGAGGCGATAGCGCAGATTAACGTGGTGATGCTGTCTAAGGAGGGAGGTGGTTAGGGTTGGTTAATTTTATTGAGGCGAGCCAGGTGTATAATAGGCTGATTAAGAGGCATGAGTTTAAGGCTGTCGTGGAGTTTGAAGCAAGCCCACCTACGCGGAAGGAGATGGCTCAGGCAATAGCCCAGCGCTTCAACGTCCCAGAGAACAGAGTCGTGATAGTTAATATGCACTGCATGTTCGGGGCTAGGAAGATGCGCGTCCATAGCCACATATACGACAACGAGGAGGACGTGAAGAGGTTTGAGCGCGAGTATATACTGAAGCGGAATGGGCTGGTGCAGTAGGTATGGGCAAGTCGGAGCTCTGGAAGAAATACAGTGTGAAGGATGGTAAGACTGAGAGGAAGCTGGTCAACTGCCCGCGTTGTGGCATAGGCTATTTCATGGCAGACCACGGAGACCGCTACGCATGTGGTAGGTGTGGGTATACGCAGTTCAAGCAGGGGTAGCCCTGGCCAGTAACTCGCGCGCCTTCTTTCTGGTTTGTTCAGAAGCCCAGACTAGGACGCAGCCCTTCTTAGGCTGGCCATAAGCTAAAACTCCTCCATCGCTCAAAGCTAGTAGCGCAGGAAGAGCTAGTAGGTCTTCTTCTCCATCAACGAGGATAGCAACGCGCTTACGCGACTCAACAGCGTCCATAACCGCCTCTGCGGCCTCAGGGATTATAACACCAGCGGGATTCCTGACATTTCTAATCTCATACCCCTCAAGCTTATGCTCTCCGCTGAAGATGCGACGCTCATACCTGCCATCTATTATTACAACATCAGGCCTGACACCATGATTGATTAAGCTACTGGATGTTACATCGCCGACAGCAACGACCATCGTTGGCCTGGAGCGTTTTATCTCCTCCGCAGCACGTTTAGACGAGCCCTCCAAGTCTCCCCCAATTAATATTCCCAGAGGCTGGCGTAGCCTCTCCTTTAGCTCCTCAGAGAAGTATAAGGGTCTGCTGAAGATTTGCCTATCCGACTTTGACGGCATAGTGGCCTGGCTTCTTAATCTCCAGCGTCTCAGCTATCTTTGACTCCTCAGGAAGTAAGGCTATGAAAAGTCCCTGAAAGTTTGTCGTCAGGCTGGTTGAACCACAGTTATCGCATACATTGCCAGATACTATCTTCCTACAGTTCCTACAGGCGCGCTCACGCGAAGACACAAGCAACACCCCACACACTCTACCCTTATCCAAAAAAATCCAAGCATCACTCTGCTCTATTAACCTAAAATCACAACCCCTAATGTATCGTCTGGTCTCTAGACCTTGTAAGTGTTGTGGAAGCCCTACTCACTATGGTGACCTTTATGTTATACATTGTCGCAAGCTTGCTCGCTTGCTCTGTTATACCTGGAACCTTAAGCTCGGCCTCCTTAATCCCCACATCAAGCATCTTTAGATACAGTCGGAGGATATCATTCACATCCGCCTCATATTCTAACTGGTCAATAACCTTCGCATCCTCTCCAACCCTAATTATCTCTGTGAATTCATGGACTATCCCCGACTTGCCCACTAGAGTAGGCAATAACCCCCACCTGTTTTCTTGCGTCAAAACTGTACGCCCCTAGTTGTTTTGCTGGCTTTTATATATTCTTTATTAAGTCAAATAACCGTGCATATTATTCATATATACCTACTGTATAAGCCATTTTAAGATGACGCCAACACCCAAAAACGCTGGTTTAACGGCGCCTGAGGGAGGGGAGGTTTATGAGCTCTTTATAAAGGCGCGCTCTAGGCCAGGTGTTTTGGGCGAGATAGCGGCCCTCCTAGGGCGCTATAACCTAGACATACTGGGCGGCCACTTGCAGGTCCATAACAGGGATTGGGGCGTAATCACCCTTTATGTAGATGTCTCACAACCCCGTGATGGTCTGGATAAAGTCTTGGAAGAGCTCCGCGGTCTTGATTTCACGATAGAGGTTGATGCAAAGGCGATGGATGAGATATTCTTTGAGCATTTCTTCTTCCCCATAACTAGTGGGGGGCATTTCAGGATATTCGTCATCTCAGCCGATGCTTGGATGGCGCTTGAGGATACACTCCACAAGACATTCGGAACAGCAGCCGCAACATTGCTCTACCACAGCGGCGTGGCCCTCGGTAAGAGAGTCATAGACAAAATGAGGGAGAGGAAAACTCACGTTAAGTTGACTGAAGAACTGCTCCGCGCCAACATAATAGCGATGCTCAGAGCATATGGAATAGGAATAGCAAAAATAGAAGACACAGCCCAAGGCTTTCATGTAGAGATAAGCGAGCCGATAATGGCTGAATGGGACGGTAAGATAATTGACTACTTCACGATAGGAATGATGGCGGGCTCTCTAGAGGCTATATACGACACAAACCTAGTTGCGCGTGGAGTTAAATATGATTCAGCTAAGAGAGTGTTATCGTTTGAGTTGGAGAGAAAAACCGCCTAAGCCTGTTGCTGTTTTACGCCAGGCTCAACAGCCTTCTGCTTCTCCTCCTCTATCCACTCCAGCTTCCCAAGCATAGGCTGCCGCGTGGTCAAGCCTATCTTACCACTCGTCCCAGACGATAAAGAGACAGCAACTATACGCGCCCTAACATCATCACCAACCGTAAGCTTCCTACCAGTCTTCTTACCCATGAGCATGTTATGCTTCTCGTCATAGCTTATGTAGTCGTCGGTTATCTGTGATATGTGGAGAAGCCCATCAAGAGGCCCAACGCGTACAAAGCATCCAAACTCCGTTATCTCAACCACCTCTCCTAGGACAACTTCCTGAACCTTGGGCAAATACGTTATGAGCTTGAATGTACATCTATGGTATGTGGAGCCGTCGCGGGGCAGGAGGTAACCAACGGGGTCAACGTGAGCCTCGGCCACCAAGATTACATAACCCAGCTCCTCATCAATCGTGCCCTCATACTGGCTCTTCAGATTGTTTATAACCACCTCTTGGAGTGGCTTCCCAAAGTCTTTGGGGCTCACGCCGACAACATCCTGAACCTCAACGACCATAAACACAGTTACAACACCGTATAGCGCCAGGGCTTGACCTTCTTAAGTATGCTCTTCTGAGCATGTCGTTTCATAATATAAGCATTAGCGCGGCTCCAAGATTGCGCGCGGCCTGCCAGTCTTGGAGAGCGTTACCGCTGGAATACCCTCACGCCTAAGGGCTTGAAGAAGCTTGCGGTCAACCGTCAGGACTGGTAAGCCAAGCCTGCGGGCGGACTCCATCAATGCCTCATCGGCGTTCTTGCCTGGCTTATTCTCCACCACACCTGCCTGCGACGCCAGCTTAAGCGCAACACGCGCAAGCCGCCCAAGTCTGTCTTTACGCCCAGATAGGCTCCCAAGCTCGTCTAAAACAGCCTGGGGAACAAGCATCTCCAGCCGCTCACCCAGATAATCCTCCAACACGGCCACAAAATCACGCCCAGCGTCGGCGCAGAGAATAAAAAAACTACTATCTACGAGGAGTTTCAACCCCCTCACGACACTATAGTACCATACCCTATCAAACGCCACCCAGCGCCAATCTTCCGCGAGATGGTAACCCTCCTCCCCTCCTCAGCGCATACAGGGCGCGTAAGCTCAACCTGAACATAATCTGGCGTCCTCTTACTCACAACACCGCTCGTAACAGCGGAGTAGACGTTTATTACTAGGGGCTCCTTCTCGGCTATGGGCTTCACCTCTATCTCGGCATCAACTCCTAGGACGCGCTGGAATAGCTCATACTCTATTCTAAGACTGTTCCAGACAGGCGGGAGCGTTCCTGGCTTGCCCGCCATGTTTCCTACAAGCCCGTC
>WAQC01000001.1 GCA_015520425.1 Candidatus Pelearchaeum sp. | reverse complement strand
CTCAACTATTATGTCGCTCTCCGCGAAGCCTTGTTCAACGTTTCCTTTTCTCACTTTGGCGTGGCTTGCCAGGTTCCCGTCTTCGTGTATCTTGGGTGCGTCTGGGGCTAGGGCGCTCAGCGGGTCTCTCACAACGGGAAGCGGCTCATATCCAACCTTCACAAGCTCAGCGGCCTCGTCAGCAGCCAGGGGGTCATCCGCAACCACCAGCGCTATAGGGTCTGCTATGCTCCTAACCCTATCCACAGCGAGGAAAGGTCTGTCGGGCAGGGTTATTGAGGCTAGGTTCTCGCCTGGCACGTCTTTTGCCGTGAGCACTGTCTTTACGCCCCTTACCTTAAGCGCGTCGGAGACATCAACATGCCTGATGAGAGCGTGGGCATATTTTGAGCGTACAGCCTTCACGTAGAGGGCTTCCTCTGGTATGAGGTCTGCCGTGAAGATGGGCTCCCCCCTAACACTCACGACAGCGTCAGCACGCTTAGACATGCAACAGCAAGGAGATGAGCGTTAGTCTAGATTTTAATGGTTTCACCTGGCCGCGGCTCGCATACCACTGTGTCCAGACCGCGTTCTCTAAGTAGTTTGGCGAATAGCCCTGGATGCTCCGTGTGTATTGGTATTATCTTTCGCGGGTTTATCTCCTCTATCACGTTGATTATCTCTCCTCCAGATGCGTGGCCTGAGGCATGGACGTGGTGGAAGCTCATCCCCATGAAGTCCACCCAGTTCCTTATCTTCTCCATCTCAAGCATCTGCTCCTCGTTATGCGGCTCTGATGTGGAGAGGATGAACCTGCTTCCCGCAGGTGGCTTTATGTTGGCCAGCTCAGTTATGTCCTCTGGCTGGCTTAGAGCCAAGACATACTTTTCGGGGCTTCTCGCTATCTCTTCATCCCTCACCAGAGGCGCCCCAACATCCATAAGCTGCTGGATGAACTTGGATAGCCAGCCTCGGTAATCAGAGTCGCTGAACGTCCCGCTTCCCCTGCGCTCATGATAGACCATAAGCCTGTCATGCTCTAGTTTTGGGACATCAATACGCAGCCCAGCTTCTGCTAGCTGTTTGAGTAGGAAAGCGTGGCGTAGCGAGATTACCAGAGCGCGGCCTGTCTCCTCGCACGCGGCTAGGAGTGAGCGCAGCCTGTCAAAGTCCAGCAGGCCAACGAGAACGACAACACCCCGCCCAGAGGAGGTGGAGATATGCCCAGTCAAGGCTTCGCGCACATTATCTTCCGAGTGCTCCTCATACTCGTCTAGACGCGTTCCCTCTATAATGAGCGTATCAACGCCCTTCTCGGCGCAACGCTCTATGAAGTCCCGCGTCATGCTCCTCATAGGGCCGTGAATCCTAAAATCACCGCTATACGCCACAACTCCCTCAGCTGTCTCGGCGATTACCCCATAAGCTGCTGGGACGGAGTGATCAACATGAATAGGCTCCAGCCGTATTTCTTTGACTCTTATAACATCGCCAGTCTTGAATGTCTTGACAATCCTGGTGGAGCTTTTTCCCGTGTGAAGTATTGATGTTTCTATGCTTGATGAGTTTCTGCTCATCTCGCGCGCTGCTATTATTGTCCGCGCTCCCTCGCCTAGCAGTATTGGTATGTCATGCCTGATTAGTGAGACGTGGCCGCAGTGGTCTAGGTGGGCGTGGCTCACAACGACAGCATCAACAGACGGCTCCCTATCATCAAGCTCGGCCGCGTGCTGGAGCAGGTCTCGCCTATAGATTCCGCGTATAGCTGGCAGAACACCTGTGAGCACGTAATCACGAACTAGGCTATACCTATGGGGCTGGAGGAACGTGCCGAAGAAGCGCCTCTTAGCGGAGAAGCTCACGCCAAAATCCAAGAACAACCTAGTCTCGCCGCATGTGAGGAGAATCTTATTACCGCCTATCTCGCCAGCCCCACCATATACCGTTAAACCCAAGCCAAGCCCAAGCTTAGACATACGCTATCCTAAGTAAATTATTCGTACACGAGGCTCTGGCTCGCTACTCTTAATATATTTTGGCTGTAGCTCATTTAAGCCTAGGATAGAGGTGGGCATTAGGTTTGGCTGAGCAGAGGCGTAAGGTTGCTTTTCTGGCTCACTGCCTTCTAAACCAGAACGCGAAGGTCGCAGAGTATGCGCGCTACCCAGGCGTTGTCCATCCAGTAGTTGACCTCCTTAAGCAGAACGGCTACCAGATAGAGCAGCTACCTTGCCCAGAGCTTACCTTCATGGGCGTCAACAGGTGGTGGCAGACGAAAGACCAGTATGACAACCCAGGATACAGGCGGCACTGCAGGTTCCTCGCCCAGTTTACGGCTGATGTTATTGAGAAGTATATGCGCGAGGGGTGTGATGTTGTTTTGATAGGGCTGGACGGCAGCCCGTCTTCTGGTGTGCGTTATACTGGTAGGAACCCCAACTGGGGCGGTAGGCCCAACGCCACGCCTGAGCAGTTCCAGATAGTCCCTGGGAAGGGTGTGTGGATTGAGGAGTTGGAGAAGGAGCTTCAGCGCAGGGGTCTTCAGCTACCCCGCGCCACAGGGATACCGATGGACACGCCAGACTTTGACATGCAGAAGTCTATCGCGGAGCTTAAGGCGTTTCTGGAAGGTAAGGAGGAGTAGCAACCCCGTCCAAGGGAGGGGTGTTGGATATGGAGACGCATGACTCGCGCTCGTTCAAGCTTGTTATACTAGCAGACTACTTCGTGAATCCGCAGGGCTATGGGAATCTTCCCGCGAGCGGCGAGGTCTATGAAATCCTCCGCGACTCTGGTGTCGGGATTATAAAGATGCCGCCCCCTGGAGTTTCTGAGCAAAGCCTAGAAGGCTGGATAACGATAACCGCAGACCAGGTTGAGGAATACAGCAAAAGGGGATACAAGGTCTTCATACTCGGCGTAGAGCAGCTAGAGGGAAGTGGTGTCTGGCTGGACAGGATTGAGCGCGAGCTCCAGGCAAGGGGCTTGCCGAAGCCCACAACCATAAACCTAACAAGCGAACAGCTCAAGGCTGGGAGAGAGAATCTCAAGAAGACGCTAAACCCTATACTGTCAGGCTAGTAAATAAAATATGTAGGGGTGTTTGTTAGGGCTTTACAGGTGGATGCTCAGGCATCTCAACGCCAGCGCTATTGCATATGTTCTGCTCATTGCCTGAGAAGGTGTTTCCAGTAACGGTTCCGCCTGCCCAGAAGATTAGAACACCACAAGCAACGTATTTTTCAGGCGTGTAGAAGTTGTCTTTGACTGTGTTGGAGATTATTCTTCCATGCGCTCCGAATCCGAGCTGAATGCCGTTCTGCCCTATCCTATCGGTTGCGCCTATACCTTGGACGTAGTTATTTGATATAGTGCAGTGCGTCCCAGCCTCATTGCATGTTATTCCATTCTTCCCATAGTTAATGACTATGCTATCTTCCACTGTTGCGCGCGCCTTAAGAGCTCGGCCATACCCGCTCTGTATGAATATTGCTAGCTGAGTCTGGCAGCCTAGGAGATTGTCAGGAAGCCTAACATCTTCCACCTTTACGTTCCTTATAATGCCTGAGGATGCGCGGTAGAATATTCCCATAAATCCTGGTGCGCATCCGCTGAATGTTTGTGCGGCAGCCTCACCATCAACGGTGAGGCTCTCAATTGAGACATCTCTAGCTTGGTTGACTAGGATTATGTATGCCTGTGGGCTTCCTGAGTATAGGCTCGGCGCTGTCAAGGAGAGGCTGCTCGGCCTCACAATAACATCATCTCTAGCCACGCCTACCAGCCTTATACCAGGCTTGCTTATCGTAACCTGCTCGTCATAAACCCCTGGGCATACGATTATCGTGTCGCCAGGAGAGGCTGCGTCTACCGCGTCTTGGATGGAGCTGAAGGCGCTCACATCGGCATCACAGTCGCCTACCACAGCTTTACCATCATCATCCACAACCAACACGCCTGGGACAGCGCCCACAGGGATTAACAATCCTCCAAACAGCAGGGCTGTAGTTAGTAGAACCGAAAGGAGCAGGCTTTCAAGTAGGTATTTTCTTGTCAAGTTTTTACAAGCAGATGTGCTGTTGGTAAAGGTATTTAAAATTTCCAGCATGTCGGCGCTGAGGGGGTTTAAAACTGCGTAGTATGTGGTCTTTTCCTTATATGCTCGGACTCCCCCTGAATAACTCACTTCTTTTGTAGAAACTAAGTTTTAAGTAATTACCTATGCGTGAGGCTAGGCTAGGAGGGTGGAGTGAATGGCCGCAACCCAGTCCAAGCCTATAACAATAGCTGTCGCAGCCTCTTTCGGCGCCCTGGCCGTCGTTTTGACGTTGCTGCCAAGCCTTCCATTCCCGATAATACCCTACCTGAAGTTTGACATCGCAGAGATACCCGTCGTCGTGGCCTTCCTAGGCTTCGGCCCCATAATCGGCATAACGACCTCGCTCATCTACTGGGCCATACTAACGATGGTCGGCGAATTCACGCCCCTAGGGCCTTTTCTGAAGTTCATCGCCGTAATGTCCATGCTCGTCGGCATGTGGCTGGGCTCGCGCGTATATAGCCTAGTAGGCAGGGGCGGGATGGCGTCCTTCCTAGCCCAGCTCATGCTCTTCGGAGCCGTCATTAGGATAGCAGTGATGACCGTCGTAAACTACCTAGTCCTGGCCGTGTTCTTCCCCTACTTCCTAGAGTTCGCCTCCTCCGCGGTCGCTCTCTCCACAGGAATACAAGCAACAAGCCAGCTGGAGGCGCTCCTACTAGTCCTGGCGTTCACCGCCGTCTTCAACGCCATACACACAGCGCTCTCACTACTGCCATCGGCCGCACTGGTCAGGAAAATCTCCCAAGAAGGAGTCTTCCTACGCCTAACCGAGACATGGATGCTGCGCATACTGCTGAGACGCTAAACCCACCCCCACATATCATTCCCCAGCCTCGCGCAGGTATCTCTTTGCTAAGCGTATCCAGCCCCTTCCCACGAGTCTGTATTTCACAGCATTTTCCAGAACTCTCCTCATGTCGCTGAACGTGAATCTCTGCCAAGTCCTCCATTTCGTAGGGCCATGCTTCTCATAGCCCTCTATTACCTTAGGCCTCATCTTCAGCAACTCGGCAGCCGTCTCCATGGTTTTTCCATACCTCGCAGCGTGGCGATACGCCTCGTATAGGAGGTCGCGGTATCTATAGTCCCGTAGCGGGTGGTGGTCTAGGATTATGAGCTCCGCGTCTATGCTCTCTATTATTCTACATAGGTTGATGACTGAACGGGCGAGGTTATAGTATGAGTGCATGTATCCGAGTATGTATGTTGGTGGGCCGTCTATTATCAGGATGTCTGGGTTGTAGCGTTGTATGAGCTTTATCGGCTCTTCCAAGATTGGGCCGTCTATGTCTGAGGTGTGCAGTAGCCTAGTCTCACCATCATCTATCCCAACCATTACCACATGGCCTAGGCTTGTCCCCTTTACACCGTGCCACAGCGGCTTGGAGAACCATATCTTAGTGCCGCCTATCCTGAATGTCTTATTATCAGCTACCTCTATCTCGGCGTCAAGCCCATCCAACAGCTCATAAGCCCTACCGCGCTGCGAGGCGTTAATCCAGCGCCGCGGGTCCTTCACAAAGAGACGCTTACCAACGTATAGACTCTTATCAGGTATGTGATGGTCATAATGGTAGTGGGTCAGTACTATTATGTCAGACTCCCTACACGCCCGCTTTATCTCAGCCGTATATCTCCTGTCCAGCGCGGCCTTCTCACGCTCAGTAAGCGGGAAGGAATCTACCTCCCAAGCTATGCCTGGGTCTATCGTAATCGTCGCATCCCCAGTCTCAACCTTCACGCATGACGACTTCACTCCAAAGGAGTCAAAGGCTACGTAGTCTATCTTCAAGGGGGCTTCCCGCCTAATAATTATGTGATGAGGGTTGGTTTATAATGGTTCATGTTGGGGATTGTGGTAATAGCTCAAATATGGCGTGGTTGGTGTTTTGTTGATGCGTCTTCAGGTTGTGGGCGAGCCTCCCAGCGGTGTTGATACGCTTGTCGCTGGCTTGCCCGATATGGGGAATGTCGCTGGTATAGCTGTCGCGCATTTGGTCAGCGAGCTTGGGATGGAGACATTCGCACAGCTCCATGCTTACTGGCCTCCCTACGTCATACACAAGGAGGGAACAGCCAGCTATGCTCGTTCCCTCTTCAAATTCAATAAACCACGCGATGGCGGGGGCTTCGTAGTCTTCTCTGGAGAATTCCAGCCCCATGAGCCCGCAACACTCTACGAGCTTTGCGAGGATGTTATCAACTATGCTGCTCAGCTTAGTGTTAGGCGTGTAATTACTCTTGGCGCAGCGCATCGCGGGGACGTTCTCCCAGAGAGGCGTGTTTATTACGCGATTACCCGCGAGGAGCTTCGTGAGGCTGTAGAGGCAAGCGGCGCTCTGGCCCTTGAGGGCGAGGGCTACATCACAGGCTTCAACGGCCTACTACTGGGAATAGCTGAGGAGCATGGGATTGGCGGCATATGCATACTAGGCGAGATTGACAACCCTGAGATTAGACAGCCCAAGACAGCCAAGAGCGTCCTCCGCGTCCTCACGCGTCTCCTAGGCATACCCGACCTAGACTACACACGGCTAGATGCGGAGCATGAGAGAATTCGCGCCCAGCTCTCCCTAGCTGAAGAATATAGAAGGGTACGCCGCATGTTCGGCCGCGAGCCGCCAGGCGTTATCTAAAAATCTCTAGGAGAACCCTCTCTCTTACACACCAACAAATGACGCTTAAACTTTCGTGTATATCTCTATTCCTAACTCTTTAGCTAGTTTGTAAGCATCCTCATCAACATACGGCGTTACTATTAGTAACCTATCAGGCTTATTGTTAGTAATCTTCTCGTAGACTAGGGCTTTCTTCTTGAGAGCAGCAACATCTGACCGTCTAACATGTGACGATACCTCTATGAGGATTATCCTGCCGTTATGCACGCTTACATCCACTTCTATCTGGCTTGGAAATCCATACACCTCTCCCTCAGAATCAGCGCCAATCCATCTCTCAACCTTTAAGCCCAGCTCCTTCTCAAGCAGCCCTTTGATGCCCTCTCTAAACGCTTCCTCGGTCATTATCCCCCACCTAGCTCCGAGGGCTGAGATGCGTCTCTCAATCAGCTCAAAACCCCTATTCATGTCCTCTCTAAGCCTATTCGTATCCTCTCTTAGTTTGTTCATGTCCTCTCTAAGCTTGACTAGCTCTGACTCGTGCCTGTCAAGTCTCCTCAAAACTTCCTCTAGCCCTATCAGTCCAGCAACCGCGTATCTAAACTCTTCATCCGTCTTGAGCAGGTCTAGGAACTCCTTCTTTAGACTTGACAATACCATAGCTAGTATGCTATTGAGTATTTATAATCTTTACAACGGTATGTTTTGAAGCTATTTGATGAGAGCGGGTATGTTTCGTGTAAGGGAGGGTTAAAGGCTGTGGTGTGGTTCTTGGGGTTCTCGTAGTTGTCGCCCCTTTTTGAGCGCCCTCTGTTTGGGATGCTCATGGTTAAATAACGCCGTTATAATACTGTCTGCGAACAACGTTGGAGCTAGAAATACGCGACCTACACGCGAGCGTGGAAGGCAAGCAAATCCTGCGTGGAGTTAATCTCAAGGTCAGGGAAGGGGAGATACATACAGTCATGGGGCCTAACGGCTCTGGCAAGAGCACCCTGGCTTACGTGATTATGGGGCATCCCCGCTATGTGGTTGATTCAGGCGATATACTGTTGGATGGTGAGAGCATTCTGGAGCTTACTCCAGACCAGCGCGCCAAGAAGGGGCTTTTCCTAGCCTTCCAATACCCTGTGGAGGTCTCAGGTCTTACTGTGGCCAACTTTCTCCGCAGGGCGTACCTAAACCTCAAGTACGGCGGTGGCGAGGTTGATAAGCAGAAGGAGCGCATATCAGTGATTGAGTTCCAGAAGCTCTTGAACGAGAAGCTGCAGATGCTCAGTCTAGACCCCTCGTTGGCGCGCCGCTACCTTAACGAGGGCTTTTCAGGCGGGGAGAAGAAGAGGGCCGAGATACTACAGCTAGCTGTACTGCAGCCGCGTATAGCGATACTGGACGAGACCGACTCTGGGCTGGATATTGATGGTGTCCGCATCGTTGCGGAGGGTGTGAGGAAGCTGGTGGAGCAGACAGGGATGGGCGTACTGCTAATAACCCACTACCAGCGGATACTCAAGTACGTAACGCCGCACTACGTGCATGTAATGTATAATGGTAGGATTGTTGAGTCTGGCGGTCCCGAGCTTGCCGAGCTGCTTGAGGAGAAGGGATACAAGCTTATTGAGCAGAAGTACAGTAGTGCCTAGGCTTCCTCAAAGATAGTCCCTAGAAGCGCTCTGTTCTCTATTTTCCGTAGCACTGCTTGTGCTGGCTTTACTTTCATCCCCACACGCGGGTTATTTATCGCTAGCTGGGCTAGCGCCTTAACGCCTTCTCCGAAATCTGCCAATCCTATTGTGAGCGGCTTCGCATAGCCAGGCCGCACCACGTTCATCACCGTGTATGTTATCAGCACGCCCTTCTCCAATTTCACCTCAGCGAAATCTCTTCCCCTACACTTGCTACACCTTAGCCTCTTGATGGTTGAGGTGTGGCCGCATCCTTGACAGCGGTAGGCAACTATGCTAGTCATCTCTTCTCACCAGCCGCGCTCTACTATCGTTACAGCAGCAGCGTTGGCGAAGCCCGCGAGGTTGCACGCAAGCCCTATACGCGGCTCTCCAGCCTGGCGCTCTCCGCATCTTCCCTGAAGCTGCATCACGAGCTCAACCACCTGGGCTACGCCTGTTCCCCCTAGTGGGTGGCCGCGAGCCTTAAGCCCGCCGCTGGTGTTTATCGGAAGCTCGCCTCCCAAGTCTGCTGCGCCGCGCTCAATCTCCCGCCATCCAGAGCCACGCTTAAAGAAGCCCAGCTCCTCCGCAATCATAATCTCAAGAACGGTAGCCATGTCATGCAGCTCCGCCACATGAACGTCGCTGGGCTTTCTCCCAGACATCCTATACGCCTTCTCCCCAGCTATGCGCACAGCGTCCATCCGCGTTATGTCGTCGCGCTCCTGTATTGCGTGGGTATCGGTAGCGGCTCCTATACCAGTAATCTTGACGGGCTTGTCTGTGTATCTTCCAGCATCCTCCAGAGGAGCCAATACTAGCGCTGCCGCGCCGTCTGAGATTGGGCAGAAGTCATAGAGCCTCAGCGGGTCGCATATTACTGGAGAGCTGAGCACCTCCTCCACCGTTATCCTGCGCTGAAACTGGGCTAGGGGATTAAGTGAGCCGTTATGATGGTTCTTCACGGCCACGTATGCTAAGGACTCGCGCGAGGCGTTGTATCTCTCAAGGTATGTGCGCGCGGCCATCGCGACGAGCGCTGGGAGCGTTACCCCCTGGTCGCGCTCCACTGGATGTGTGAAGCTCGCCACGATATCTGCTGTCTTCTCGGTTGTTGCTGATGTCATCTTCTCTCCTCCCGCTACTAGGACGAGGCTGGATTTCCCAGATGCTATTGAGAGCCAGCCCGCGTGTATGGCTGAAGCCCCGCTGGCGGTCATGTTCTCTATCCTTATCGCTGGCGTTGGCTCCAGTGAGAGCATGCTCACTAGGGCGTCGCCCAATCCAGACATGCCCTCAAACTCGCCAGCAGCCATGTTGCCGACGAAGACTTCGTCAAACCCTTCGCCGACCCCCGCGTCATCCATAGCTTTCAGCGCCGCCTCTGCGAGCAGCTCAACAACATTCTTATCGCTCTTCCCTATCTTCGTCATCCCCACACCCACTATCGCTACCTGCCGCATACTATTCTCACCCCCTTAGCCCAGCAATATACGCTCCCCTCTCTAGACAGCGTGAAGCACCATGCCCATCATGTACATTATCGCTCCGCCTAGGAGGACCGAGAGTATAATCCTCCAGTTGAACCGCCTATGGGCTTCCATGAGGAGGTCTCCAGCTCCTATGTAGAGGAATACGCCAGCGACGAATGCCACTATTACGGTGTAGAGCTCTTCGGGTATGAGTAGCGAGAGCGCGGCGCCCAGTGGATACATAGCACCCGCAAACGAGAGAATCAGCACTACCTCATTACGCGGTCTCCCCTCCCTTCTCAGCAACGAGGCTGAGGCTATAGCTTGGGGAATCTCATGCGAGATTACCGCTAGCGTGATTATCATCCCCAGGATGGGGTTTATGTGGTATGCCACAGCGATTCCCAAGCCGTCTATCACGTTATCCGAGGCCATGCCGATGGCTGTGAGCCTTCCGAGGCTATGGGCCTCGCACTCCTCTTCGCCGCAGGCATGTAGCATGGTTGTCTTCTCCACGAGGTAGAAGGTGAAGAATCCCAGAGCGACGATGGCTGCGTTGGCCTCTATGTTGGCTTCTGGGAGAAGCTCAAAGAACGCGGCCGAAATAACTAGGCCAGCTGACAAGGCTATGACATACCTCACGTAGCTGGCTGTTAGCTGCCTGTTGCGTAGCAAGACAGCCAGCATGGCGTCAGCTAAAAAGGGGATGAGGGCCAGGACTAGGAAGAGCATGGGGTATTCACCTCTTGCAGCGGGTGTGGTTTATGGGCTTCATGTGGAAGCACTTGTCTGGGTGGTTAAGCTCTCTACACATCCTCGCCACCACGAGGTCGTCAAGGATGTAGTCTATCTTCGCAGCCTCGCGGCACGCTAGCTGCTGCGCCAGCCCCAGTTTTCTGCTGAAGTAAAGCTCTATAATCCTGTGGCGGTGGAGTATTGAGGAAGCTACCCTAATGCCTGTGCGCGTGAGCTTTGGGGCGCGCCACCTCTCCCTAACAAGCAGCCCCTTCCGCTCCAGCTTCTCAAGAACATCTATAACAGTAGGGAGCTTAACGCCGAAACGCGAGGCCAGCAGGGTTACGGCAGGCTCGCGTCCCTCCTCAATAATCCGATAAACCTCACTGAGGTATGATGCTTCGGGCTTTGTGAGAGTAAAGTTAGACATCACCTAAGTTAGGCGGAGCCTAACATTTAAGGGTTAGCCTAATCCTACGGAAAGCCCGCTCATCAAGAAGCTGTTTAACGGCCTCGCGTAAGGTTTTGACATCAATCCGCCTGTAGCTGTCTTCTGGCCAGCTTAGTAGGCTTTTGTAGGCTCTCTCAAGTATTGGTATGAATCTATCTTCCTCTCCCTTCTGGGTATGGACGTAGGCGGCCGCGGTTAGTATTATTCCGTGTAGGAGTTCTTTCTCAGCTCCCTGAGTGTTTCTCCACAAGCTTTCTAAAGCCTCGTGAGCCTCCCAGTAGCGCTCCCCGTTAAACAGCTCAACAGCGCGCATCACCGCACTATCAAAATCCAGAACATCCCTCTCATCACTTAGGTTTCTCACCTCAACAACGCCGAACAATCTGTCTAG